>NZ_JBSGDZ010000047.1:791-44855 GCF_053602655.1 Sphaerisporangium sp. NPDC004334
CGGTCGTTCTGACGCGCCGGGTGGGCGTGCTGGTGGTTCCGGTCGTTCTGACGCGCCGGGTGGGCGTGCTGGTGGTTCCGGTCGTTCTGACGCGCCGGGTGGGCGTGCTGGTGGTTCCGGTCGTTCTGACGCGCCCGGTGGGCGTGCGGGTGGTGCCGGCCGTTCTGACGCGCCAGGGGGACGCGGCGGGGCCGCGGGTCCTTCCGGCGCGCCTGGCGGCCGTGCGGGCGGTTCCGGTCGTTCCGATGGGCCCGGTGGGCGTGCTTCAGGTCGTTCCGACGGGCCGGGCAGGCGTGCGGGCGGTCCCGGGCGTCCCGAAGGGGGCGCCGGGCGTCCCCGGGGAGCGAAGGGACGGCCCGACGGACCCGCGCGCGCCTTCAGATCCGAGGGCGGCGAGGGCTCCGGGCGTCCCCCCCGGCCGGTCGGCCCCCGGGGTGAGGGCCCCTGGCGCCCGTTCGGCCCCGGCCGTCGAAGGGTGCCGCCGCGAGGCCGCCCGCCGATGGGCCCCGACGACCCCGAGCGCCGTCCCGGGCTGCGCATCACCTGGAACCCCCGCCCGCCGGTCCCGCTGCGCCTTGGCAACCCCTCGCGCCGCATCAACATCGGCCTGATGGGGATGGCCGTCGTGCTGTCGCTGTTCGCCGGGCGCCTGGTGCAGCTCCAGGGCCTGGACTCCAAGGTCTTCGAGGCCAGGGCCGAGCGGCTGCGGGTCCAGGAGGAGACGCTGACCGCGCGCCGGGGGTCCATCACCGACGTCAACGGCCACGAGCTGGCCCTCACCGTCGAGGCCCGCGAGATCTCCGCCGACCCCACCAAGGTGCTCCCGGCCAAGCGCGACCAGGTCGCCGGGTCCCTGGCCGCGCTGCTGGGCGTCGACAAGGGCGTCATCGCCGCCAAGCTGGCGCAGCCGAAGACGCGCTACACGCTGCTGGCGGGCAACGTCCCCACGGCGACCGCCGCCAAGGTGCTCGACCTGAAGATCGACGGGCTGGCCGCGACGCCCCACTACGAGCGCCTGTACCCGGGCGGGAACCTCGCCGGCGGGGTCATCGGGTACGTCGGCGACGAGGGCCACGGCCTGGTGGGCTTCGAGCAGGTCTACGACAAGCTGCTGGCCGGGCAGGACGGCAAGCAGACCGTCGAGACCGGCGGCACCGGTCAGCGCATCCCCATGACGCGCAGCACCAAGCAGGAGCCGGTCGCCGGGCGCGGCCTCCGGCTGACCATCGACCGCGACATCCAGTGGGCGGCGCAGACGGCCATCGCCAAGCAGGTCCAGGCCACCGGCGCCCGCAGCGGCAGCGTCATCGTCATGGACGTGCGCACCGGCCAGGTGGTGGCCATGGCCAACGCCCCCGAGGTGGACCTCAACGACTGGGAGCGCACGCCGAGCCTGGGCAACCGCGCGGTGTCGGAGGTCTTCGAGCCGGGCAGCACCAACAAGGTCATCACGGCCGCGGCGGCCCTGGAGGCCGGGGCGGTCAGGCCCGAGACCGTGTTCGAGGTCGCCGACAAGTACCGCTGCGCCGACCGGGTGCTCAGCGACGCCCACCCGCACCCGCCCGAGAACCTGACCTTCACCGGCATCATCGCCGAGTCCAGCAACGTCGGCACGATCATGGCGGCCGACCGGGTCGGCGACCAGCCGCTGTACAACATGCTCAGGGCCTTCGGCTTCGGCGCCAAGACGGGCGCCGGCCTCTACGGCGAGGAGGCCGGGCTGCTGCCCAAGAGGGAGACCTGGTCGGGCAGCCAGCGGTGCACCATCGCCTTCGGCCAGGGCGTCTCGGTGACGGCCCTGCAGATGGCCAGCGTCTACCAGACCATCGCCAACGGCGGCGTGCGCGTCACCCCGCAGATCGTCGCCGGCACGGTCGACCAGCACCGCAGGTTCGTCCCGGCCAAGCCGGCCAGGCAGACCCGCGTCATCACCGCGCGCACGGCCAAGGACATCACGCGCATGCTGGAGGCGGCGGTGAGCGCCGAGGGGAGCACCGGCTCGCTGGCCGCCATCAAGGGATACCGCGTGGCTGGTAAAACCGGAACCGCCATGCGATACGACGAAAGCTGCCGAGGGTATTGCGGATATACCGCTACTTTTGTGGGGTTCACTCCCGCCGACGCGCCCCGGCTGGTGGCGCTGGCCGTGCTCCAGGCTCCGGAGAACGGCCACTTCGGTGGGGAGATCGCCGCACCCGTGTTCAAGGATGTCATGACGTTCGCGTTGAAGAGCCGCAAGATCCCGCCGACCGGCACGACCGCTCCATCGGTGCGCATGAGCACCGACGGGTGACGGGGGAAGGTACGCTCTCGCCCGTGCGTCCCCCGTCGTCCATGCGTCCAAGGTCCTGCCCGGTCCGCCCGCTGTCCGGCCTGGCGGCCATGCTCGGCGCGCCCTCCGGCGGCCCCCGAGCGCCGCTCGCCGCGGTGACCGGCGTCACCATCGACTCCCGCCAGGTCCAGCGCGGCGACCTGTACGTCGCCCTGCCCGGCTCCACGGCGCACGGCGCGGCCTTCTCCGCCGCCGCCGTCGCCGCCGGGGCCGTGGCGATCCTGACCGACCCCACCGGCCGCGAGGCCGCGGTCGCGACCGGCGTGCCGGTGCTGGTGGTGCCCGACCCCCGCTCGGTGCTGGGCCGGGTCGCCGCCTGGGTGTACGGGCAGCCCTCCTCCGGCCTGCTGCTGCTGGGCGTGACGGGCACCAGCGGCAAGTCGACCACCACGTTCCTGCTGGAGGCGGGCCTGCGGGCGGCCGGGCACAGCACCGGCCTCATCGGCGGGGTCGAGATCCACGTCGGCGCCACGACCTTCCCGCCCACCCTCACCACCCCAGAGGCGACCGACCTGCAGGGGCTGCTCGCCCTCATGCGCGAGGACGGCGTCACCGCCGCCGCCATGGAGGTCTCCAGCCACGCCCTGGCCCTGGGCCGGGTCGACGGGGCGTCCTACGACGTGGCGCTGTTCACCAACCTCTCGCAGGACCACCTGGACTTCCACCGCGACCTGGAGGACTACTTCCTGACCAAGGCGCGGCTGTTCACCCCCGAGCTGTGCCGCGCGGGCGTCGTCAACATCGACGACGAGCACGGCAGGGAGCTGGTGGGCATCGCCAAGGTGCCGGTCACCACCTTCTCGGCCGCCGGGGCCGCAGAGGCCGACTGGCGGGCCCAGGACGTGCGCCTGGGGTCCGACGGCAGCACCTTCCGGGTGATCGGCCCGGGCGGTGTCGAGGCCGACGTGTCGGTGGCCCTGCCGGGCCCGTTCAACGTCGCCAACACCCTCGGCGCGCTCGTCACCCTGGTCGAGGCCGGGGTGCCGCTGCAGACCGCCGTGAACGGCGTGGGCACGGTCACCGGCGTCCCCGGCCGCATGGAGCGCGTGCCGGGCGCGGACGGCTTCCAGGCCATCGTCGACTACTCCCACAAACCGGGCGCCGTGGAGTCGGTGCTGCGGGCGCTGCGCGAGGTCACCTCGGGCAGCCTGATCGTCGTCCTCGGCTGCGGCGGCGACCGCGACCGGGGCAAGCGCCCCATGATGGGCGAGGCCGCGGCACGCCTGGCGGACGTCGCCGTGCTGACCAGCGACAACCCCCGCTCGGAGGATCCTCTCCGCATCCTTTCCGCGATGTTCGAGGGCGTCCTGCGGGTGCCGCGCCGCGAGCGCGCGCACGTCATCGTCGAGCCCGACCGGGCCGCCGCCATCGGCCTGGCCGTCGGCCGGGCCGGTCCCGGCGACGTGGTGGTCGTCGCGGGCAAGGGGCACGAGCAGGGTCAGTACGTCGACGATGAAGTGCTGCCGTTCGACGACAGGCAGGTGGTCGCGGAGGCCATCCGCAGACGGGACCGCATGTGATCGTTGTGCTTGTGCGAGGCTGATGTGAAAGCCGGGCCGGGCGCCCCGTGCGAGGCGCCGGTCCATCCCGACACGCACGGACAGCTTGTATGGAGAGTAGGGAAGACGAATGATCCCGTTGCCGCTGGCGAGGATCGCCGAGGTGACCTCGGGGGCCCTGGCGGGCAAGGCCGATCCCCGCGCCGTGGTCCGAGGGCCCGTCCTGATCGACTCGCGCGCGGCCGAGCCGGGTTCGCTGTTCGTGGCGATCAGGGGAGAGCGGGCCGACGGTCACGAGTTCGCGGCCCAGGCCTGTGAGGCCGGCGCGGTCGCCGTGCTGGCGAGCAGGCCGCTGGACGTGCCCTGCGTGGTCGTGGCCGACGTCGTGACGGCGCTCGCCGACCTGGCGTCGGCGACGGTGGCCGAGTTGCCGCACGCGACCGTCGTCGGCGTCACCGGGTCGGCGGGCAAGACCACCACCAAGGACCTGCTGGCCCGGCTCACCGGCCGCATGGGTCCCACCATCGCCCCGGCCGGCAACTTCAACAACGAGATCGGCCACCCCCTCACCGTGCTGCGCGCCGACTCCGGCACCAGGTTCCTGGTCCTGGAGCTCAGCGCCCGGGAGGAGGGCCACATCGCCTATCTGGCGCGCATCGCCCCGCCCAAGATCGGCGTGGTGCTCAACGTCGGCACCGCCCACCTCGGCGTGTTCGGCGGGCGCGAGCAGATCGCCAAGGCCAAGGGCGAACTGCCCGAGGCGCTGCCCGCCGACGGGGTGGCCGTGCTGAACGCCGACGACCCGTTCGTGCGCGCGATGGCCGACCGCACCCAGGCCCGCGTCACCTGGTTCGGGCGCTCGGCCGAGGCCGGAGTGCGGGCCGAGGAGGAGCGGCTGGACGAGCGCGGCCGGGCCGCGTTCACCTTGCGCACCCCCTCCGGCACCGCCGAGGTGCGGCTGCGCCTGTACGGGGCGCACGCCGTGGAGAACGCGCTGGCCGCCGCCGCGGCCGCCTACGAGCTGGGCCTGCCGGTGGCCACCATCGCCGAGGAGCTGTCGGCCGCCGAGCCGCGCAGCCGCTGGCGCATGGAGGTCACCGACCGCCCCGACGGGGTCACCGTGATCAACGACGCCTACAACGCCAACCCCGACTCCATGCGGGCCGCCTTCGACACCCTCGGCGTGCTCGGCAAGGACCGCCGCAAGTACGCCGTGATCGCCTCCCTGCGCGAGCTGGGCGACGAGAGCGACGAGCTGAACGAGGAGGTCGGCCGGGTCGCCGCGCGGGCGGGCCTGGAAGGGCTGTGGGTGGTCGGAGAGGCCCCCTGGCCGGTCCTGGCGGGGGCGAAGGGGGCGCCGGCCGTCCACGTGCCCGACGCGGCCGCCGCTGCCGCGGAGCTCGCGGCCAGGCTCGCGCCCGGCGACGTGGTGCTCATCAAGGGCCCGCGCGCCGCGGGCCTGGAGAAGGTCGCGCAGGTCCTGCTCGGCGGTGAGGCCCGATGAGGGACATCCTCGTCGCCGCCGCGGTGGCGCTGCTGCTGTCGATGCTCGGCACCCCCCTGGCCATCCGGCTGTTCAGCCGCCGGGGCTACGGCCAGAACATCCGCGAGGAAGGGCCCTCGGGCCACCACGACAAGCGCGGCACCCCCACCATGGGCGGCACGGTCATCGTGATCGCCGCGCTCATCGGGTTCGCCTGCTCCCACCTGGCCACGCTCACCCCGCCGACGGCCTCGGCCGTGCTGGTGCTGTTCCTGATGGCCGGCCTCGGCACGGTCGGGTTCCTTGACGACTTCATCAAGATCTACAAGCAGCGCAGCCTGGGCCTGCGCAGCGGCGCCAAGGCCCTCGGCCAGCTCATCGTCGGCGCGATCTTCGCGGTGCTGGTCGTCCAGTTCAAGAACAACTACTCGATCACGCCCGCCGAGACGCGCCTGTCGTTCCTGCGCGACTTCGGGCCCTCCATCGGCATCGTCGTGTTCACGATCTGGGTCCTGATCATGATCGTGGGCTTCTCCAACGCGGTGAACCTCACCGACGGCCTCGACGGCCTGGCCAGCGGCGCCACCGGCGCCGTCCTGACCGCCTACGTGCTGATCGGCAACTGGCAGCTGCGCAACAGTTGCCTGAACCAGCTCGGCCCCAACTGCTACTGGGTGCGCGACCCGCTCGACCTGGCCGTGGTCGCCGCCGCCGTCCTCGGCGCGCTGGTCGGCTTCCTGTGGTGGAACGCGCCCCCGGCCAAGATCTTCATGGGCGACACCGGCTCCCTGGCCCTCGGCGGGGTGCTGGCCGGCCTGGCGATCACCACGCGCACGCAGTTCCTGCTGTTCATCCTGGCGGGCCTGTGCGTCGTCATCACCGCCTCGGTGATCATCCAGGTCGGGTTCTTCAAGATGACGGGTAAACGGGTGTTCCGCATGGCCCCGCTCCAGCACCACTTCGAGCTCAAGGGCTGGGCCGAGACCACCATCGTGGTCCGGTTCTGGCTGATCGCCGGCCTGTGCGCCGCCGCCGGGCTCGGCCTGTTCTACGTCGAGTGGATGCCCAAGGCATGACCATCTGCGTCACGGGTCTCGGGGTCTCGGGAGCGGCGGCGGCGCGCAGCCTGCTCCAGGCGGGCGAACGCGTCGTGGTGGTCGAGACCCGCGACGGCGAGCGCCAGCGGGCGGCGGCGGCCGAGCTGGCCGCCCTCGGGGCCGAGGTCCGCTTCGGCGGCGAGCTGCCCCCCGGCACCACCCTGGTGGTCACCTCGCCCGGCTGGCGGCCCGACCAGCCGCTGCTGGTGGAGGCCGCGGCCCGCGGTGTCGAGGTGATCGGCGAGGTCGAGCTGGCCTGGCGGCGCCGTCCCGCCGGCGCGGCGCCCTGGCTGGCGCTCACCGGCACCAACGGCAAGACCACGGCCGTGCGCATGCTCACCGCCATGCTCAGGGCGGCCGGGCACGCCGCCGCGGCGGTCGGCAACGTCGGCACCCCCATCATCGAGGCCGTCGCGCAGCCCTACGACGTGCTGGCGGTGGAGCTGTCCAGCTTCCAGCTCCACTGGTCCTCCACCGTGGCGCCGAGCGCCGCGGCCGTACTCAACGTCGCCGACGACCACCTCGACTGGCACGGCTCCATGGAGGAGTACGCCCGGGTCAAGGGCCGCATCTACCAGCGCGCCGGCGTGGTGGTCCACAACGCCGACGACGCCTGGTCCACCCGCCTGGCCGCCCCCTACGCCACGGCGGCGGACGGGCCGGTGGGCGGCGGGCCGCGCACGGCCGGGTTCACGCTCGGGGTGCCCGGCCGCGGGCAGATCGGCGTCGTGGAGGACCTCCTGGTCGACCGCGCCTTCGTCGAGGACCCGCTGCACGCCGCCGAGGAGCTCGCGACCCTGGCCGACGTCCGGCCGTTCGCGCCGCACAACGTGGCCAACGCGCTGGCCGCGGCGGCGCTGGCCCGCGCGCACGGCGTCCCCGCCGCCGCCGTACGGCAGGGCCTGCTGGACTACGTGCCCGACCCGCACCGCATCGCCCACGTGGCGCGGGTGGGCGAGGTCGACTACGTGGACGACTCCAAGGCCACCAACCCGCACGCCGCCGCGGCGTCGCTGGCCTCCTACCCCTCCATCGTGTGGGTCGCCGGCGGCCTGCTGAAGGGCGCCGACGTCGGCGAGCTGGTGCGCCGCGCGGCGGGCCGGCTGCGGGGAGCGGTGCTCCTGGGCGCCGACCGGGCACGAATTCGTGAGGCACTGGCGCGACACGCGGCGAATGTTCCGGTCGTGGAGGTCGAAGGGCAAGACACTGGGGTCATGGACCGTGTCGTCACCGAAGCCGCCCGGCTCGCCTCCCCCGGGGACACCGTGCTGCTCGCCCCCGCCGGCGCCTCGCTGGACATGTTCGCCGACTACGGGGCCCGTGGGGAGGCGTTCGCGCGAGCCGTCCACCGCCTGGCGACCTCGGGCGTGCGATGAGCGACACCACGATCGCCCCCGGCGGCGCCAAGGGCCTTCCCGCCGGCTCCGCTCCCGGCGCGGGCGATGAGGGCCGAGGGTGGGGGCACGAGCGGCTCGCCGCGCTCGGCAGGCTGCTCGACCGGCCGCTGACCTCCTACTACCTGCTGCTCGGGTGCAGCGCGCTGCTGCTCGCGCTCGGCCTGATGATGGTGCTGTCGGCCTCCAGCATCAAGGGGCTGCAGGTCAAAGGCGACCCGTTCTACTGGTTTCTGAAGCAGTCGATGTCGGTCGGCATCGGGCTGCCGCTCATGTGGGTCTGCTCGCGCCTGCCGCCGCGGTTCTTCCGGCTCGCCGGCTACCCGCTGATGGCCATCTCGATCATCGCGCTGATCATGACGATCTTCCTCGGCCGCACCGAGCTGGGCGCCCAGCGGTGGCTCGACATCGGCGGGTTCTCCCTGCAGGCGTCCGAGCCCGCCAAGCTCGGCCTGATGCTGTGGGGCGCCGACCTGCTCGCGCGCCGGGCCAAGGGCGGCATGATCGAGTGGCGCCAGCTCCTGCTGCCGCTCATGCCCGGCACCGCGATCATCGCCATCCTCGTCATGGTGGGACGCGACCTCGGCACCACCGTCGTGCTCATGCTCATCTTCCTGGCGCTGCTGTGGGTGGTGGGGGCGCCGCTGCGGCTGTTCGGCGGCGTCCTGGCCCTGCTCACCATGGCCACGGTCATCATGATCAGCGTCGAGGGCTACCGTTCCGAGCGCATCGAGGGCTGGCTGGACGTCTGGGGCACCGCCTCGGGCGCCGGCTACCAGGCGGCCATGGGGCAGATCGCCATGGGCTCGGGCGGCTGGTTCGGGCTGGGCCTGGGCAGCAGCAGGCAGAAGTGGGGCCGGGTGCCGCACGCCGAGAGCGACTTCATCTTCTCCATCCTGGGCGAGGAGCTCGGCCTGATGGGCACCCTGGTGGTGATCGCCCTGTTCGGCCTCCTCGGGTACGCCGGCCTGCGCGTCGCCTCCCGCGTCAAAGACCCCTTCATCCGGCTGGCGGCCTCGGCCGCCGTGGCCTGGATCGCAGGTCAGGCCATCGTGAACATCGGCGCGGTGATCGGCGCGCTGCCGGTCACCGGCATCCCGCTGCCCCTGGTCTCCTATGGCGGTTCGGCGCTGTTGCCCACGCTCGCGGCGCTCGGCATGCTGTTGTCGTTCGCCAAACGCGAGCCCGGCGCGGCGGACGCGCTGGCCGCTCGTGGACCCGGGCCCCTGGCGAGGGCTCTAAGCTGGCTTGGCCTGGGTCGCCCACCGGCGGGGGTCCGTCGTCCCGAGCGGCGCAGGCCGACATCGAGGCACGCGGATTTGAAAGGACCGACATGAGGGTGGTCCTCGCAGGTGGCGGCACGGCCGGTCACATCGAACCCGCCTTGGCGCTGGCCGACGCGCTGCGCAGGCTGGACCCGGGCATCGGGATCACCTGCCTCGGCACCGAGCGCGGGCTGGAGACCAGGCTGGTGCCCGCGCGAGGCTATGAGCTGGCGCTGGTGCCCGCGGTCCCGCTGCCGCGCGCCATCACGCCGCAGTTGCTCACGGTCCCGGGCAGGCTGGCCGGGGCGATCAACGCGGCCGCCGGCATCATGGACCGCGTCCAGGCCGACGTGCTGGTCGGCTTCGGCGGCTACGTCGCCACGCCGGCCTACCTCGGCGCCAGAAGGCGCGGGCTGCCCATCGTGGTGCACGAGGCCAACCCGCGCCCGGGCCTGGCCAACCGGCTCGGGGCCCGGCTCACCGAGCACGTGTTCACCGGCCACCCCGACGCCTCGCTGCCGCACGCCGAGTACGTCGGCATCCCGCTGCGCCGCGAGATCGTCGCGCTCGACCGGCTGTCCACCGGAGACAAGGCCAGGTCGTACTTCGGGCTGGAGAACGACCGGCCGACGCTGCTGGTCTTCGGCGGGTCCCAGGGGGCGCGGGCCGTCAACGAGGCGGCCCTCGCCAGCGCGCCCGTGCTGCGCCAGGCGGGCGTTCAGGTGCTGCACGTCATCGGCCCGAAGAACACCATCGAGGTCGAGCCGCCGCCCGGCGACCCGCAGTACGTGGTGCTGCCCTACGTCGACCGCATGGACCTCGCCTACGCCGCGGCCGATTTCGTGCTGTGCCGCAGCGGCGCGATGACCTGCGCCGAGCTCACCGCCGTCGGGCTGCCGGCCGCCTACGTGCCGCTGCCGCACGGCAACGGCGAGCAGAGGCTCAACGCCGCCCCCATCGTCGAGGCCGGGGGAGGGATGATGGTCGACAACGCCGACCTGACCGCCGACTGGATCCTCCAGCACGTGCTGCCCGTCCTGCGCGACCCCGAACGCGTGGTGCGCATGTCCGAGGCCGCCTCACGCATGGGACGAAAGGACGCCGACACGGTGCTGGCCCGCAAGGTGATGCAGGTCATCTCGGCCGGAGGCCGCCGATGAGCCTGGTCAAGCTGATCGAGCCGGTCGCTGCCACCGAGCTCGGCCGGGTGCACTTCATCGGCATCGGCGGCGCCGGCATGTCCGGCATCGCCCGCATCCTGCTCAAGCGCGGCGTCGCGGTGTCCGGCAGCGACGCGCGCAGCTCCCAGCTCGTCACCGAGCTGCGCGAGCTCGGCGCCATCGTCCACGTCGGCCACGCCGCCTCCCACATCAGGAACGTCGACACCGTCGTGGTCTCCACGGCCATCCGCGACTCCAACCCCGAGCTCGGCGAGGCGCTGCGCCAGGGGCTGCGCGTCATCCCCCGGGCGGCGGCGCTGGCCGCCGTCATGGTCGGGCGCACGGGCATCGCCGTCGCCGGCACCCACGGCAAGACGACCACCACCTCGATGCTCACCGTCGCCCTGCAGAAGTGCGGGCGCGACCCGTCCTACTGCGTGGGCGGCCAGCTCGTCACCACCGGGCTCGGCGCCGACGAGGGCGCGGGCGAGGTCTTCGTGGCCGAGGCCGACGAGAGCGACGGCTCCTTCCTCATGCTGGCCCCGCAGGTGGCCGTGGTCACCAACGTCGAGGCCGACCACCTGGACAACTACGGCGACCCGCAGGCCGTGTACGACAGCTTCGCCCGCTTCGTCGAGCGCATCGGCTCGGTCCTGGTGGTGTGCGCCGACGACCCGGGCGCCGCGGCGCTGATCCCGCTCGCCCGTGCCCGCGACCTGCGCGTGCGCACCTACGGCGAGTCCGAGGGGGCCGACTTCCGGGTCACCGGCATCGCCCCCGACGGGTTCGGCGTCGTGTGCACCGTCGAGGGCAGGGGCGAGGTGCGGCTGGTCGTCCCGGGCCGCCACAACGCGCTGAACGCCACCGCGGCCCTGGCCGTCGCCGAGGAGCTCGGCGTCCCGTTCGACGAGTTCCGCGACGGGCTGGCCGCCTTCACCGGCGCCAAGCGCCGCTTCGAGGCCAAGGGCGAGGCCGCGGGGGTCGCCGTCTTCGACAGCTACGCCCACCACCCGACCGAGCTGGCCGCCGACCTGCGCGCCGCGCGCGACGTCGTGGCGACCTTCTCCGGGCCGTCCGGCCGGGTGATCGCGGTCTTCCAGCCCCACCTGTACTCCCGCACCCGCTTCTTCGCCGAGGAGTTCGGCGCCGCGCTCGGGCTGGCCGACGAGGCCATCGTGCTCGACGTCTACGGCGCGCGGGAGGACCCCGAGCCGGGTGTCTCCGGGGCGCTGGTGGCGGGCAAGGTGCCGCTGCCGGCCGGGCGCGTGGCCTACGCGCCCGACCGCGGCGCGGTCGCCGCCCTGGTGGCCGAGCGGGCGCGTCCCGGCGACATCGTCCTCACCATGGGCGCCGGCGACGTCACCGAGCTCGGCCCGCACATCGTCGCCGAGCTCGCCTCGCGGTGAGCCATCCGGCGTGGCGAACGGCCTTCGTCGTCCTGCTGTCCTTCGCGGTGGTGGGCGCGGCGGCCTGGCTGGTGTTCTTCTCGCCCGTCCTCGGCGTCCAGCGCGTCGCGGTGTCGGGCGCCACGGGGACCGCGGCCGACCAGGTGCGGCGGGCGGCGGCGGTCCCCGACCGCCAGCCGCTGGCCACCGTCGATCTCGAGCAGGTCCGCCGCCGCGTCGCCGGGCTGCGGCAGATCGAGTCGGTGAGCGTCGAGCGCGCCTGGCCGGGCACGCTGAAGGTCCGCGTCGTCCAGCGCCGGCCGGTGGCCGTGGTGGCCGTGGCGGGCCGGGCCGAGGTGGTCGACCGGCACGGCGTCGTCATCGAGACCGGGGACGCCGCGCCGGCCGGGCTGCCCTCGCTGCACGTCGACCGCTTCGTCCCCGGCGACCCCGCCACCAGGGCCGCTCTGGCGGTCGCGGCCGGGCTCCCGCCCGACCTGCGCCGCCAGGTGCAGACCATCCGCGCGACGACGACACAGGACGTGTCGTTGCGTCTGGGCGACGGCCGTACGATCATGTGGGGTGGTGCCGAGCGCACGAAGGACAAGGCCCGGGTGGCCCTCACGCTGCTGCGACGCCCCGCGGACGCCTATGACGTCAGCTCGCCCGATGTCGTGACGGTCCAGTGATGAGCCCCGCCGCCCGACGGGCTCCGGCAGGAGCGAAAAGGGACAGGCCGCGACACGCCGGACGAGCTTGCGGCGCGGTGAGTTGACCCTGGGGGAGGGGCAACCCTACTGTCCGTATCATTCCTCAGGTTGACATAACTCTAAATCTCAACTTGAGGGTGAGAGTTAAACAAGAAGGTCCGGCACCGTTTCGGGCTTCACGTAATGCAAGTAAACGAGCGGAAAGGCCCCTCGTCGTGGCAGCACCGCAGAACTACCTCGCGGTCATCAAGGTCGTCGGCATCGGCGGCGGCGGAGTGAACGCCGTGAACCGGATGATCGAGGAGGGACTCAAGGGCGTCGAGTTCATCGCCATCAACACCGACGCCCAGGCGCTGCTGATGAGTGACGCCGACGTCAAGCTGGACGTGGGCCGCGAGCTCACGCGCGGCCTCGGCGCGGGAGCCAATCCCGAGGTCGGGCGCAAGGCCGCGGAGGACCACCGCGAGGAGATCGAAGAGGTCCTCAAGGGCGCCGACATGGTCTTCGTCACGGCCGGAGAGGGCGGCGGCACCGGCACCGGCGGCGCGCCCGTGGTGGCCAACATCGCCCGCTCGCTGGGCGCGCTGACCATCGGCGTGGTGACCCGGCCGTTCAGCTTCGAGGGCCGGCGCCGGGCGATGCAGGCCGAGGCCGGCATCGAGACCCTGCGCGACGAGGTGGACACCCTCATCGTGATCCCCAACGACCGCCTGCTGTCGATCTCCGACCGCCAGGTCAGCGTCCTCGACGCCTTCAAGGCGGCCGACCAGGTGCTGCTGTCCGGTGTGCAGGGCATCACCGACCTCATCACCACGCCCGGCCTGATCAACCTGGACTTCGCCGATGTGAAGTCGGTCATGTCCGGCGCCGGCTCGGCGCTCATGGGCATCGGGCACGCGCGCGGCGACGACCGGTCGGTGGCGGCCGCCGAGATGGCGGTGTCCAGCCCGCTGCTGGAGGCCAGCATCGACGGCGCCCACGGCGTGCTGCTGTCGATCGCCGGCGGCTCCGACCTCGGCCTGTTCGAGATCAACGAGGCGGCCCAGCTGGTGTCCAACGCCGCCGCCATCGACGCCAACATCATCTTCGGCACGGTCATCGACGACGCCCTCGGCGACGAGGTGCGGGTCACGGTGATCGCCGCCGGGTTCGACGAGGTCGCGCCGTCGGAGAAGCCCGCGGCCCAGCCGGCCGCGCGCCCCCAGCAGGCCTCGCGTCCCGCGCCCGCCCCGGCGGCGCCCGCACCGCCCGCACGACCGGCCGCCTCGGCCTTCAGCGCGCCCAAGAACGAGCCGCCGCGGGCCGAGCAGCGTCCCGCCCCGGTGCGCCCGCTGCCCTCGGCGCAGCCGGCCGCGGTGCCCGACCCGGCGCCCGCCGCCGACGCGGCGGTCTCCTCCTCCGTTCCGGCCGCCACGCCGTTCACCCGCGAGCCCGCCGCGACCGAGACTCAGGGTCCGCAGGCCGCTCCGGCCGCGCAGGCCGAGCAGCAGCCCCAGGGGCCGGTCTCGATCCCGCGGCCGGCTCCCGAGCCGCCGACGCCGATCACCTCCCGCGTCTCCGAGCCCGCCCGGCGCCGCCCGGTGGTCTTCGAGGAGCCGGAAGAGGAACTGGACGTCCCCGACTTCCTGAAGTGAGCCCGGCGCGCGCCGTCCGTCCCTATGGGGGAGTGGTGGCGCGTGCCGCTCGCCGGCCCGGCCCGGTGGCCGCCCCCTCCCGTGGGGCCCCGTCCCGTGGGGCCCCGTCCCGTGCGGCCCCGTCCCGTGCGGCCCCGTCCCGTGCGGCCCCGTCCCGTGCGGCCGCGGTGAACGCTCCGCGTCCCGCCGGACCTCCGCCGGCGTGCGGCCCTCCGCGCGCCCCGACACCGCGAAACGATCGAACCCCCTCGTGAACAACCGTGACACCACGCGCCGCGACGAGATCGCGGCCGGCCTGACCGAGGTCGAGCGCCGCATCGCCGCCGCCTGCGCGGCGGCCGGCCGCGCCCGCCAGGAGGTCACCCTCGTCGCGGTGACCAAGACCTATCCCGCTTCCGACGTGCGCCTCCTTTCCGGACTGGGCGTCGCGCACGTCGGCGAGAACCGCGACCAGGAGGCGGCGCCCAAGGCCCGCGAGTGCGCCGGCCTGCCGCTGACCTGGCACTTCGTCGGCCAGATCCAGACCAACAAGGCCAGGTCGGTGGTGTCCTACGCCGACGTGGTCCACTCGGTCGACCGTCTCCGGCTGGCCGAGGCGCTGAGCCGCGCCGCCGCCGGGGCCGGGCGGCGGGTCACCTGCCTGCTGCAGGTCGCGCTGGACGACGACCCGGGCCGGGGAGGCGTCCTCCCCTCGGGGGTCGCGGCGCTCGCCGAGGCGGTCGCGGCGTCCGAGGGGCTGGTCCTCGGCGGCGTGATGGCCGTCGCCCCCCTCGGCGGCGATCCCGGCCGGGCGTTCGCCCGGCTCGCGGAGATCTCAGCGGATCTGCGGACGGACCACCCCGAAGCGACGGTGATCTCGGCGGGCATGAGCGGAGATCTGGACCACGCGATAGCCCATGGTTCGACACTCGTGCGTGTCGGTACGGCGTTGCTCGGTCGCCGCAAGCCCTTCGTCAGGTAATGTCCCCCCGAGTGGACCATGATGTCCACAGATCCGAGCAGAGGTCGACAGCGGTGCCTTAGGTTGCCCTGGGTGCGGCGACCATGAGCAGGAGGACGACGTAGCGATGGCCGGCGCGATGCGCAAGATGGCGGTCTACCTCGGTCTCGTGGAGGACGACCGCTACCCGGATTACGGCAGTTACCCCGATGACGACGACTACACCGACGACTACGTCGAGCGGCGTCGCGGCGACGAGCGGGTGCTTGGAACGCCCCAAGAGGGCCAGGAAGAGGTCGAAAGCCCTGTTCCGGCCCCTCGTGCGGGGGCGGCGGTCGTGGAGCGCCGTACGACCGATCTGGCGCGCATCACGACCCTGCACCCCCGCACCTACAATGAGGCGCGCACCATCGGAGAGCACTTCCGCGAGGGCACACCTGTCATCATGAATCTGACTGAAATGGTCGACAGTGACGCGAAGCGTCTTGTTGATTTCGCGGCAGGTCTGGTCTTTGGCCTACATGGCAGCATTGAACGTGTTACCAACAAGGTGTTCCTGTTGTCCCCTGCCAATGTCGAGGTGACCGCCGAGGACAAGGCCCGAATCGCGGAACGAGGGTTCTTCAACCAGAGCTAGAGTTCCACCATGAGCAGTGAACGGCCATACATGGCCCACCCAGACCGAGATCGGCAGATCGGGATGGAGGAGGCAGGGCGCGACCGTGGGGATCGTTAGCGACATCTTGGTCACCGTCCTGTCCATCTACCTGGTCCTGCTGATCGGCAGAATGATCTTTGATGCGGTGCAGGCGTTCGCCCGCTCCTGGCACCCCCGGGGGGTAGTCCTGGTGCTGGCGGAGGCCACGTACACGGCGACGGATCCACCTCTCAAGTTCCTCCGCCGTTTCATTCCGCCCCTCCGGTTGGGTACGGTGGCCTTTGACCTAAGCTTCACAGTGCTGTTCATTGTGGTCTTGGTCATGATCCAAATCGTGTCCGCGCTTCCTTTTTGATCGGGTACCGTCCCCCGGACAGACTCCGAGCGCGCCAAGGAGACCGAAATGCCGCTGACGCCCGCTGATGTGCGGAACAAGCAGTTCAGTACGACCCGGCTCAGGCCGGGGTACGACGAGGAAGAGGTTGACGCCTTCCTGGACGAGGTCGAGGCCGAGCTCGACCGCCTCATCCAGGAGAACGAGGAGCTCCGGGCGAAGCTCACCGAGTGCTTGCGTGGCAAGGTGCCGGGTGGCATGGGCATGAGCATGGCGCCGGCCCCGGTCGCCGAGCCCAAGCCCGAGATGATGATGCCCCAGCCGGAGCCGATGAAGCCGCCGGAGCCGATGAGGCCCGAGCCGGTGCCCGTGGCCATGGGCATGCCCCCGGCCGAGGACAACATGGACACCGCCGCCCGCGTGCTCGCCCTGGCGCAGCAGACCGCCGACCAGGCGATCGCCGACGCCCGCCGCGAGGCCGACGAGACGGTGACCCGCGCCCGCCGCGAGGCCGACGAGGTCCTCGGCAAGGCCCGCCGCCAGGCCGAGCAGATCATCGGTGACGCGCGCGCCCGCGCCGAGACGCTCGAGCGCGACGCCCAGGAGCGCCACCGCCAGGCGATGGGCTCGCTGGTGCAGACCCGCGACGAGCTCGAGCGCAAGGTGGAGGAGCTGCGCAGCTTCGAGCGCGAGTACCGCAGCAGGCTCAAGCTCTACCTCGAGAACCAGCTCGCCGAGCTCAACGTCTCCGCCGAGGGCAGCGGCGCCTTCCCCGTCGTGGGCGCGCAGATGGGCGGGGCTCCGGCCATGTCCCACGCGGTCCAGCAGGGTGGCCCGCAGCAGCTGCAGGGCAACCCGAGCAACCCCTTCGCCCCCGAGCCCGCGCAGCACTCCGGCGCCTTCCAGGGAGTTGACGGCCCGCACAACGACCGCCGTTAGGGTAACGGGTCAGGGCAGTCACCGACCCGCGTCTGGGAGCACCTGTGATCTACGTCAGCGCCATTCTGGTCGTCCTCGCCTTCGGCCTTCTGGTCGCGGGCGTGGTGACCGGAACAGCGGTTCTGGTCATGTGGTCGATCGTGGTCAGCGTGCTGTCCGCGCTCTTCCTGATGATCGGGGCGCTGCTGCGACGCCACGAGCTGTTCCCATCCGGCGGCAGGCCGGCGGACCTGGTTCCGCCGATGCCTCCGGTGGGCGCCGGCGTCGGCGGTGGCGTGATGGGGCGCAGCGCGACGGTGGTCTCCGACCGTCCCGGAGCGATGCCCGGGGGCCCGCTGCGCGGGCCTTCATCCCCCCTCGCCACCCCCATGGCCGCGCCGCACATGGCGCGCCAGACGACCACCATGGCTCCGCCGCGGGGTTTCCCCATGCCGGGGCCGCCCCGGGGGCCGGCCGCCGCGGGCGCGCGAGGCGGGCCGTCCCCCGAGGCGATCGTCCTGGTCGTGCCGGGGCGCAAGCGGTTCCACCTGCCCGGCTGCCGCCAGCTCGCCGGGCGCGACACCGAGGAGCTCACCTACGAGGAGGCGCGCGAGGAAGGCTTCACCGCGTGCACCACCTGCCTCCCCGACGGCTACAAGCCCTCCGCACCCCCCACCTCCGGCCGCCTCACCACGACGGCCTCCGGCCGCCCCTCCGCCTCGCCCTCAGAGCCGTCCGACGCTTCTGAGCCGTCCGACGCTCCCGAGCCGCTCGACGGTCCCGGACCGTCCGACGCCTCCGATTCCGAGGAGGCGGCCGCCGCCGCGACCTCCTCCCGCGCCGAGCCCGGACGTCCGTCCTCTTCGAGACCCGGGCCGGGCGGTCCCTCCGGCTCCACGACCCCGCGTCCCGATTCCGGCCGTCCGTCCGACTCCTCGCTCCTGCGTTCGGAGCGGGGTCGTCCGTCCGGCGCGGAGCGTGACCGGGCAGAGGCGAACAAGCCGGGGCCCGAGTCCGGTCGCACGTCCGCCTCCCGGCCCTCCGCCGGGCCGGACCCGTCCGGCACCACCTCAACCGGGTCCGCCAGGCCGTCCGGCTCCACCACGTCTACCGGGTCCACCGCGTCTTCCGGGTCCACCGCCTCCGGGGGGCCGGGGGCCGGTCATGGGTCCGCGGCGGGGGAGTCCACGCGGTCAGCGCCGGGCTACCGTTCGGACGAGACGCGGCCGGTGTCCCATCTCCGTGGCGAGCAGAAGGACCGGGACGACCAGTCCCCCGGGCCCGCCGGGGCTCCCGCCCGGCCCGGGGCCTCCGACTCCGCCGCCGCGCGCCCGTCCGCCGCCTCCTCCCGGCCCTCGGTGCCCCTGCCGGTGCCGCCGGTGGTCCCGGAGGCTTCGACGCCGTTCCAGGCGTTCAGGCGGCCCGATTCCGCCAAGCCGGCGAGCGGGCCGTCCACATCCACGAGCGAGCCCTCCACGTCCCCGAGCACGCCGCCCGCCAAGCCGTCGGCCGCCTCCGCGTCCGGCTCCGGCACCACCCGGGACGGCAAAGACGAGGACGACAAGGGCACGAAGGACGACAAGGGCACGAAGGACGACAACGACAAGAGCCGCACGTCCGGCGGCTCCGGTGCGCCCGCCCCCTCGGGCGGCTCCGGCGCCTCCACCGCGCCCGCCTCCTCGGCCGCCTCTTCCGGCCGATCCGGCGGCGACGACGGGTCCGTGGTCGTGGTCGGCTCGCCGTCGCGCACCGGCGGGACCGGCGGCACAGGCGTCCCCGCGAAGACGCGCGAGAGCGGCGCCCCGGCAAAGGACGACAAGGAGCGGCGGCCCGGCGACGCGGCCGGCGCGTCGACGTCCGGGGCGAAGGCGACGTCCGGGGCGAAGGCGACGTCCGGGACGAAGCCGGCGGGCGAGGCGAAGCCGGCGGCGGGCGAGCGGCCCGCGGACCGTGAGGCTTCCGAGCCGGCCGCCACGTCCGCGGCCAAGCCGTCCACCGGCTCCCCGGCGGGTGCCAGAAGCGGCGCCCCGGCCAGGGACGACGACCCGTCCGACGACGACGGAGCCGACACCGCGATGTTCCCCGCCATCGGCTCCGCCGAGGCCGAGCGGCAGCAGGCCAAGGCCGCCGCGCGCCCGGCCGGCGACGCCTCCGGCAAGGGGCGCGGGCCGGCCGCGACGGATGACGGCTCCGGCGAACGAGGCGGCGCTTCGACGGCCACCTCCGGCAGGCCGGCCGGTCCCTCGACCGGGACCTCGGGCAAGCCGGCCGGTCCCTCGGCCACGACCTCCGGCAAGCCCGCCGGCGCCTCGGCCGCGGCGGACGAGCGCGGCGGCTCGGGTGGCGCGGGCGGGGCGCAGGCCGGGACGTCCAAGGCGGGCGGCGCCTCCGGCACGTCGAAGGCGGGCGGTACGTCAAGCACGTCAGGCAAGAGCGGGGAGCGTCCCCGGCCGGGCATCGTCAAGGTCATCCCGGGCACCCGGCGCTACCACAGCGCCGCCTGCCCGCTGATCAAGGGCTCCGACCCCGCGACGCTGGAGACGATGTCGCGTGACGACGCCGAGGCCACCGGCCTCACCCACTGCTCGGTGTGCGAACACTACTGACGGCCGTAAAAGTGCGGGCACAGGCCGAGACCACCTCCGGAGGGCCCGCGGGAGCGTCACGGGCCGTACTTGTATCCTGACGATCATGAAAGCGATCACGCTGGACAAGTACGGGTCGGCCGATGACCTCCAGGTCGTCGAGCTGCCCGAGCCCAAGGTCGGCCCCGCTGAGGTGCTGGTCCGGGTGAAGGCCGCGGGCGTCAACCCCGTCGACTGGAAGCTCGCCGCAGGCTACCTCGACCCGGTCATGGAGGTCCGCTTCCCCCTGATCTCGGGCTGGGACGTCGCGGGGGTCGTCGAAGCGGTCGGCATGGACGCCGGGGAGTTCGCGGTGGGCGACGAGGTCTACGGTTACATCCGCAAAGACTGGGCGCAGAACGGCGCCTACGCCGAACTCGTCGCGGCGAACGTGCGGATGCTGGCCGCAAAGCCCGCCTCCCTGAGCTGGGAGCAGGCGGCCGGGGTGCCGCTCGCCGGGCTCACCGCCTACCAGTCGCTCAGGCGCGTCAGCGTCGGACCCGGCGACACCGTGCTCGTCCATGCCGCCGCCGGAGGCGTCGGGACGTTCGGGGTGCAGATCGCCGTGGCGCTCGGCGCCCGCGTCATCGGCACCGCGAGCGAGCGCAACCACGACTTCCTGCGCTCCCTGGGCGCCGAACCCGTCACCTACGGGGAGGGGCTGGCCGACCGGGTACGCGGCCTGGCCCCGGACGGCGTCGACGCGGTCCTCGACTTCGTTGGAGGTGACGCGGTGGAGACGTCCCTGCCCCTGGTGCGGCGGCCCGACCGCGTGGTGTCCATCGCGAGCGGCGAGGCCGAGAAGCACGGCGGCCACCTGCTGTGGGTGCGCCCAGACCCGGCGGGCCTGGCGAAGCTCGCCGAACTGGCCGACGCCGGCAAGCTCACCACCCACGTGGAGCGGACGCTCCCGCTGGAGCAGGCGGCCGAGGCATGGCGGCTGAACGAGTCCGGCAGAACCCGCGGCAAGATCGTCCTCACCGTCTGACGGCCGCCCCTGCCGTCCCCTCGGTCAGGGAGGCCCGGCCGCGGGCGACCGCGTCAGTTCTTGCGGGCGACGGCGCCGTAGAGCCACTTGGTGGCGGCGGGGGCGGGGTCGTCGGGGTCGGGGTGCCAGGCGTCGATGGTGACCAGGCCGGGGTCCACCAGGTCGAAGCGGTCGAAGAAGCGGGCGACCTCGGCGTGCTCGCGGAAGTAGATCGGCGTGGGGGTGGCGGCGTAGACCGACTCGATCTTCTCGACCGCCTCGCGGGAGTGGCCGTCGCGGGTGACGTGCGTGGCCGCGATGTGGCTGCCGGGGGCCAGGGCGTCGTACAGGGTGCCCATGATGCCCTCCCGCTCCTCCATGGTGAGGAAGTGCGTCATCGCGATGAGCAGGACGCCGACGGGGGCGTCGAAGTCGATGAGCTCGCGGGTGTCGGGGTGGCCGAGGACGCCCTCGGGGTTGCGCATGTCGGCGCCGGCGACCCGGGTGTTGCCGTCGGTGGCCAGCAGGGCGCGGCCGTGGGCGAGCACGATGGGGTCGCGGTCGACGTAGACGACGCGCGCGTCGGGGATGACCGACTGGGCGATCTCGTGGGTGTTGCCGGCGGTGGGCAGACCGGAGCCGATGTCGATGAACTGGCGGATGCCCTGGCGGGCCATGTGCCGCACGGCCCGGCGCAGGAAGGCGCGGTTCTCCTGGGCGAGCAGGCGGATCTCGGGCATGGCCTGCTCCACGCGGTCCACGGCGGCCCGGTCCACCGCGTAGTTGTCCTTGCCGCCCAGGTAGTAGTCGTACATCCGGGCGACACTGGGCCGCGTGGTGTCGATGTCCGCGGGGATGGAGGGGTCCAGGTCGGCCAAGGCGGTCTCCGTCGGTGTCGTGCGGAGGCCGGGGTGCGGCGGGGCCGCCACGCCCTGTCAGGAGGGCATCCGCTTCCTCGAAATGGGCTGGTTCATACCTTAGGACCTGTCCGATCTTGACGGGGCCTGTTTCCGCGGCCGGTGAGGCTCTCACCCGCCCGGCGCGAACGCGGGACGTAAGGACGAGCCGTTGATTTGCCGATCATGCCGTAGGGACCGAGGCGTCGCGCCGGGCGAGTGGGCCGAGGCGTCGCATGATCGGGACATGCGCCAAGTGAGAGCCGTCCTCGCGGCACTGCTGGCCGGGACCGCGACCCTGCCGTTGTGCACGCCTGCCCCCGCTCGCGCGAGCGGGTCGTCCTCCATCCTTGTCCGCGCCGGGGAGTCGTCGTACGCGCCGGTTCCCTCTCGCATGAGCGGACGGCCGTACGGCGTCGCGGCCACGTCGCCGTTTCTGCCGGGTTCCGTTCGAGGGGGCGGGGCGGACGCGCCGGAGGACTGTCCGGCCGGCGCCCTGTGCGGGACTCTGCGGGTGCCCCTGGACCGGGACGACCCGGCGGCCGGCACCACGGCCGTGGCCTACCGGCTGGTGTACCGGCGGGACGTGTCTCGTGCGGCCGTGGGGACGATCCTCCCCAATCCCGGCGGACCGGGCATGGCGGTCATCGGGCACCGCGACTACACCGGACGATATCGGGACCTGCTGGAGGACCACGACCTCCTGCTCGTCGATCCGCGTGGCGTCGGCAGGTCCGATCCGCTGACCTGCCGGTCGGCCGGATGGAACGGCCTGCGCGGCACGCACGCGTCGGCGGTCGCCGCCGCCAGGGCGTGCGGCCGTGAGCTCGGCCCCACCCTGCGGCACTACACGACGGCCGCCGCCGCCGACGACATCGACGCCGTCCGCGCGCACCTGGGCATCGACCGGCTCGACCTGCTCGGCCAGTCCTACGGGACGTATCTGATGACGGTGTACGCGCGCCGGCACCCGCGCCATGTCCGCTCCATCGTGCTGTCCGGGGCCTACCCGCTGCGCTTCGACATGCTGGGCCGGCCGTCGGCGCACGCCATGCGCAGAGCCCTTCGCCTGCTGTGCCACCGCTCGGGCGGCGCGTGCGACGGGGGAGAGGTGCTGGGGGACCTGTCGACCATGGCGGCGCGGCTGGACGAGCATCCCGCGCGGTACGGCGCGGACGCCGTCCTGGACGAGACCGCGCTGGCGAGCACGGTCTACAAGCTGACCTCCGGCCATGTGGACCGGCTGGGCCGGCTGCCGTCCGCGCTGCGCGCGGGCGTCCACGGGGACCTCGGCCCGCTGGAGGAACTGGCGGGGCAGGTGCGGCCGATCAGCGGGTCATCCGGCGGCGGCCGCTTCAGCATGCCGATGTACGTCACCATCGCCTGCAACGACTACCCGGTGCTGTGGGACCGGCGTGACCCGGTCCGCGCGCGGGCCCGGCAGTTCGGGGCGCTGCTGCACCACCTGGAGGCCCGGGACTACCGGCCGTTCAGGCCGGCCGCCTGGGTGCACGGCATCGCCGACCTCGGCGACCTGTGCGTCGGCTGGCCCGATCACCGGGAGCGGGCGCGGGTGCGGCTCGGCCGGGCGCCGGACGTGCCCGTGCTGGTGCTGACCGGCGAGCTGGACACCGGCACGCCGACCGAGGAGGCGCTGCAGGCGGCCGACCAGTACCGCCGCGCCGAGGTGATCGAGGTGCCGAGCGCCGGGCACGTCGCCGAGAACGACCGCAGGGCCGGAGCGTGCGTGGTGTCCCTGGAGACGCGCTTCATCCGCCTCCGGCACATCGCCGACCCTGCCTGCCTGCGCCACATCCCACCCGTCCTGGTCGACTCGGTGAACCACCCCCTGACCTGACCTGGACCTGATCCGCCGCCCGACTGGGCCGAACCCGGACCTGCCCTGTCGCCTGCCGGCCGGATCCGCCGCCCGCGCCGCGGACTGTTCAGCTCCCGGTCCGCCCTCCGGTCCCTGGCGGGCAAAGCGGTGGTGCGGACAATTCGGGCGGGTATTTTTCGTCGATCATCCCCATCCGTGCCGTGCCGCCGTCGCTGGCAGCGTGAGAGCGGGGGGATGCGCCGCATCCGGCGCCGCCTCCCCGGCGACGGAAGGGGCACGCAGTGCAGGTCAGTGCGAAGGCCGGCGTATCGGTCACGGGGCTCGGCGCCACGACGCCGCTCGGCGGTGACGTGCGGGGCACCTGGGAGGCGATGCTCGGAGGGCGGTCCGGCATTGTGCCGATCGAGGAGGAGTGGGCACAGGGCCTGCCGGTCCGCATCGCCGGACGGATGGCGGCCGACCCCGCGGGCGTGCTGGGACGGGTCGCGGCGCGCCGGCTGGACCGCTGCCAGCAGGCCGCGCTCGTCGCGGCCCGGGAGGCATGGGCGGACGCGGGAGCGCCCGCGGTCGAACCGGAACGCCTGGCGGTGGTCATCGGCACGGGGGTCGGCGGGATGCTGACCACGCTGGGCCAGGACGACCTGCTGGAGGCGTCCGGGGCCGGCAGGATCTCGCCGTACACCGTCCCGATGATGATGCCGAACGGCCCGGCGGCCGTGGTGAGCATGGAACTCGGCGCCCGCGCGGGCGCCCACACCCCGGTGAGCGCCTGCGCCTCCGGAGCCGAGGCGATCGCCATGGGGCTGGACTTGATCCGGCTCGGCCGCGCCGACGTGGTCGTGGCGGGCGGCGCCGAGGCGTGCCTGCATCCGCTGACCTTCGCCGGATTCGCCCAGGCCAAGGCGCTGTCGCAGCGCAACGGCGCCCCGGCCGAGGCGTCGCGGCCCTTCGACGCAGCCCGGGACGGGTTCGTCCTGGCCGAGGGGGCGGCGCTGGTGGTCCTGGAGCGCGCCGGCTTCGCCGCCGCGCGCGGCGGCCGGGCGTACGCGACGCTGGCCGGGGCGGGGGTCACCTCCGACGCCGGCCACATCACCGCGGCCGACTCCGCCGGGCAGGCGCGCGCCATCCGGCTGGCCCTGGCCTCGGCCGGCCTGACCGGAGCCGACATCGGGCACGTCAGCGCGCACGCCACCTCGACCCCGCTCGGCGACGTGACCGAGGCGGAGTCGATCGCCGAGGCGGTGGGCGCGCATCCGGCGGTCACCGCGGTCAAGTCGATGACCGGCCACCTGTGCGGGGCGGCGGGGGCGCTCGGCGCGATCACCACCGTGCTCGCCCTCCGCGAGGGCGTCGTCCCGGCCACCCGCAACCTGGACGACCTCGACCCCCGGGTCAAGCTCGACGTGGTCACCGGCCGCCCCCGCCACGGCCGCTGGACCGCCGCCCTCACCAACGCCTTCGGCTTCGGCGGCCACAACGCCTGCCTCCTGTTCACCACCCCGCAGGCCGATGGCGGGCGCTGAGCGGTTCTTGAGGGGACGGTCCCCGATGCGGCGCGGCGATAGATTTCTCCGGGATCGTGTCGATCCGCGGGCCGCTCGTTCGACCTGTGGGTGCGAGGGCCGAGAGGCGGCCCCGGCGGAGGAGGAGAACGCGATGTCGAAGTACCTGCTGATCATGCGGGGCACCGACGAGTCGAACGCGGCCATGATGGCCGACATCGAGGAGATGATGGCCGCGACCCACCGGTTCATCGAGGAGATGGTCAAGGCCGGCGTTCTCCTCGCGGCCGAAGGGCTGGACGATCCGGGCCAGGGCGTCGTGGTCGACTTCAGTGGCGAGGCCCCGGTGGTCACGGACGGGCCGTACGGCGAGACCAAGGAGCTGTTCGGCGGCTTCTTCCTGCTCGACGTCGCCTCGAAACAAGAAGCGGTCGAGTGGGCCAAGCGGGTCCCGGCGGCCCGCGGGTCCAAGATCGAGGTCCGGCGGG
The DNA here is from genome assembly GCF_053602655.1 of Sphaerisporangium sp. NPDC004334. NCBI lineage: Bacteria > Bacillati > Actinomycetota > Actinomycetes > Streptosporangiales > Streptosporangiaceae > Sphaerisporangium > Sphaerisporangium sp. NPDC004334. The sequence goes on from NZ_JBSGDZ010000047.1 coordinate 25,918, forward strand.
TGCCCGGGAGCGACGAGGTCCCGCAGGTCGACCAGTGATCACCGGGCGCGAGAGCAACGGCCGGATCTGATGAGTACGGCCGATGTCGAAGCCGTCTGGCGGATCGAGTCGGCGCGTATCGTCGCCGCGTTGACCCGGTTCACCGGCGATTTCGGGCTGGCCGAGGACGCGGCCCAGGAGGCGGTGGCCGAGGCGCTGGTGTCGTGGCCGCTCGCCTCTCCGGCGAATCCGGCCGGCTGGCTGATGGCCACGGCCCGGCGGCGGGCGATCGACGCGATCCGCCGCCGGGCCGCCCTCCAGGACCGATACGCCCTGCTGGCCGCCGAGCCGGCGGTTGACTCGGCGGTCGACGAGGAGATCGATCCCGACAGGATCGATGACGATGTGCTGGCGCTGATGTTCGTCAGCTGCCACCCGGTGCTCTCCCCCGAGGCCCAGGTGGCGCTGACCCTGCGCGTGGTCGGCGGCCTGTCCAGCGAGGAGATCGCCCGCGCGTTCCTGGTACCCGTGCCGACCGTGCAGGCCCGCATCACCCGGGGCAAGAAGACGATCGCGGCGGCCGGGGTGCCGTTCGAACTCCCGCCGGCGGCCGAGCGCCGGGAGCGGCTGGGCGGCGTGCTCAGCGTCCTCTACGTGATCTTCACCGAGGGGTCGACGGCCACGTCGGGCGACCGGCTGCTGCGCCCCGACGTCGCCTACGAGGCGATCCGGCTGGCCCGCACGCTGGCCGCGCTGCAGCCGGACGAGCCGGAGGTGCACGGTCTGCTGGCGTTGTGCGAGCTGACGGCCGCGCGTTTCCCGGCCCGGACCGGCCCGGACGGTTCGCCGGTCCTGCTCGGCGAGCAGGACCGGCGGCGGTGGGACTTCTCGGCGATCCGCCGCGGGCTGGCCGCGCTGGCCAAGGCGTCCAGTCGCGGCCTCGGCCCCTACGGCCTGCAGGCCGCGATCGCCGCCACCCACGCGTCGGCGCCCTCGGTCGAGGCGACCGACTGGGACCGGATCGTGCTGCTCTACGAGGCACTCGGCCGGGTCGCGCCCTCGCCGGTGGTCGAGCTCAACCGGGCCGTCGCCGTCGCCATGGCCTCGGGCCCGGCGCGAGCCCTGGCCATCGTGGACGAGCTGATCGCCTCGGACCGGCTCCCCGGTTCGCATCTGGTCCCGACGGTGCGCGGTGAGCTGCTGGCCCGGCTCGGACGGCGACCGGAAGCGCGCGCCGAGCTCGAACTGGCGGCCCGGCTGTGCGCCAACCAGCCCGAACGCTCAGTGCTACTGCGCAAGGCGGCCACACTGAGCTGACCGCTCCGGCTCGGTCGGCGACCATGATCAGATGTGCCGGCGCCCTCACTGATTCGGCCGAAGTGGGCATGTCCGGCTCGTGATCGATGCTGATCTACATCGTAAAGGGCCCCGGGACGTGTGTTCCGGGGCCCTCTGTACGGTGCGGGTCAGGCGCTGGTGCGCCTGAGGTGGAAGGTGAGGCCGAGGTCGGGGTCGTGGTGGGCGGGGAGGTCCTCCGGGGGGGTGCCTTCTGTCAGGGAGGTGGCCAGGACCTCCTCGGCGAGTTTGGCGCCGCCGGTGCGCAGGGCCTCGGCGAGGTCGCCGGAGGCGGTCCACCACAGGTCGATGCGGTCGGTGATGGACAGGCCGCTGGACTTGCGGGTGTCCTGCACCAGGCGGATGACCTCGCGGACCAGGCCCGCGCGCATCAGCTCCGGTGTGACCGCGAGGTCCAGCGCCACGGTCTCGCCGGTGCCGGTGCCGGTGCCCACCGCGCCGCTCTCCACCGCCCAGCCGGCCCGCGGCTGCTCGGTGATGATCACCTCGTCCGGGCCGAGGTCGACCGGCTCGCCGTGCACGACCACCGTCGCCGTCCCGCCGCCGCGGATGCCCGCGGCCAGCTCGGCGGGGTCGGTCGCGGTGAGGGCGGCGGCGACGTCCTTGGTGTCGCTGCCGAACCGCTTGCCGAGGGCGCGGAAGTTCGGCTTGACGGTGAAGGACACCAGGTCGGCCGAGTACGCCGACAGGTCCTCAAGGGCCTGCACGTTCAGCTCGTCGGCGATCAGCTCGCGCAGCGAGCCGGGCAGCGACGACCACCGCGGGCTGCCGACGAGCGCGCGCCCGAGCGGCTGACGGGTCTTGACCCCGCTGGACGCGCGCGCCGACCTGCCCAGCTCGACCAGGCGGCGCACCAGCGCCATCTGCTCAGACAGCCCGGCGTCCAGCAGGTCCTCGCGCACCTGCGGCCAGGTGGTCAGGTGCACCGACGCGGGCGCGTCGGGCGCGCGCAGCACGTCCCACACGTGGTCGGTGATGAACGGCACGAGCGGCGCCAGCAGCCGGGTGACGGTCTCCAGGCACTCGTACAGCGTCGCGAACGCCGACTCCTCGCCCGACCAGAAGCGGCGGCGCGACCTGCGGACGTACCAGTTGGACAGGTCGTCGAGGAACTCGGTGAGCCGCCGCCCGGCGCGGGTGGTGTCGAACGCCTCGAGCGCGTCGGTGACCTCGGCCACCGTGCGGTGCAGTTCGGCGAGCGCCCAGCGGTCGATCAGCGGCCGCTCGGCGTGCGGCGGGGCCTCGGCCAGCCGGGCCGGCGACCAGGACTCGGCGTTGGCGTACAGCGTGAAGAAGGAGGTGGTGTTCCAGTAGGTCAGCAGGACCTTGCGGACGATCTCCTCCAGCGCGGCGTGCCCGACCCGGCGCGGCGACCACGGGGACCCGGAGGTCGCCATGAACCAGCGCAGCGCGTCGGCGCCGTGCTGGTTCATCAGCGGGATCGGCCGCAGCACGTTGCCCAGGTGCTTGCTCATCTTGCGGCCGTCCTCGGCGAGGATCAGGCCGAGGCACAGCACGTTCTCGTAGGAGGACCGGTCGAACACCAGGGTGCCGACGGCCATCATGGAGTAGAACCAGCCGCGCGTCTGGTCCAGCGCCTCGCAGATGAACTGGCCGGGGTAGGCCGCCTCGAAGGCCTCCTTGTTGAGGTGCGGGGCGCCCCACTGGGCGAACGGCATCGAGCCGGAGTCGTACCAGGCGTCGATGACGTCGGGAACGCGCCGGGCCTCGTCGCCGCACACCGGGCAGGGGAAGGCGACGTCGTCGACGTAGGGCCGGTGCGGGTCCAGCGCCGACAGGTCGCGCCCGGCAAGGTCGCCGAGCTCCTTCAGCGAGCCGACGCAGGTGACGTGCGACTCGTCGGTCGTGCACACCCACAGCGGCAGCGGCGTGCCCCAGTAACGCGACCGGGACAGGGCCCAGTCGACGTTGTTGCGCAGCCACTCGCCGTAGCGGCCCTCCTTGATGGTGGGGGGGTACCAGGCGGTGCGCTCGTTCTCGGCGAGCAGGCGGTCCTTGATGCGCGTGGTGCGGATGTACCAGGACGGGAGCGCGTAGTACAGCAGCGGGGTGTGGCAGCGCCAGCAGTGCGGGTAGGCGTGCTCGAAGTGGTCGCCGCGGAACAGCAGACCGCGGGCCCGCAGGTCGTCGGTCAGGCCTTCGTCGGCGTCCTTGAAGAACTTCCCGCCGACCTGCGGCACGTCGGGCAGGAACCGCCCGTCCGGGCCGATCGGGTTGACCACGGGCAGGCCGTAGCGCTTGCAGACCGTCATGTCGTCGGCGCCGAACGCCGGGGCCTGGTGGACCAGGCCGGTGCCGTCCTCGACGGTGACGTAGTCGCCCAGCACGACGAAGTGGGCGCCGGGGATGTCGACCAGGTCGAACGGCCGCGAGTAGGGGGTGTGCTCCAGCTCGGTGCCCGGGAAGCGGTCGCCGGCCGTCCAGCCCTCGCCGAGGGCGCCCTCGAGCAGCGGCTCGGCCACGATGACCGGCCGCTCGCCCTCCTTGGAGGCGACCACGTACGTCACGTCGGGGTGCACGGCGACGGCGGTGTTGGACACCAGCGTCCACGGGGTGGTGGTCCAGATGAGCAGGTCGGTGCCCACGAAGCGCCCGGAGGTGACCGGCATGCGGACGTACACCGACGGGCTGGTGACGTTCTCGTACCCGCCGGGCTGTCCGAGCTCGTGGTCGGACAGGCCGGTGCCGCAGCGCGGGCAGTACGGCGTGATGCGGAAGTCGCGGAACAGCAGGTCCTTCTCCCAGATGACCTTCAGCGACCACCAGACGGACTCGACGTAGGAGGGGGCCATGGTGAGGTAGGCCTGGGACATGTCGACCCAGTAGCCCATGCGCTCGGTCATCTCTTCGAAGGCGTCGACGTGGCGCTGCACCGACTCGCGGCAGCGCTCGTTGAACTCGGCGATGCCGTACGCCTCGATCTCGGGCTTGCCGGACAGCCCGAGCTCCTTCTCCACCGCGACCTCGACCGGCAGGCCGTGGCAGTCCCAGCCGGCCCGGCGGGGCACGTTGTAGCCGCGCATCGACTTGTAGCGGGGGAAGACGTCCTTGAAGACGCGCGCCTCGACGTGGTGGACGCCGGGCATGCCGTTGGCGGTGGGCGGGCCCTCGTAGAACACCCAGGCCGGGCCGTCTGCGTTCTGCTCGAGCGAGCGCTCGAAGACCTTGCCGTCGCGCCAGCGGTCGAGCACCTCGGCCTCGAGGGCGGGCAGGTCCACCTGGGCGGCGAGCGAGCGGAAGTAGGGTGCTGACATCGTAGGGGCAGACCTCCACGCGTGCGTTTCTCCATGGCGTGGAGGGACGAGGCGCCGGGCCCCGCGGTACCACCCTCCTTGACCTCCCCTGCGGATCTCCCCAAAAGAAGATCTGCCGAAAAGAGGCCCTCTCTTTGTTCACCGCTGCCGGGTCTACTGGGCCGTGACCGTCGTACGGGCGCGGCCGTTCTTCCGGCGGCTCCGGGGTGATCTTCCCTCCGGGCCTCGCCCCGGGCTCGCACCGTCCCCGGGTCGCTCGTGCGAGGGGGCTCGGAGGTACTCGTCCCCATCAATGCCTTGCAAACTGAAACGATATCCCACGTTGGGGAAGGAGCCGACACGTTTATGAGGCTGGCCATCAGGGTGCGGCCGGGCGCCGCCCGCGAGTCCGTCGGCGGCGCCTACGGCGAGGAGGCGGTCGTGGTCAAGGTCAACGCGCGGGCGGTGGACGGCAGGGCCACCGAGGCGGCGCTGCGCGCGGTCGCGGACGCCTTCGGCGTGCGGCGGGCGGAGGTGCGTCTCGTAACCGGAGCGACAAGCAGGGACAAGGTCGTGGAGATAACCGGTAACGACCAGGAATTGACCGAAAGGGCTGTGGCGTTACGGATGGCGTAAACGGTCGGCGCGTCGTTTGTTCTTCGGATATGGCCGACCTATGCTTCCCGCACTGCTCAACAGGTGGATCGGCGAGGAGGCCTCGATGGCCGGTGTGACGCGGGCGGAGAAGACCGCCACTGAGACGAGCGGGGCGGCCGGCTGGACCGAGGAGGAACTCTCCGAGGTCCGAGGGCGCCTGCTCGGAGAGATCGACGAGCTGAACGCGGAGGTGGCGAGGTCGGAGTCGCAGATCGCCTCGGGCGACATCAGCGACAGCGCCGGGGACGACCAGGCCGATGCGGGGGCCAAGACCTATGAGCGGGAACGCGAGATCGCCCTTACCCTGAATGCGCGCGATCTGGTCGCGCAGAACGAGCGGGCGATCGCCCGCATCGACGCAGGAACATACGGAGTGTGCGAATCGTGCCACAAGCCGATCGGCAAGGAGCGGCTGCAGGCGTTCCCGAGGGCGACGCTGTGCGTGTCGTGCAAGCAGCGGGAGGAACGCCGCTGAACGCCTCGCCGGACGTGCCCCCCTCGCCCGAGGCCCCCGAGCCCCCCGAGCCTTCAGAGCGCGCCGAGGGGCGCGATGCGCCGCGCGGGCGGCGCATCGGCGCCCTGGCGGCCCTCGCGGTGCTGGTCTACGTCTTGGACCTGCTCAGTAAGACCATCGTGGTCGACGTGCTGGAGGGTCGTGAGCCGGTCCGCGTGATCGCCGGGGTGCTGCAGCTGCGGGTGATCCGCAACTCCGGCGCCGCCTTCAGCATCGGCACCGGCATGACGATCATCTTCACGGTCATCGCGGCCGTCGTCGTCGTCGCGATCCTGCGCACGGCCCGGCAGTTGCGCAGCGTCCCGTGGGCGGTCACCCTGGGCCTGCTGCTCGGCGGGGCCCTGGGCAACCTGACCGACCGCCTCTTCCGCTACCCCGCGCCCTTCCAGGGGCACGTCGTCGACTGGATCGAGGTCTTCCCGGTCACCCGCTTCCCCGTGTTCAACATCGCCGACTCGGCGATCGTGTGCGGCGGCATCCTGGCGGTGTTCCTCGCCTGGCGGGGCTACCAGATCGACGGGTCGCGCGCCGGCGACGAGCGCCCCGCCCCGTCCGGCGGCACTGGCGATGGTTTCGGCAGTGGCGGCGGCGACGTGGAGGGCGGCGCCCGTGGGTGAGCAGCGCAGTCTCCCCGTCCCCGACGGCCTGGAGGGTGAGCGCCTGGACGCCGCCCTCGCCCGGCTGTTCGGCTTCTCCCGCACCCGCGCCGCCGAGCTGATCGCCGCCGGCGACGTGCAGGTCGACGGCGCCGCCGCGGCCAAGTCCGACCGCGTGCACGCCGGCGCGTGGCTGGAGGTCGTGATCCCGCCGCCGCCCGGCCAGCCGGTGCCGGTGGCCGAGCCCGTCCCGGGCATGGGCATCCTGTACGAGGACGACGACATCGTGGTGATCGACAAGCCGATCGGGGTGGCGGCGCACCCGACGGTCGGCTGGACCGGCCCGACCGTCCTCGGCGGCCTGCTCGGCGCCGGGCACCGGGTGGCCACCAGCGGCGCGGCCGAGCGCCAGGGCATCGTCCACCGCCTGGACGCCAACACCACCGGCGTCATGGTGGTGGCCAAGAGCGAGGTGGCCTACTCCCGGCTCAAGCGCGCCTTCAAGGAGCGCACGGTCGAGAAGCACTACCACGCGCTGGTGCAGGGCCACCCCGACCCGCTGCGCGGCACCATCGACGCCCCCATCGACCGTCACCCGGCCGGGGACGGCCGGTTCGCCGTCGTCGCCGGCGGCAAGCCGTCGATCACCCACTACGACACGATCGAGGCGTTCCGGGCGGCGTCGCTGCTCGACATCAAGCTGGAGACCGGCCGCACCCATCAGATCAGGGTGCACATGTCGGCCACCCGCCACCCGTGCGTGGGCGATCTCGCCTACGGCGCAGACCCCACGCTGGCGGCGCGGCTGGGCGTCACCCGCCAGTGGCTGCACGCCGTCTCGCTGTCGTTCGACCACCCGACGGGCGGCGAGCGGGTGACCTTCACCAGCGGCTACCCCGAGGAGCTGTCCCGCGCGCTGGACGCCGTCCGCGCCGAGTCCTGACCACGGCCGGGCCGCCGGGCATCGTCCGGTCCGCCGGGTGATCACGGCCGGGCCGCCGGGCGCCGTCCGGTCCGCCCAGTCTGATCACGGTCAGGCCGCCGGGCCGCCGTCCGGGCTCACGTGCCCGACAGGGGGCCTCCGTCGACGTAGGAGGCGTCGTCGCCGCTGGTCTGGCCCTGGTCGTTGGTGACGTCGCCCTCGCCGCCGCCCCCGCCGTCCTGGCCGTCGCCGCGAGGCTCGTCGCCGCCCTGACCGGGCGGCACGGGGTCGTTCTCGCCCTTGTCGCTCTGGGTCTTGGTGGGCTTGGGCTTGGGAGTCGGCTTGGCGGAGGGCTTGGGCTTGGGCGTCGGCCGGTCCTCGCCGCCCTTGGTCCGGTCCGGCGTCGGCCGCCCCTGACCGGTGCGGGCCGCCGAGGAGACCGGCGCGTGGACGCTGGGCTGCCCGCCGCGCGAGGGAGCGTAGCCGTCCTGGCCCGAGCGCCGGGTGACCGGCTCGGCGGTCGGGGTGACCGACACCGTGACCCGCACGGTCGGGGAGACCTGCGGCGTCGAGGTGCCCGCCGAGCGGGCGGTCACCCAGGCCAGCCCGCCGGCCACCAGGCCGACCGACAGGATCAGCGAGGTGAGCCCGGCGAGCGCGATGCCGCGCCCGCCTCCCGGCCTGGTCTGCGGCGGCACCGACGCCGGGTCGGTGATCGGGGCGGCGGCCAGCCGTTCCCTGGTCGGGCTCGACGCCTGGGCCGGCACCGGGGCCGGCGCCTGCACGGGCAGGGCCGGCGTGGTCGGCTCGGGCTGGATGCCGGCGGCGACCATCCGCAGGTAGTGCTCGGCCTCGGCGGCGGTGAGCCGCTCTGCCGGGTCCTTGCGCAGCAGGCCGTTCAGCACAGGGCCGAGCGGGCCGGCCAGCCGCATCGGCTCGGGCGGGTCGTGCATGACCGCGCCGAGCGTGGCCAGCGGATTGCCGCGCTGGAACGGCGAACGCCCCTCCACAGCGACGTACAGCGTGACGCCGAGGGACCACAGGTCCGAGGACCGGGTCGCCTGGCCGCCCGCGGCCCGTTCGGGCGCGATGAACGCCGGGGTGCCGATGAGCGTGCCGGTCCGGGTGACCGGGGAGTCGTCCTCCAGGGTCGCGATGCCGAAGTCGGTGAGCACGGCCCGGCCGCCGTGCTTGGCCAGCAGGACGTTGTCGGGCTTGACGTCCCGGTGCAGCACCCCGGCGTGGTGGGCGGCGCGCAGCGCGGCCAGCACCTCCAGGCCGATCTCGGCCACGCGCACCGGGTGGAGCGGTCCCTGGTCGCGGACGACGGCGCCCAGCGTGTCGGAGTCCACGAGCTGGAGCACGATCCAGGGGTGGCCGTTCTCCTCGAACACGTCGTAGACGGTGGCGACGCCGGGGTGGCTGACCCGTCCGGCGGCGCGCGCCTCCCGGAAGGTTCTCGTCGCGAAGATCTCGCGTTCCGGACCGGTGAGCTCCGGTGGCGCGATCAACTCCTTGACGGCTATCTCACGGCCGAGAATCTCGTCATGGGCCCGCCAGACGGTGCCCATTCCACCTCGGCCGATGGGTTCCAGCAGACGGTATCGGCCTGCCACGACTCGGTCTGTGACCTGGGAGGAATCCGGCATGTTGGGCTGGCTACCCCAAAATTTCGGTCACATGCACTCGTAGTCAGGACGGCCGGAAACTTTTCACGAACATCTCGAAAAGGGGACGATCTCTCTTCCAGGTCGCGTCGGTCGTGTGCCAGTAGATCGTGTACTGCCGCCCGTCCGCCGTGGCGAAGGCGCGGTCGAGCACGTGCGCCCGCCCGGACGACATCGTCCAGGTGAACTCCCAGTCGGCGGCCGGCCGGCCCCGGTAGGTCAGGGCGCGCAGCGACAGCAGGCGGTAGCCGGGCAGGCGGTTCCTGGCCACGGCCTGCTCCTCCACCTCCCGCAGCGCCGTCAGCGGGTCGGCGGCCGTCCACGGAGTCGTGTCGACCAGCAGGAAGCCGCGCGAGCCGGGCATGCGGAAGTGCACGCGGGTCTTGTCCCTGCCGAACTCCGGCCAGCGCTCGGGGAGGGCGACGCTGAAGCCCAGCGCGTCGGTGTGCGGACGCCAGCCCTCCGGCAGGGCGACACCCGCTTCCGAGGGACTCGGGCTCGGGCGCGACGGGCTCGCGCTCGGGGTCGCGCTGGGGCTTGGCGGGGAGGACGAGGGCACCCCCGCCGAGGACGTCCGCGCCGGTGTGGGGGAGGCCGAGGGCGATGTGGCGGCCGCCGAGCCCGCGACCTGCCGATAGCCGTACCAGCCGCCCAGGCCGACGGCGACGGCCAGCACCGGGACGCCCACGAGCACGGCGGCCCGGGACCTCGGGCGTCGGGAGGGCCCGCCGGTCCCGGCCGCCGGCCCTTCGAAGGTGGACCACTGGGCATGGGCGGCGCCGGGCATCGTCCCGCCCTGGAACGGCGGCACGGCCCCCGGTCCAGGACCGTGCCCGGTCTGCCACCCGGGCACCTGCCCCGCCTGCCACCCGGGACCCTGGCCGGTCTGCCACCCGGGCACCTGCCCCGCCTGCCACGCGGCACCCTGCCCGGCGGCGACGCGGCGCAGGGCTTCGGCGGCCTCGGCGGCGGACAGGCGCGTGCCCGGCTCCTTGCGGAGCAGCCCGGCGATCACCGGGGCCAGCGGCCCGGCCAGCCGGGGCGGCTCAGGCTCGTCGTTCAGCACCGCCGCCATCGTGGGCACAGGCGCCCCACGGTCGAACGGCGGGCGGCCCTCCACGGCGGCGTACAGCGTCGCGCCCAGGGACCACAGGTCGGACTCGGGCACGGCGGGCCGGCCCTGCAGCCGCTCGGGCGGGATGAACGCGGGGGTGCCCGACAGGCCGCCGGTCGTGGTCAGCGCGGTCTCCTCGGGCATGGTGGCGATGCCGAAGTCGGTCAGCACCACCCTGCCGCCCTCGGTGAGCAGGACGTTCTCGGGCTTGACGTCCCGGTGGAGCACCCCTGCGGCGTGCGCGGCGCGCAGCGCGTCGAGCACCTGCCCGCCGATGTCGGCCACCGTCCGCGGCTCCAGCGGGCCCGCGGACCTGAGCACCTCGCCCAGCGAGCGCGACCGCACGAGCTGCATGACGATCCAGGGCCGGCCGTCCTCCTCGATGACGTCGTGGACGACGACCACCGACGGGTGGTCCAGCCGGCCGGCCGCCCGCGCCTCGCGGATCGTGCGCCGGTTGAAGGCGGCGCGGTCCTCCTCGCTCATCGCGCGGTAGAGGACCTCCTTGACCGCGACCGGGCGGTCGAGCAGCTCGTCGTGGGCCCGCCACACCACGCCCATGCCGCCGCGCCCGATCGGCTCCAGCAGACGGTATCTGCCGGCGACCCGGCGTTGCGTCTCAGCGGTCACCTCGCCCCGCCCTCCCTTCCCGGCCACCGCATCGTCCCATAACCGGACGCGTGCGGGCGCCGGACCGCCGCCCGGCGGACATCGAACCACCGCTCCCGGTCGGCGGCCGGCGACCGTCCCGGCGCCGACCACTCTCGCGGCGCCGACCACCGTCCCGGCGCCGACCACTCTCGCGGCGCCGACCACCGTCCCGGCGGCCGACCACCGCCGAGCGTGCGACGGACGTCCGGCGGGCACCGGAGCGGCGACCCGCGGGCGGGGGAGCCGCTGCCACCCGATGGTGTCTCGGGCGGGCTACTTGGCGGGCTTGAAGGTGGCGGCGAGGGTGTCGAAGAGCTTCTTCTTCGCCTTCCAGTCCTTGTCCTCTGTCTTGAACAGCAGCGCGTAGCCGTTGTGCTTGTCGGTGACGAAGCCGCGGTCGATCACGCGCGACCGGAAGCGGCTGTCGCCGAAGGTGAACTCCCAGTCGGCCGCGGTCTTCCAGTAGCCCTTGACCTCCCTGATGGCGACCAGCCGGTAGCCGGGGAAGTTGCGGCTCATACCCGGCACGTCGCGCCGCCAGACCTTCAGGGCGTCGGACTCGGGGCTCCCGGTGTGGTGGACCTCCAGGTAGGTGTGGGAGTCCCCGCGGAAACGCACCTCGCCGTTGCCCCGGCCGTCCACGTGCCACCCCTTGGGGAGGGCGAGGGAGAACCCGCTGGAGTGCTTGTACTTGTGCCACCCCTTGGGGACGCCCGCCGGACTGGAGGAGGTCGGCTTGGGGGAGGACGTCGGCTCGGCCGTCTCGCTCGGCGAGGACGACGGCGAGGAGGACGCGTCCCCGGACGGCGCCGGGGACGCCCCGGAGGACGGCGGGGCCGTCCCTCCGGCGCCCGTGGGGTCGCCCGAAGCGGCCGAGGAGTGCCCGCCGGACGCCGCCGCGCCGTCCGAAGGGGTGTCGGAGGCCTCGCGCGCGCCCAGCCACATGGCCACGCCGGCCACGATGAGCAGGGCCGGGATGGCGACCAGGACGACGCGCAGGAGCGGCACCGGCCGCCGGGGGCCGCCGGAGTCGTCCTCGTCCGGCGCCATGGGGACCACCGGCGGGGCGATCGAGGTGGCGCCGTGGCCGGTCATGTCGTCATAGGCGGACGGGGCCGGGCTCTCGTAGGAGGCGGCCAGGGCCTCGGCGGAGGCCGCGGCGGGGGAGGCGGACGAGCCGCCATAGGGGCGTTTGCGCGTCTCGGGCCGGGTGTGCGCGTCGGTGCCGCGCGCGCCTGGTTGTCTCGGGACGTTCGTCGGACGCTGCGGCTCACCGGCCCCGGCGGGGGCCGCGGGCTCGGCGGACCGCTCCACGGGATCTGCGCGCCTGACCGGCTGGACGGGCGCCTTGACCGGCCGCCCGGCGGCTCTGCCCTCCGGGCGGGACGGGGCCGTGGACCGCGGGCCGGCCGGCCCCGGGAGGTCGGCCTCCGCGGACCCGGCGGCCTGTTCCCGCTCCGCCGCGCTCCTGCCCGCGTCCGCGAGGTGGTCTTCCCGCTCGTCTTCGTTCTCGCCGCTTTCGAGGTCCCGTCGCCGGGCCTCGTCGTCGTCAGTGAGGCGCCGGTCCCGCGCCGCGTCGCCGGTGGAAGAGGTGCCGGCGGTCCGTGTGGGCGCGGGAAGACCGGCCTCCTGGGCGCCGCCCCCCGCGGACCCGGCGTCCGGCGCGGCCTGCGCGCCCTCTCCGGCCGTCCGAGGCGTCCGAGGCTCTCCGGTCGTGCTCGGCCGTGCGGTCTTTCCCGCGGCGCCCGCCGCCGCGAGCCCGGCCGCCGCTGCGGCGGCCTTCCGGGCCGCCTTACCCGCGGCCGGCGCCTCGGCCCCTCCGGGGGCCTCACCAGGGGAAGGCTCGGCGGAGGGGGCCTGCTTGAGCGACTGGACCTTCTCCAGCGCCCCGGCCCGGTCGCCCGACCCGGCCTCCGCGCCCGTCCGCGGCGCGGCCTGCTCGGGCTGCCCCGCGGGGCGGCGGGCCGGCTTGGGCTGCTTGCGCGGCGGGCTGGTGGGAGGAGTGGGCAGCGGCGTCGCCGGCAGCGTCCGCTGGGAGGTGGTGGGGACGCTGGAGCGGTCCTCGGCGATGCTGCGCAGCATGCGCTCGGCCTGGTCGGCGCTCAGGCGGCTGTCGGGGTCCTTCTCCAGCAGCCCGGACAGGACGGCGCCGAGGCGGCCGGCGCGCAGCGCGGGCTCGGGCTCGTCGTTGAGCACGGCGTGCATCGTGGCCATCGCCATGCCCTTGTCGTGCGGCGGGCGGCCCTCGACGGCCGCGTAAAGCGTCGCGCCGAGCGACCACAGGTCGGACTCGCGCTGGGCGGGGTAGCCGCGCAGGCGTTCGGGGGCGATGAACGCGGGCGTGCCGACCAGACCCGTGCGGGTCATCGTCGTGTCGGTCTCCATGCGCGCGATGCCGAAGTCGGTGAGCACCACCCGGCCGTCGTCGGTGAGCAGCACGTTCTCGGGCTTGACGTCGCGGTGGAGCACGCCGGCCGCGTGCGCGCTGCGCAGCGCCTCCAGCACCTGCAGGCCGATCTCGGCGACCATGCGCACCGGCAGCGGCCCGTCGTCGCGCAGCACCTGGCCGAGCGAACGCGAGTCGACCAGCTGCATGACGATCCAGGGGCGGCCGTTCTCCTCGATGACGTCGTGGACGACCACGACGTTCGGGTGCGAGAGCCGGCCCGCGGCCCGCGCCTCTCTCAGCGTGCGGCGGTTGAGCTCGGCGACCTCGTCGTCCTGGGGGTCGCCGGGATAGCGGACCTCCTTGACGGCGACGGGCCGGTCGAGCAGCTCGTCGTGGGCCCGCCATACGATGCCCATGCCGCCACGGCCGATCGGCTCCAGTAGCTGGTAGCGGTCGGCCACGCGGCGTCCCTGTCGCCGTTCGCCCGGCCGTGCTTCCGACATCACCCGCCGCTACCCCCTTTCAGGCGAATGAATCGTCCCATAGAGGTGCGCACGTGCAAACGCGGCGCCGCTCGATCAGTCCGCCATGTGAGACGCGGCGTCCAGCAAATGGCGGATCTCTGTTACCCTTGAGGCCGTGACTTGCTATTTCGTGGTCTTGGGCCCGGCTCCGGGAGGGCCGGTCGCCGTCACGATCTAGCGACAACCGGAGCCGGCAGAGGCGGAGACGAACGGTCTTCGTCGTTTCGTCATTCAACGACCCCGCCGGCTCGCGGGTGACGCGGCCGGCGCCCACCACAGGGAGCCGACATGTCATCGACCGGGCGACCGGGCCCGCAGGCCGTACAGATCGGGAGCCTCACGGTGGGCGCGGGGCCGGCCGTGGTGCTGGGCGGCGACCCCGCCTCCGGGACGGGCGCCGACGGGCGCTGGGTGCGGCCCGGAGCCGGGCGCGCCGCCGAGGCGCTGGCGCAGGTCAGATCCGCCTGGGACGGGCCGCTGCTCGCCGAGCCGGCGTCCCATGACGACCTTCCCGCCCTCGCCGCGCACGCCGACGGGGTGGTGCTCGCCGCTCCGTCGTGGTCGCGCGACCCCGGCTTCGCCCGGGCCGTGTGCGCGCTCGCCCTGCCCGTCGTGCTGACCCGCACCGCGGGCACTCCGCTGGAGGAGTGGCTGGAGGCCGCCGGCCGGTGCACCGGGGCGGGGGCGCGGGGCGTGGTGCTGTGCGAGGACGGCGACCCCGGCGGCGGCCTCGCCGCCGATCTGGCCGCGGCGCTCGTGGCCGGTGAGCGCTCGGGCCTGCCCGTGATCGCCGCGCCCGGCGGCGACGCGGGCCTCGCGGCGGCGGTCGTGGCCGCCGGGGCGGACGGGCTGTGGCTCGGGCCGCAGGCCCCGGCGGCGGTGGTGGCGGCGGCGCGCGAGGCGGTGACCGTGGTCGGCGCTCTGGTACGCGACGAGAACCCCGCCACGGTGGCGGCGGCGCGCGAGGCCATCGACCGGGTGGACGCGGCGCTCGCCGTCCTGCTGGAGCGCCGCGCCGGCCTGGCGGGCACCATTCAGCGGCTCAAGCCGGTCGGCGGCTTCGCCGGGCGCGACATGGACCGCGAGCGCCGCCTGGTCGCCGCGATGGCCCGCCGCGCCCCGCGGCTCGGCGAGGAACTGCTCGCGCCGGTCATGAACGCCGTCATCGAGGCCGGGCTGCACCTGGCCGAGCGAGAGCGGGCCGAGACGGCTCGGCCCGCCGGGGACGCGGCGCCGGCCGCGACGGGCGGAGGGCCGCCGGCGACGGCCGGGACGGGCGAGGCTCCGGGCGGCGACACGCGGGAGAATGGAGGCGAACACGCGCCCGACGGCGTCCAAGGTGGCTCCCAAGGCGGCTCCGACCAGGGCGACCTGCGTGATCGCGCGGCCGTGCGGGCCTTGGCCGCTCCGGTGCCGGATCACGATTGAGACCGGCGGGCCCCGTGTGCCACGAGAGGCGCCCGGCACGGCGTAGGCTCTCATCCGCCGCACCGGATCGAGGGGAGAGGGACGGCCCGCATGGCTGAATCGTTTGTGCATCTGCACGTTCACACCGAGTACTCCATGCTCGACGGAGCGGCGCGGTTGAAGCAGATGTTCAAACAGGTCGGCGATCTCGAGATGCCCGCCATCGCGATCACCGACCACGGCAACATGCACGGCGCCTACGACTTCTACAAGCAGGCGACCGGGGCCGGCATCAAGCCCATCATCGGCATCGAGGCCTACGTCGCCCCCGCCTCCCGCCACCAGAAGAAGCCCGTGCTGTGGGGCGAGCCGCACCAGAAGCGCGACGACGTGTCGGCGGGCGGCTACTACACGCACATGACGATCTGGGCGCGCAACGCCACGGGTTTGGGCAACCTGATGAAGCTCTCCTCGCGCGCCTACACCGAGGGCTTCGTGCGCAAGTGGGCCCGCATGGACGCCGAGCTGCTCGCCGAGCACGCCGATGGCCTGATGGCCACCACCGGCTGCCCCTCGGGCGAGGTGCAGACCCGCCTGCGCCTGGGCCAGTACGACGAGGCGCTCGCGGCCGCCGCCCGCTACCAGGAGCTGTTCGGCAAGGACAACTACTACCTGGAGATCATGGACCACGGCCTCGACATCGAGCGCCGGGTCCGCGACGGGCTCACCAGGATCTCCGCCGAGCTGGGCATCCCGCCGCTGGTGACCAACGACTCGCACTACACCTACGAGTCCGACTCCACCTCCCACGACGCGCTGCTGTGCATCCAGACCGGCAAGCAGCTGTCCGACCCCGACCGGTTCCGCTTCGACGGCAGCGGCTACTACATCAAGACCGCCGACGAGATGCGCGCGGTCGACTCCTCCGATCTGTGGGCCGAGGGCTGCCGCAACACGCTGCTGGTCGCCGAGAAGGTCGACCCGGCCGGCATGTTCACCTTCAAGAACCTCATGCCGACCTTCCCCATCCCCGAAGGCCACACCGAGGAGAGCTGGTTCCGCGAGGAGATCGAGCGCGGCATGCGGCGCCGGTTCCCCGAGGGGGTGGACGAGGAGCACCAGCGGCAGATCGAGTTCGAGATGGGCGTCATCCTGCAGATGGGGTTCCCCTCCTACTTCCTCGTCGTCGCCGACTTCATCATGTGGGCCAAGAACAACGGCATCCGGGTCGGCCCCGGCCGAGGCTCGGCCGCCGGGTCGCTGGCGGCGTACGCGCTCGGCATCACCGACCTGGACCCGCTGCCGCACGGCCTGATCTTCGAGCGGTTCCTCAACCCCGACCGCGTGTCCATGCCCGACGTCGACATCGACTTCGACGAACGCCGGCGGGCCGACGTCATCCGGTACGTCACCGAGAAGTACGGCGCCGACAAGGTCGCGATGATCGCCACCTTCGGCACCATCAAGGCGAAAGCGGCCATCAAGGACGCCGCCCGCGTCCTCGGCTATCCCTACGCGCTCGGCGACAAGGTCTCCAAGGCGTTCCCGCCCGCGGTGATGGGCAAGGACATCCCGCTGTCGGGCATCTTCGACAAAGATCACCCGCGCTACAACGAGGCCGGCGAGCTGCGCAAGCTGTACGAGGAGGACGTCGACGTCAAGGCGGCGATGGACCTCGGCCGGGGCCTGGAGGGGCTGATCCGGCAGACCGGCGTGCACGCCGCGGGCGTCATCATGTCCTCGGACGTGCTCACCGACTACATCCCGATCATGCGCCGCGACTCCGACGGCGCGATCATCACGCAGTTCGACTACCCGACCTGCGAGACGCTCGGCCTGCTCAAGATGGACTTCCTGGGCCTGCGCAACCTCACGATCATCGACGACTGCCTGAAGATGATCGAGGCCAACACCGGCAACATGATCGACCTGCTGAAGCTGCCGCTGGACGATCCCAAGACCTACGAGCTGCTCGGCCGGGGCGACACCCTCGGGGTGTTCCAGCTCGACGGCGGCGGCATGCGCTCGCTGCTGCGGCTGATGAAGCCCGACAACTTCGAGGACATCTCCGCCGTCGGCGCGCTCTACCGGCCGGGGCCGATGGGCGCCAACTCCCACACCAACTACGCGCTGCGCAAGAACGGCCAGCAGGAGATCACCCCCATCCATGAGGAGTTCCGCGAGTCGCTGGCGGAGATCCTCGGCACGACCCACGGCCTGATCGTGTACCAGGAGCAGGTCATGGCCATCGCGCAGAAGGTCGCCGGGTTCTCGCTCGGCAAGGCCGACCTGCTGCGCCGCGCGATGGGCAAGAAGAAGAAGGCCGAGCTGGACAAGCAGTTCGCGTCCTTCGAGCAGGGCATGAAGGACAACGGCTACTCCGCCGCGGCCATCAAGACCCTGTGGGACATCCTGGTCCCCTTCTCCGACTACGCCTTCAACAAGGCCCACAGCGCCGCCTACGGGCTGGTGTCCTACTGGACCGCCTACCTCAAGGCGAACTATCCGGCCGAGTACATGGCCGCGCTGCTCACTTCGGTCAAGGACGACAAGGACAAGTCGGCGCTCTACCTCAACGAGTGCCGCCGCATGGGCATCAAGGTGCTGCCGCCGGACGTCAACGACTCCGACTTCGACTTCACCCCGCGCGGCACCGACATCCGCTTCGGCCTGTCGGCCATCCGCAACGTCGGCGGCAACGTCGTCGACGGCATCATCGGCGCGCGCAAGGAGAAGGGCCGCTTCGGCGACTTCAAGGACTTCCTGCGCAAGGTGCCGGCGCTGGTCTGCAACAAGCGGGTCATCGAGTCGCTGATCAAGGCGGGGGCGTTCGACTCGCTCGGCCACGTGCGCAAGGGCCTGGTCATGGTGCACGAGCAGGCCGTCGACGCCATCATCGACATCAAGAAGAACGAGGCCATCGGCCAGGACAGCCTGTTCGGGGCGATCGACGGGGCCGAGGACCAGACCTTCGACGTGCAGATCCCGGCGGGGGAGTGGGACAAGTCCACGCTGCTGGTGTTCGAGCGCGAGATGCTCGGCCTGTACGTCTCCGACCATCCGCTGTTCGGCGTCGAGCACATCCTGTCCTCCGGCGCCGACTGCTCGGTCGCGGCGCTGCAGTCCGACGACCGTCCCGACGGGCAGGTCATCACGGTGGGCGGCATCCTCACCGGCCTTCAGCGCAAGGTCACCAAGAAGGGCGACACCTGGGTGCTCACCACCCTGGAGGACCTCGAGGGCGCCATCGAGGTCATGATCTTCCCCTCGGCCTACCAGCTGTGCGCCACCGTGCTGGCCGAGGACGCCATCGTCTTCGTCAAGGGCCGGCTCGACAAGCGGGAGGACGTCGCCAAGATCGTGGCGATGGAGGTCACCGCCCCCGACCTGTCACAGGAGGCCGGCGGCCCGCTGGTCGTCAGCATGCCGGTGACCCGGTGCACGCCCCCGGTGATCGGCCGCCTCAAGGAGGTGCTGTCCACCCACCGCGGCACCACCGAGGTCCACCTGCAACTGCACAGCGGCTCCAAGACCACCGTGATGCGCCTGGACGACCGCCTGAGGGTCGCCACCTCGCCCGCCCTGATGGGCGACCTCAAGCAACTCCTCGGCCCCGCCTGCCTCGGCGTCTGACAGATCCCCCCGCGTGACCGCATGAAGGCCGGCTGACGGCCCGTTCGGGCGGGGGCCGGTGGACGCGGCGGTCCCGGCCGGCGAACCTCGGGTCGGCGCCGGCCGCGAACGCAGGACCCGCGGCGGGCGTCCCGCCGCGGGTCCTGCGCGTCCGGCTACGACCGAGCGCCGGTCAGCGGGTCCAGGTCCATTTCTGGTTGGTGCCGCCGTGGCAGGTGTAGAGCTGGATGGTGGTGCCGTTGGCGGTGCCCTGTCCGGTGGCGTCCAGGCACAGT
>NZ_JBSGDZ010000048.1:0-40425 GCF_053602655.1 Sphaerisporangium sp. NPDC004334
TCTCCCCACCCCCCCCCTCCTCCCCCCCCCCACGCCCCCCGGGGGGGGCGCGCCCCCCCCCCCCCCCCCGCCACACCACCGTGGGGCCTCAGTCCCCGCTCGCGGCCGGCTCGCGACCGCTGTAGAGCACATTCCGCTCCCACCGGTCGCGTGGCTGGGTGTGCAGCCGCCAGTAGTGCTCGGCGATCTCGTCGGGGTCGAAGGCGGTGCCCGGCCCGACGACCCCGCCCACGGTGACGCCGGCCACGTGGACGCCGGAGCGCCCGTACTCCTGGTCCAGCAGCGCGATCAGCGTGCGCACACCGGTTTTGCCGAGCGAGAGGCTGGCGTACCGCCGCTCCGGCTCGGGCATCCCCCCGGTGATGACGAACGTGCCGGCGCCGCGCTCGGCCATCGCGGGCAGGACGTGCATGGCGGCGGTGAACGCTCCGGCCACGTTGACCGCCCAGGTGTCCAGGAGGGTCTTCGCCGTCAGCTCTCCCAGCCGGTCGGCCCTGACCAGAGCCGCGTTGTAGACCACGACGTCGGGCGGGCCGAGCCGGTCGGCCGCCGCGTCGAGGGCGTCCCGCAGGGCGTCCTCGTCGGTGGCGTCGGCCACCAGGCCCTCGACCGGCACCCCGCTGGACGCCAGGGCGTCGACCGCCTCCCGCACCGTCGCCTCCCTTCGCGCGATGACGGCGATGGGCAGCCCCTCGCGGGCGAACCGGCGCGCGACCGCCTGCCCGATGCCGGGGCCGACTCCGATGATCACAGCTCCGGACACCTGCGCCTCCTTCGGCTCGCTCGACGAACGGCGAGACGCCGCCGCGACGGGAGACCCGGACGCCCGGGGGGCGTCGCCCAGGTGAGCACACTGTCGCCGCCGGGAGATCTGGCAGGCTATCTCTACCTATGTAGAGTTCCAGTATGCCAGGTGGTCCCCGGATGACGACGCAGGTGCAGGGGGTGCTCCGGGCGCTTCTCGACGAGCCCGGCACACAGCGCTACGGGCTGGAGGTGTGCGAGGCGACGGGCCTGCCGAGCGGCACGGTCTACCCCATACTGGCCCGGCTGGAGCAGATCGGCTGGGTGGAGAGCCGGTGGGAGGATCCCGCCGCGCATGTCAGCGAGGGCCGTCCGCGGCGCCGCTACTACACGATCACGGCGGACGGCGCGGCCCTCGGCCGCGACGCCATCGCACGGGCCTACCGCTCCCGTCGCCAGCCCGTCCCGGCCTGGCTCGCCAACCCCGGGACGACGGGATGGGCGTCGTGACCCGGCGCGCGCCCGCCGAAGGCGCCTGCGGCGCCGGCGCGGTGCTGCGCGCGTTCCGCGAGGCTCCCACCGGCGAACGCGCAGAGCTGGTCGAGCGCGCGTACGCGGTGGCCGCATACTGGCATCGCGATCAGAGACGCCGCAGCGGCGACCCCTACATCACCCATCCTGTGGCGGTCGCCGTCATCCTCGCCGAGGCGGGCATGGATCACGAGGTGGTGTGCGCGGCGTTGCTGCACGACGTGCTGGAGGACACCGGCTGCTCCGAGGCCGAGCTGGCGGGCGAGTTCGGCGCCGGCGTCACCGGCCTGCTCGCGGTCCTGCGGCGCCTGGAGGACCCCGCTGGACCCCCTGACGGCTGGCGGACCTCCACCGACACGCGCGTGCTCATGCTCAAGCTCGCCGACCGGCTGCACAACCTGCGGACGTTGCGGTTCCTCAGCCCCGCCAAGCAGCGCCTGAAGTCGCGGCAGTCTCTGGAGGTGTTCGTGCCCGTCGCCCGGCGGCTGGGCGTGGCGGAGATCGAAAGAGAGATCGAGGAGCTGGCGACCGCCACGATCGCCGCCCAGACCGCCCAGACCGCCCTGACCGGCCATGGCGAGGCCGTCCCGGGGTCGCGACCTTCCGCGGACGACCAGAGCGGGATGCGCATGGCTTTCGGGGCGATCTCGCTGGGCGCGGCCCTGCTCCCCGCTTCGGCCCGTGCCCGCTGGCTGGCGGAGTGGCGCGGCGAGCTGCACGCGATGCCCGGCGGGCGAGCCCGTGCCCGTTTCACCGCGCAGCTTCTCGCGGGCATGCCGCGGATGGCGCTCGCGCTCCGGCGGACGGCGCCCGTCCCGGTCCGGCGGCTGCTGGAACGCGGCGCCCGCGTCGTCCGCTGGGCCATCGCAAGCGACGTCCGCGCGTGGACGCTGCTCGCGCCGCCGGTGGGGTGGGTGGTCGTCAAGACGGCGGCGACCGGCCTCGGCGACGCCCTGGCCATGGTGCTGTCCCTTCCTCCGGTGCTGCAGGCGGGGGTGCGCGCGCTGCGCTCCCGGCTCGGCGTGCCCCATCCCCGCCCCTCCAAGGACCGTTGCTGACGACGGCAGACCTCGCCCGAAGCCGCCTACGCTGGGAACGCACCCGCCGAAGCCGAGCCCCGGAGACAGAGTGAGCAGCATCGAGATCGTGGCCGACGACCTCTCCGGTCCGCGGATCGCCGAGTTCCTCCGGGCGCACCTCGCGGAGATGCGGTCCATCACCCCTCCCGAGAGCGTGCACGCCCTCGACCTCGACGCCCTCCGCAAGCCCGACGTCACCTTCTGGTCGGTCATGGACGGCGGCATCCTGGTGGGCTGCGGCGCGATCAAGAGGCTGGACGCCGGGCACGCCGAGGTGAAGTCCATGCGCACCGCGCCGCGGCGCAAGCGGAGCGGCGTCGCCACCCTGCTGCTGGAGCACATCATCGGCGAGGCCAGGCGCGAGGGGTTCACCCGGCTGAGCCTGGAGACCGGGTCGCAGGAGTTCTTCCTGCCCGCCAGGAGGCTGTACGAGAAGCTCGGCTTCGCCTACTGCGAGCCGTTCGCGGACTACGGGCACGACCCCAACAGCGTCTACATGACCCGGACGCTCTGAACCCTCTTCCGCGCGAACTTTCTTCCCTGGCCGGCGCTCTAACCAGTGCGAAGGGAGAAGTCATGAGAATACGCACACTGGCCGCGCTGGTCCTCGGGGGGCTCATGGTCGCCGCACCGGCGTCGGCCGCCGTCGCGCCCGGCCACGGCGGCCCGGCCACCGCCGCGGGCCTCGGCGCGGCCACCACCGTGGCCGCCGCCGCCCCCAGGAGCGCCGCCGGGACGGGCACGACCGGACGGGGGATGTCCGGGCACGAGCACGCGGGAGACACGGGAGACGCGGGAGACGCGGTGCGCTATGCCGCGCTGAGGACGTGCACGAGCAAGAAGAAGGAGGACAGGCCCTGCGGGCCCTGGCGGCTCATGCTGCACAGCGGCAAGGTCAGGGAACTGCCCGACGCGCGGGTGTTCCCCCGCGACGAGCATCGCAAGGTGCACAAGGACTCGCCGGCCCCGATCGCGGTCAGCGGGAACGGCGGGCACATCGCGTACGTGCGCGAACGCGACGACCGCCTGGTGGTACGGGAGCTCACCGGGAAGGTCCACGTCATGCCGGCGGCCGCGTTGCCGGCGAAGACGAACATGATGGGCCTTGACCTGGCCCTGTCGCTCGACGGGAGCACGCTGGCGGTACACGACGGCGCGAACGAGAAGTTCCTGTGGCTCTACGACGTGGCGTCCGGCCGGCGGCTCGGCTCCCTGCCTGCGGGGGACGAACTGCTGGGGTTCAGCGGCGACGAGGACCAGGTGCTCACCAGGAGGCAGACCGACGAGAACACCACGGAGATCATCACCTATGACCTGAGCGGCGCGGAGGCGACGCGGCAGGTGCCGCCGCAGATCGCGGCGCAGGACGTGCCGATGGCGCTGCACGCGGACGGCGACCTGGTCGCCTTCTTCTCCGAGGGCTCTCGGGCTCTGAAGCTGTTCGACCTGCGCTCCAACGCCGTGGTGAACAGCGTGCGGGTGAAGCTACCCGGGGGCGGGGCGCCGGACATGGTCGACTGGACCGGCGCCCGCCAGGTCACCCTGCACGTCCTCACCGGCGATGCCGGCAACGGCACGATGCACATTCTCCAGGTCGATCCAGGGACCGGCGCCGTCCGGGTCCGCGACACCTACCGGGTCAAGAACACCTTCTTCTTCGCCGCCTGCGGCGGCTGACGCCCTCGCCCGGCACCCGGCACGCCGGCCCCGGTGACGCGGCCGACGGCCGGGTGAGGTGGCCGACGGCCGGGGTGACGCGCCCGGTAGCCCTGGTGAGGCGTCCGGCGGCCAGGTGAGCCGGCCCGGGCTCCGGTGCGCGGGGCCAGGGCCGGCTCGGCCGTCGCCCGTCAGCCGGTCAGCCGGTCGGTCGGCAGGTCAGCCGGTCAGCCGGTCGGCCGGCAGGTCGGTCGGTCAGCCGGCCTGGTCGCCGGGGGGCAAGTAGGGGCTTTCCTCGTCCACGGGCCCCGAGGGGCCGACGCCGGTGCCGTGTTCGGGGGTGGAGACGCCGTACGGGCGGCGGGCCCGGTGCTCGACGCCGACCTTCCTGCGCCCGGGCTCCTCCTTGCGGTGCGCGATGCGCTCGGCGCGGGCGGTGCTGCTCGTGCCCACTCCCAGCGGCGAACTGGCCTGGCTGTCGATCGGGGACACGCCGTGCCGTTCCACCTCGGTCATCACCCGCGGCGGACGGACGCCGCCGCGCGGCGGGCTGTCGAACGCGCGGTCGCCGGCCATGGCGACGTCCCGGTGGACCTGCCGGCGGATCTCCTCGATGTCGGGCATGCTCCCGGCGGAACCGCCGGGTCCTCGTGGCTCAGTCATGATCTCCACCCCCCGTTCGGCCGGCGACGTCATCGAACATGCGCCGACGTCCATGTACATACCCACCCACCTGGGCATCCCCCGGATCCGCCGCCGCCGCGGCGGTGTTCCGGCGCCGTCAGAGGTCCACCAGCCTGGCCCGGGCCTGGCCGCCCGCGCCGGTCGCCTGTCGCCAGACGGGACTGTCGACGAAGTGGTTGTCGAAGCGTTCCTGGGTCTGGAAGATCTCCCCCGGGCCGGCCTCGCCCCGGCGGACGCGGTCGGCCAGCCGGAAGTAGTCGAACCGGTCGTCGCCCGGCGCCTTGATGATCAGCACGTCGGCGCCCACGCCGTCCGGCGTGCCCCACGCGTGCGTCATCAGCGGGGGCACCAGCAGGAAGTCGCCCCTCTCGATCGTGACGACGCGCTCGCCGGTCAGGACGCGCAGCGCGCCGTCCAGCATGAAGAACAGCTCGGGCGCCCGCTTGTGGAAGTGCGGCGGCGGGCCGTCGGTGCCCGGGCCCAAGGTGGTGCGGACGGCGTTCATGACGCCGCCCGTATCGCCGGCGTCGGCCAGCAGCCAGGTGCCGTTGGGCGACCCGCCGAGGTGCTCGGCCTCACCCGCACGCGTCAGGACCGGCTCGGTCGCGCGGCCATCGGTAGAGGACATCGTCCATCCTTCGCTCGCCGATAGTTTTGATCCGAATGACCGAGCCCTGCGGACCCTTCTCCACACGCTCGGCTGACGGCCCCGCCGGTCACGCCGTGCCGGGAGGGACGGTCAGCACATCTTGCCCCGCCGCGGCCCTCGCGCGGCGAGCGCGAGCGCTCGGGCCGCCTGCGCCAGAGGGAACACCTGCCGCGACGGAAGGCGGAAGCGTCCTTGCTCGAAGATCACGGCCGCGACGGCGAGGCCCCCGGTTCATGATCTCCACCCCGTCGATCAGCAGATGCGGGGCAGCGGGTCGCCGACGAGGAGGTCGACGATGCGGGTACCGCCGAAGCCGGTCTTGAGCAGGACCAGGCCGGGCGGGTCCTCCCCGATGCGGCCCACGACGGCGGCGCCCTCCCCCAGCGGATGCCCGCGCAGGGCCGCGAGGGCCGCGTCGGCGCGGTCGCCGGCGACCACGGCGACCATGCGGCCCTCGCAGGCGACGTACAGCGGGTCGATGCCGAGCAGTTCGCACGCGCCGCGCACGGACGGGCGCACCGGGACCGCCTCCTCCTCCACGACCACGGCGACCTCCGCCGTCTGCGCCACCTCGTTGAGCACGGTGGCCACCCCGCCCCGGGTGGCGTCCCGCAGGCACCGCACCTGCCGGCCGGGGCAGGCGTCGAGCAGACGGGCGGTCAGGCCGTTGAGCGGCGCGGTGTCGGAGACCAGGTCGTCGGCCTCGATGTCCAGCCCGCCGCGCGCGAGCATCACCGTGACGCCGTGCTCGCCGATGGGCCCGGAGACGATGACCGCGTCCCCCGGCCGGACCTCGGACGCGCCGAGCCGCACCCCCGGCGCCACGGTGCCGACGCCGGCCGTGGTGATATAGCAGCCGTCGGCCTTGCCGCGCTGCACGACCTTGGTGTCCCCGGTGACGATCGCCACGCCGGCCGCCCGCGCCGCCTCGGCCATCGTGGCGGCGATCCTGCGCAGGTCGGCGATCGGGAACCCCTCCTCCAGGATGAACGCCGCCGACAGGTGCTCCGGCCGCGCCCCGCACATGGCCAGGTCGTTGACGGTGCCGTTGACGGCGAGGTCCCCGATGTCGCCGCCGGGGAAGAACAGCGGGGTCACCACGTAAGAGTCGGTGGTGAAGGCCAGCGCCGGGGCGCTCGTCCCCTGGTCGACCCGCCCATCGGCGGACCGCTCGACCGGCCGTTCGGCGTCCGGCCGCTCGCGGGACGTCGCGGGCGCGAGGATGGCGCCGTCGGCCAGCGGCTCCAGGAGAGGGTTGCGGAAGGCCTCCAGGAAGACCGCCTCGACCAGGGTGCGGCCCGCCTTGCCGCCCGCGCCGTGGGCGAGGGTGACCAGTTCCTCGCGCAGCCGCGGCCGGGCGCGGCGCGCCCGCTCGATGCGCGCGAGGACCAGCCGTTCCCGGTCCCGGGTTTCGGGCGTGGCCGGGAGGCGATCCACTTCGCGGTCCCTCGCCGCGGGAGCCGGGGTGCGATCCCCTTCGCGGTCCCTCGCCGCGGGAGCCGGGGTGCGATCCCCTTCGCGGTCCCCGGTTCCGGCGGGCGGGAGAGGTCCGCCCTCGCGGTCGCGGGCAGCCCGATCCGGAAGGCGGTCTCCGGGGTTCAGCACCTGCTCGTCGCGGTTCATGCGCGCGTCGCCTCCTTGACCCGGTCGCGCGAGAAGCGGCCGAAGTTGTAGTACGCCGCGCAGGCCCCCTCCGAGGACACCATGCAGGTGCCGATCGGGGTCTCGGGCGTGCAGGCGGTGCCGAACACCTTGCACTCCCACGGCTTGAGTACGCCCTTGAGCACCTCGCCGCACTGGCAGGCCTTCGGGTCGGCCACCCGGAAGCCGGGGACGTGGAAGACGCGCTCGGCGTCGAACTCGGCGTACCGCTCGCGCACGCACAGCGCGGAGTCGGAGATGAAGCCCAGGCCCCGCCATTCGAAGGTGGGACGCAGCTCCATCACCTCGTTGATCACCGCGAGGGCCTTGGGGTTGCCGTTCCAGGGCACCACGCGGCCGTACTGGTTCTCGATCTCCACCCGTCCCTCGGCGAGCTGGATGAGGTTGCGGTGGACCGCCTGCAGCACGTCCAGCGGCTCGAACCCGGCGACCACGAGCGGCTTGCCGTAGTCGTGGGCGATGAACTCGTACGGCCGGCAACCGATCACCGTCGAGACGTGACCGGGGCCGATGAAGCCGTCGAGCCGCAGGTCGGGCGAGTCCAGGATCGCCTTGATGGCCGGGATGATCGTCACGTGGTTGCAGAAGACCGAGAAGTTGCCGATGCGCTCGACCGCGGCGCGCATGACGGTCATCGCGGTGGACGGGGCGGTGGTCTCGAACCCGATGGCCAGGAAGACCACGCGCTTGTCCGGATTGTCGCGCGCGATCTTGAGGGCGTCCAGGGGTGAGTACACCATGCGGATGTCCGCGCCGCGCGCCTTGGCGTCCAGGAAGGAGCCGTTGCCGCCCGGGACGCGCATCATGTCGCCGAACGACGTCATGATCACATCCGGCTGCTCGGCGATGGCGATCGCGTCGTCCACCCGGCCCATCGGGATGACGCAGACCGGGCATCCCGGGCCGTGGACCAGCGAGACGCATGCGGGCAGGTAGTCCTCCAGCCCGTGCTTGTAGATGGTGTGGGTGTGCCCGCCGCACACCTCCATGAACTTGTACGCCCGGCCGGGCTCGCACAGCGCGGCGATGCGCGCGGCCAGGGCCCGGGCCTTGCCGGCGTCGCGGTACTCGTCGACGAACCGCATCGGCCTCACCCCTGCTCGATCACGGAGTCGCGCAGGGCGGCCATCTCGTCCTCGTACGCCTGCCCGATGCTCTCCAGGAAGTCGAGCGCCGCCCGCGCCTCCTCCTGGTCGATCTTGGACAGCGCGAACCCGACGTGGATGAGGATCCAGTCGCCCGGCGCGAGCGCCTCGCCCTCCAGCAGGCCGATGTTGACGGCCCGCCGCACGCCGCTGACGTCCACCTTGGCCAGGTCAGGACGATCCGACAGGATTTCCACGATCTCCCCGGGGATCCCCAGGCACATGAGTCGCCTCCGCGAGCTGGATGGATTCGAGGACGAGATCGTCGCCGCCCTCGGTGTCGACGTCGGTGGTCCCGCAGGCGGGGCACACCGCGTAGGGGTCCACCGAGGTGGTGGCGTTCCCGCAGTCACGGCAGGTGAGCCGCACCGGGAGCGTGACCAGGTCCAGACGCGCGCCCTCGGCCAGCGTCCCCTCGGTGACCAGGCTCCACGCGTCGTTGATCGACGGCTCGGCGACGCGCAGCAACGCGCCCACCTGCACCCGGGCCCGGCGCACCCGACGGCCGTCCGCCCGTCCCTCCACCGCGGCGAGGATCGACTCCGCGATCCCGTATTCGTGCACGGTCCACCTCATCTCTCAGATCTGGAAGGTCGGTGTCCGACTTCCTGTGCGGGCACCGGCCGGCCGGTCCCGGGCGACCTCGCCCGCCGGCGCGCGGGTCACATCTGGCGGATCTTCATGTACCGCTTGAGGTCCGGAATCGACCGGTACACCATGACGCCGACCGCCACCACGGCCGTCAGCATGATCAGTCGCTTCACCATCGGTCTCCTTTCTGTGGTCCTCGACGATCTCGAGGACGAGGTCCGCCGCCCGGCCGACGGCGCCGGCGACCGGCGGGCTCAGTTCCATGCCGGGCGACAGATCCGCCGGCCGGCATCCCACGAGCAGGACGGGGACGAGGTCCCCGCCGAGCGTCCCGGCCAGCGCCAGGACCGCCTCGGGGGTCATGTCGTGGGCGTCCACGAACGTGCCGGGCACCTGCTCCGGCGCGGGACGCAGGACGTACAGGGTGCCGGGCGGATCGTCCCGGGCGACGGTGTCCACCAGGATCGCCAGGTCGTACCCGCCGCCGGTGAGCTCGTAGGCCAGGTGGACGCCGCGGATGCCGAAGTCGGACACCACGACGCCTTCCGGCACCCCGGCCGAGGCCAGGTGCAGGGCCACGGCGACCCCGAAGCCGTCGTCGCCGAGGAAGACGTTGCCCACGCCCGCGACCAGCGTCCTCACGCCCCCGCCTCCCCGTCCGGAACGACCGGCCCCGCCCCGTCCGGGACGACCGGCTCCACCTCGTCGGGGGCGAAGTACAGGAAGCGGCCGTGGGAGCGGTGCAGGTCGGCGCCGGGGTCGTCGTCCAGCGTGACGGCCAGGTAGCGGGTGCCGTCCACGTCGTGGAGCACCGCCTCCACCTGGGCGGTCCTGCCCGTCAGGAACATGTCGTGCGCGTCCGCGCGCCGGGCGCCGGGAGTGAGCCGGACGCGTGCGCCCCGGCCGATCTCGACCCCGCCCACGGTCACCCTCCCGTCCTCCTCCGCCCCGGAAGGTCCGGAAGGTCCGGAAGGTCCGGACGACGATCCCCGCCGGCGGGGTCCGGGCGACGGTCCTGACGGGGACGGCCGCGACGCCGACCAGGACGGTGGCGATGCCGGCGAGGACGGCGGCGTGGCGGGCGGGCCGAGGCGGCGGATCGCGCCGTGGAGGCGTTCCAGCAGTTCGGGCGGCAGGTCGCCGGCCCGGTCGATGATCTCCGCCGCCCGCGGGTCGGTGGCCCGCGCCTCGCGCTTCTCCTCCTCGGTCAGCGTGATCGTCCGCAGGTGGAGGATCTCGTCGATCTCGGTCGCGTCGAACAGGTCGCCGGGGCTCTCGGGCGCGATGCCGGGGTGGTCGTCCAGGATGATCGGGGAGGACAGCACGACGTCGCGCCGCCCCGGCTCGCCGACCAGGACCGGCCAGGTGTTGACGTTGCGGCAGCCCCGCGCGGCCGGGCGCGCCCACTCCGGCGGGTCGGTCAGCGACAGGAACGCGCCGGAGGTGACCGCGAGCAGCAGGTGGGCGGCGACCAGCGAGTGCCGCAACGCCTCCTCGCGGGTGGCGGCGGGCGGCGCCTCGGCCGCGTTCTCCACCCTGACCCGCACCTTCAGCAGCCCGTACGGGCCGTCCTGCCGCTCGGCCGCGATCCGCAGCACCGCCCGCACCGGCCGGTGCGCGGTGACGACGCGGCCCAGCACCTCGCCGGACGCCGCCGTGATGGGCCGCTCGGCGCGGTCGCCGGGCAGGCGCACGCGGACCGCCCGCTCGGCGCCGACCAGTCCGGGCATCGGCACGACTGCCTCGACCTCGCGGGCGGTCGCCTCGTCGAAGGTGAGATGGGTGACGCCGTCGCAGTCCAGCTCGGCGACCGGCACGAACCGGCCCTGCCGGAAGCGTTCGACCTTGCGCTCCTTGACGTGCAGGAACCGCAGGCGAAGACGCAGCAGGGCGTGCGCGGCGCCGTCCGCCAGGCATTCGGTCACGCTCGCGGACGGCTCGGCGGTGGCGGTGTACGCGGGGGGCACGAGCACGCCGAACTGCCAGCGCAGCCGGTTCTTGGCGGCCGACGCCCGGTAGGGGTAGAGCAGGTAGCCCTCGTACAGCACGGCGTCGGCCACCTTGCGCGCGACGTCCATCGGCGCACTCATCGGCGGGCCTCCTTGAGCAGGGCCTCCATGGCCTCGTCCCATGTGGGCAGGGCGCGCTCGGACTTGTACCGCTGCAGCGCCCGCAGCGTGTCGGTGGACAGGCGCAGCCAGCCGCCGCCGGGGAAGTAGCGGTCGATCATCTCCCGCCACGTCGAGACCGGCAGCCCTTGGCGGGCCTCGCGGTCCCACGGCACCTGCCGGACGGTGAACCCCTCCCCCGCCCTGGCGAAGACCGTGCCGCTGAACAGCAGCAGCAGCGGCACCTCGCCGTCGTCCAGCGAGGCGAAGTACTTGCCCGCGGCGACCTCCAGGTCGTAGCCGCACGGCACCGGCAGGTCGATCTCAGTGGCGCCGGTGAAGCTCGGGACCATGACCGACACGTTGGCGAACTGCAACGGGCGCACCGTCTCGCCCCACCGGGAGGGGTCGCCGAACAGGTCCGCGAGCAGTTCGCTCTCGGCGGCGCCGTAGGTCCGCCGCCGAGGCTCGACGCGAATCTGGCAGCGCAGCGCAATGGCGTGGACGGCGCCGTCGTCCGGCGCGGTGATGCCGAGCCGGAACAGCAGCGTCGGGAAGACCCCGTACGGGTCGGGGCGCACGCCCAGGCACCGGAACCCGATCTCAGTCACGCCCGCGTCCCTCCTCCCGCGCCGCCGGTGCGGCGCCCACCGGCGGCGGGTCCACCGAGACCGCGTCCGTTGTGACCACGTCTGCCGGGGCTGCGTCCCCGTGGACGTCCGCCGGGATCGTCTCGGCGCGGCGGCGGAGCCCGTCGAAGAAGGAGGCGATGGCCTCCTGCGCCTCCTGTCCGCCGTGGAAGCCCTTCCAGTGCACCCGGACCAGGCCGACCAGCTCGTAGCAGGCGTCGATCGGGACGAGGTGGCAGGCGAAGCCGTCCGGGCGGCGGTCGACCAGATACGCCTCGACGTCCGGCTCGGCCGGGGGCAGCTCGGGGTTGGCGGCCAGGACGCGCTCCCAGGTGGACAGGTCGAGCAGCGACTCCGTCGCCCCGCCGGGGCTCGGGTAGAACGCCGCGAAACGGCCGAGCGCGGAGTTGTGGAACAGGAACGCGGTGCGCACCGGGATCTGCAGCTCCTCCCAGTCGGCCGCCGACAGCCGCATCCGCGGCAGGTACAGGTAGCGTTCGGGCACCGCCTGGTAGCGGCCCCGGGCGACGGTGCCGCCGCGCGAGAGCAGCAGGCGGCAGGCCGCGCAGACGCACAGCAGCGCGCGGGTGCCGGTGTCGACCGCGTGGCCGTGCCGGTCGCCCAGCGGTTCGGCGCACATCTCGCACACCTCCGCCACGGGCCCCCGTGACTCGACGGGCTCCCGGAACCGGCGCAGCCCCACGCCGTCCCGGCCGTGACCTGCGGCCGCCGCCGGCGCGGACGGCACACCCGCACCGGCCACCGCTCCGGGCCCGCGGGCTCCACCGGGGCAGGGCGGTACCGGGGAGCCGGACGCGGTCATGGCGCGGCCTCCTCGGGGACCGGGCACGGGCCGGGCGGGCGGCGCTGGATCTGCAGGAGGGCCGGGGCGTCCTGCACCACCCCGTCCACCTCCAGCCGCGTCACCTCGGGGGCCGCGCCGAGCACGGCCCGCTCGATGGCCTGGGTCACGGTGACCCGCGAGGAGGCGCACCCGTGGCAGTTGCCGGACAGCCGCAGCCGCACCACCCCCGCCTCGTCGACGCCGAGCAGTTCCACCCCTCCCTCGTGCAGGCCGAGGGAGGGGCGCACGGCGTCCAGTGCGGCGCGGACGCGATCCTCGGTGCCGAGCGGGTGCAGGTCGTGCAGGACGAGCAGCCCGGAGACCAGCTCGTCGCCGGCCAGCCGCCGCAGCACCTCGGCGGCCTCGCTCTCGACCACGATGGCCATGACCCGCTCCAGCCCGGCCCCGTAGAGGCCGACCAGGGTGCGGACGAGCTCCTCGGCGCGGGCGCGGGCGGCGGGGTCGGCGAGCGCGCCGAGCTGGTCGATCAGCGTCTCGACGCGCTCCCCGGCGGCCCGCACGTCCCGCGCCGGGCGCGTCCGCTCAGGTGCCGGCATTGAAGGCGTGGGGGCTGTGCAGCTTGCGGAGCTCCTGGCCCCCGCCGAGGTACATGTGCACCCCGCACGGCAGGCACGGGTCGAAGCTGCGGACGGTCCGCATGATGTCGATGCCCTTGAACCTCTCCGGCGGGTTCTCCTCGAAGATGGGCGTGTTCTGCACGGCGTCCTCGTACGGGCCGGGCGTTCCGTGGCTGTCGCGGACGCTGGCGTTCCAGGGCGTCGGCGGGTACGGGTGGTAGTTGGCGATCTTGCCGTTCCTGATCACCATGTGGTGGGACAGCAGCCCGCGCACCGCCTCGGTGAAGCCGCAGCTGATCGCCTCCTCCGGCACCTCGAACGGCTCCCAGGTCTGGGTGCGCCCCCGCCGCACCTCGTCCAGCCCCTTCTCGGCGAAGTACAGGGCGCAGGCGGCGGCGTACGCCTGGAAGTAGGTGCGGGCCCGGTTGCGTTCGAGCGCGTTGGACAGCAGCTCGCCGTCGCGTTCGGGGATCTTCCACTCGAACGTCGTCTCGGGCTTGGTGGCGGTCTTCGGCAGCCGGATGATCACGCTGTGCCCGGTGGCCTCGACGCCGCCGATGTCCACCCGGCCGGACAGCGCCGTCGACCAGAGCCGGGCGATGGGCCCGCCGCCGGTGTCCAGCGGGAGCATGTCCGTGCCGTCGTACCAGCGCGGCGACATGACCCAGCTGTACTTGTCGGCGAAGTCGCGCTTCTGCGGCCGCGGGATGGTGTGCTGGTTCCACGGATGCCGCATGTCGACGGGGTTGCCGAGCGGGTCGTGGGTGACGAACGGCTCCTGGTCGGCCCAGTCCTCGTAGTAGGAGCTGCCGAGCAGAATGCGCATGCCGAGGTTGATGTCCACCAGATCGTTGGTGATCAGCTCGCCGTCGACGATGACGCCGGGCGTCACGAACATCTCCCGGCCCCAGGAGCTCATGTTCTCGTAGGTGAAGTCGCAGTGCTCGGGGTCGTTGAGGCTTCCCCAGCAGCCGAGCATCACCCGCCGCCGCCCGACCTGCTCGTACCCGGGCAGCGCCTCGTAGAAGAAGTCGAACAGGTCGTCGTGCATCGGCACGACCTTCTTCATGAACTCGACGTACCTCATGAGGCGGGTCAGGTAGTCGGTGAAGAGCTGAACGGTGGCGACCGTGCCGACCCCGCCGGGGTAGAGGGTGGAGGGGTGGACGTGCCGGCCCTCCATGAGGCAGAACATCTCGCGCGCGACGCGGCTCATGACCAGTGCCTCACGGTAGAACTCGCCTTCCAGCGGGTTCAGCGAGCGCATGATGTCGGCGATGGTGCGAAAGCCGTGCGCGCCGGCGTTGGGGCACTCGGTGCGCTCGGCGAGGTCGAGCACGCCGGGGTTGGTCTCGCGCACCATCTTCTCGCAGTAGTCGACCCCCACCAGGTTCTCCTGGTAGATGTTGTGGTCGAACATGTACTCGGCCGCCTCGCCCAGGTTGATGATCCATTCGGCGAGCGCGGGCGGGCGCACGCCGTAGGCCATGTTCTGGTTGTAGACCGAGCAGGTGGCGTGGTTGTCGCCGCAGATCCCGCAGATGCGGCTGGTGATGAAGTGCGCGTCCCGCGGGTCCTTGCCCTTCATGAACACGCTGTAGCCGCGGAAGATCGACGAGGTGCTGTGGCACTCGACGACCTCGCGGGCCTTGAAGTCGATCTTGGCGTAGATGCCCAGGCTGCCCACGATGCGGGTGATCGGGTCCCAGGCCATCTCGACCAGGTCGCGGTTCTCATCCTTGGCGGTGGTCATGTCTGCTCCCAGGGCGCCGTGCGGTTCGGGCGGTCATGTGTCAGCTCCACGGCGCCCGGTACCCGGTGAGCAGGGCGCGGCCCTTGGCCCGCCACTTCGGCTCCTTGTCGACCGTGTGCAGCGTGATCCCGCGCAGTTTGCGCACGACCCCGCCGTACACCGTGCTGATCGAGGAGGACACCATCGCCCCGGGCGGCTCGTCCATGAACGGCATGAACTTGTCGGGGAAGCCGGGCATCGTGCAGGCGATGCAGATGCCGCCGACGTTCGGGCAGCCGCCGAGGCCGGCCATCCAGCCCCGCTTCGGCACGTTGCACTTCACGACCGGCCCCCAGCAGCCGATCTTGACCAGGCACTTCGGCGAGCCGTACTCGACGGCGAACTGCCCCTGCTCGTAGTACCCGGCCCGGTCGCAGCCCTCGTGGACGGTCTGGCCGAACAGCCACGTGGGGCGCAGCGCCTCGTCCAGCGGGATCATCGGCGCCTGCCCGTTGAGCTGGTAGAGCAGGTACAGAAGCGTCTCGGACATGTTGTCGGGCTGCACCGGGCAGCCGGGGACGTTCACGATCGGGACGCCGGCCTTGGACCGCCACTCCCAGCCGAGGTAGTCGGCCAGCCCCATGCACCCGGTCGGGTTGCCGGCCATGGCGTGGATGCCGCCGTAGGTGGCGCAGGTGCCGGTCGCGACGACGGCGGTCGCCTTGGGGGCCAGGATGTCCAGCCATTCGGGCAGGGTCATCGGCTGGCCGGTCTCAGGGTTGTTGCCGAACCCCGACCAGTAGCCCTCCTGCTTGATCGACTCGTTGGGGATCGAGCCCTCGACGACCAGGACGAACGGCTCCAGCGCGCCGCGCGCCGCGAGGAAGTACCACTCGATCATGGCGTCGGCGCCCTGCATCGGCCCGCTGTGGAAGTCGATCAGCGGCCAGTGGACGTCCACGGCCGGCAGGCCCGGCAGGCCGCCCAGCACGATGTCCTCGATGCTCGGCTGCGTCGCCGCGGTGAGCGAGACGGAGTCGCCGTCGCAGCTCATGCCGGCGTTGATCCAGAGGATGTGGACGACGGGTTCCTTCTGCTCCCGTGCCCTGTCCTGCGCGGACTCTGTCATGGTGCCCATACCGCCTCCATTACTCCTGGCACTCCTGGCCGGTGTCGGTGAGCGTCGGGACGCGCCCCCGCTCGTCGCCGCGGCCGGTGGCGGGCGCGTCTTGCAGCAGGTGCCGGGTGACCTCCCAGAGCACGTGGTAGAGCGTCGTCTGCGCCTCCTGGATGCGGTGCACGGACGTGGACGGGATGACGAACAGGTGGTCCAGGACGTCCAGCTCCGCCAGCTCGGCGAGCCGTCCGCCCTGGTAGCCGGCCAGGCCCACGGTGAGCAGGCCGCGTCCCCACGCCTCCTCGAAGGCCTGGACGAGGTTGGCGGAGCCGCCGCTGGTGGACAGGCCGAGGGCGATGTCGCCGGGACGGGCCAGGGCCGCGATCTGCCGGGCGAAGACGACGTCGAACCCGACGTCGTTGGACAGGGCCGTGACGACGGCGACGTCGGAGGTCAGGCACAGCGCGGGCAGCGGCGGTCCGTGCCGGGGCCGCAGGTGGAGGGTGGCGACCTCCTGGGCGTCGGTGCTGCTGCCGCCGTTGCCGAAGGTGAACAGCCGCCCGCCCGCGGAGAACCGGTCCGCCATGTCCTGCGCGCACGCGGCGAGCCGCTCGGCGTGCAACTCGCCCACCTGCGCGCGCAGCCGCAGAATCTCCTCCGCCTTGGCCGCGGTCGAGCGGACGGCGTGCTCCTCCAGTTCGCCGCGCCGGCCGTGCTCGCCGCCGGGCCCGTGGCCGCGTCCGCGCAGGAAGGGGTACAGATTGTGCGTGCCCTCCGCCGACGCCTCGTCACCGGCGCCCATCGGCGCTCCTCCCCGCGCGCGCGGCGGCGCGGCGGACGGGCGCGGGCGTGCCCTCGCGAGGGGTCATCGGGACGTGTCCGGGCGGGTGCGGGCGTGGAAGACGTGGACCAGCTCCCACAGGACGTGGTACATCGTGACGTGGATCTCCTTGACCACCGCGGGGTCCTCGGAGCCGGCGATGAGCGCGTGGTCCACCGCCGCGCTGCGGGCGATCGCGCCGCCGTCGCCGCCGAGCAGGGCCATCGTGAACAGGCCCTGCTCGCGGGCGGCCTCCAGCCCCTTCAGGACGTTGGCGCACCACCCGTCGGGCGAGACGCCGAGGGCCATGTCGGCCGGAGCGCCCCAGTGGCGCACCTGGTGGGCGAAGACCTCGGCCAGGCCGTCGCGGGCGCCGACCGCGGAGACGGTGGCGGCGTCGTTGCCGAGCGCCATCGCGGGCAGGGCGCGCTTGCCGACGACGACGGGGTGCATGAACTCGACGGCGATGTGGGAGGCGTCGGTGCCCGCGCCGCCGTTGCCGAAGACGATCAGCTTGCCGCCGCGGTGGAACCGCACGGCCATGGCACGGCACGCGCGCGTGATGCGCTCGGAGTCCTCGGCGAGCCGGCGCCCCGCCGGCTCCCGCCGGGAGAAGGCTTCGCTGACCGCCTCGCGCGTGGTCGACGTCACAGGCATGTTCACGCTCCGTTATGTACCGTAGTCGTCAGGCTACGATGCGTACACACGGTGCCGACACCCCAAGGCGGACAACCGGGAGTAAAGGCTTGATCTCCTACCTTGGGGGCCCTGAGCGCCGTGAAGAACGCGCCTCAGGAAAGGGGGTGCGCGCCGCCGGGGGACCCGCCGCCGGGGTGCCCGCCGCTGGAATCCGCGCCGCTCAGGTGGCGGACGAACCACTCCCCGGCCAGGCGGGCCACCTCGTCGAGCGTGCCGGGCTCCTCGAACAGGTGGGTGGCGCCGGGGACGACCGCGAACCCGGTGGGGCCGGGCATCCGCTCCATGGCCTCCCGGTTCAGGACGATCACCATCGGGTCGTCGCCGCCCACGATGAGCAGGGTCGGCTGACGCACCTCGCGCAGGTGGTCGCCGGCCAGGTCCGGCCGCCCGCCGCGCGACACGACCGCCCGCACCGTGTCCGGACGCCGGGCCGCGGCCACCAGGGCCGCCGCCGCGCCCGTGCTGGCGCCGAAGATCCCGATGCCGAGGGCCGACAGCCGCTCCTGCCGCGCCACCCAGTCGGTGACCGCGACCACCCGCTCGGCGAGCAGGCCGATGTCGAAGCGGAGGGCGCCGGTGAAGGCGTCCATCTCCTCCTCTTCGCGGGTCAGCAGGTCCATCAGCACGGTGGCCAGCCCCGCGGCGTTCAGCTCGGCGGCGACGTGCCGGTTGCGGGGGCTGTGCCGCCCGCTGCCGCTGCCGTGGGCGAACACCACCACACCCTGGGCGTCCGGCGGCACGGCCACGTCCGCCCCGAGCGAGACGTCCCCCGCCGGAACGGCCAGGCTCCGCGGCTCCGCCATCACCTCCTCCTTCCTGGTCGGCGGGAAACGGCCGGTGTCCTCCGGCCCTGCCCGGCCGGCGCGGCCCCCGGCGTCGTGAGGACCGCGACGGCGATCACCCCTCGGGGGGACAGGCGCGGGGAAGTCGGTCGTGGTCCCATTCGGGAGTCCGGTCGAGCGGCTCCACCGCGCGGGTCTCGTCCATGTGCAGGACCGCGTCGAACTCGTCGCTCAGGCGGGCGCGGAAGTAGTGGCACCGGCGCTCGGACCTGGCGCGGTACACCGCCGAGATCATGCGCTGCAGACGGGCCGAGCGCAGCACGTCGGCGCTGCGGGGCGCCGCCGCGAACCAGGTGAGGAACTGCTTCTCCCCGACCTCGTGGAACAATTCCTCGGCGCTGTCGGACAGGGCGGGGCGCAGCCACTTGCGTTCGGGCCGCGTGCCCCACTGATCGGCGGCGGTGACCGTGCCGGTGTAGGTGGTCATTCCGATGCTGCGGCAGGCGTCCCCGTGCCGTTCGCGCACGAGCATGCCGAGGTTGATCTCGCCCCGGCACGCCGCCTCCGTGGCCCGCGCGTCCCCCACATGGGCGTCGTGCGCCCATACGACGATCTTGGCGGGGCCGCCGCGCCGCCGCGCGAGGTGCTCCGACAGCGCGTCCAGCGTGTCGGCCATGTGGCGGTCGCGATGGTTCCAGGCGCAGATGCGGCCGCCGAGCATGGACCGGTAGTGCTCGTCGGCGTTCCTCGTGGCCGCGGCGTTGAGTTCGGCGTAGAACAGTTCGTCCTCGGCGAGCAGGCCCTCCTCGCGGGCGGAGCTCATCGCCTCGCGCCGCAGGGCGACGAGCCTAGCGATCATCGCCTCCTCGCTGCTCTCGCCGGCGCCGCAGGCCGGGCTCAGCCCGTACGGCCGGTCCTCCGGACCGAGGTGGTCGAAGCAGGCGTACCGGTCGCGGGCGCGGGCGGCGGCGACCTGGTCGGTCTCCTGGAGGAAGTCGACGACCCGCCGCATCGTCCGGTGCGCGCCGTAGACGTCGAGCCCGTAGAAGCCGGCCTGGCCGCAGAGCCCGGCGAGGACGCCGTCGTTGTGGTCGCGCAGCCAGGTGACGAAGTCCAGCACGACCGCGTTGCGCCACATCCACGACGGGAACCGCTCGAAGCCGCCCAGCGCCTGCTCGGCGGTGGCGTCGTTGCCGCGGCCGTGGACGTACAGGTTCACCCGGTAGGCGTCGGGCCAGTCGGCCTGCACGGCGACGGCGCGGAAGTCGCGCTCCTCGATGAGGCGCCGGGTCATGGCGGCGCGCGCCGCGTAGAACTCGTGGGTGCCGTGGGAAGCGCCACCGATGAGCACGAACCTGGCCTCACCCACCAGGTCGAACAGCACGTCCGGCGACGGCACGCCGTTGTCGAGCGGTATCGCCTCCGCGCGCAGGCCCGCGACGGCCCCGGGCCCCTGCCCGGGCGCCCTGGCCTGCGCCGAGGTGGCCGAGGCCCGCAGCAGGTCGCGCACGTCCTCCAAGGTCACCTCGACGAAGTCCCAGTAGGAGGGGTCTACGACGAAGTACGGCGAGGGCGTGGTGGCGACGACGACCTCGTCCGCCGTCATCCGCAGTTCCTCATAGGTGGCGGCCGAGCAGGCGGGCAGGGCGACGACGACGCGCGCGGGGCGCTGCCGCCGCAGGGCTTTCAGCGCGGCGGTCATGGCGGCGCCGGTGGCCAGGCCGTCGTCCACGACGATCACCTCCCGGCCCTCGACCGGCTGCGCGGGACGACACTGGCGGAAGTGCCGCTCCCAGCGGGTGATCTCCCGTCCTTCCAGGCCGGCGACGTGCTCGACCACCCCTGGAGGGATGGCCAGACCCCTGACCACGTCGTCGCTGAGGGCGATGACGCCGTCGCCCGCGATGGCGCCCATCGCCAGGTCCTCCTGGCCGGGCACGCCGAGGCTGCGGGTGACGAAGACGTCCAGGTCTGCGCCGAGGGCCCGCGCCACCTCGTACCCCACGGGGGCGCCACCGCGTGGCAGCGCCAGCACCAGCAGGTCCGGCCGCCCCCGATGGTGGTCGAGGAGACCGGCGAGCGCGCGCCCGGCATCCCTGCGGTCCGAGAAGAGGCGGTCGGGCATCGAGGCCCCCTATCGTGCTCGGCGGCGGGCCCCCCGGCCGCACGACGCGCCGGCCGAGCCGGTGGCACGGGCCTCGGACGGGTGGTCCTGGGCCATACCGCCGAGCCTACGCCTTCTCCCGCCGCGGCCTTCGGGCACGGGTGACGCAGCCGCCGGCGGGC
Source organism: Sphaerisporangium sp. NPDC004334 (assembly GCF_053602655.1). NCBI lineage: Bacteria > Bacillati > Actinomycetota > Actinomycetes > Streptosporangiales > Streptosporangiaceae > Sphaerisporangium > Sphaerisporangium sp. NPDC004334. The sequence continues at coordinate 20,337 of NZ_JBSGDZ010000048.1, forward strand.
CGGCGATCGGGCGGGCCGCGAGCTCGAGCGCCGGCTAGCGGCGGGCATCCGATGAAGACCACCAAACCCGCCAAACCACATTCAATTAATAAACACGGCACTTTATGAAATATCGACCAGCGCGTCTTCTCGCCAGTGATATCTGATTCGCCCCACGGGCAATGGCCAGGGAAAACGGTAATTGACACACCGAAGATCAAGGCTCCATAATCATTGCGTCCGAGCAGGCCGCGGAAAGCGACACGTGGCCAGAGCACCCCCGTTCCCGACTCAGCGACGATCCCCCGACCACGGCGAAGAGCGCACCATCGCGCATTCGACCGGCGCCATGAAAGACAAAACGGCATCACAGCGCTCCACCCCGCGTTCCCGGCGTTTCCGCCTCCGCCCCGGAAATCACCGGACCCCCGGCCGCCAGGGCCGGCGCGGGTTTCCACAACTATTCCTTCATGTACACCTGGCGAACACCCGATCACTGCGCACCGTACGACCCGGAGTCATCCGGGAAGACCTCGCTCCTGTTTCAGCGTCTCCTCCGTTCGATGCGATAGGGATTGGTGGTGTGGTCGTGACCGAGACGACCAGCGAGATGACAGGCACGGAAAACGGCAGGCCGCAGCAGAGCCTGGCCACCACGGCGGCACGCAACCTGGCCACGACCACCAAGTCGCAGCCACAGATGCAGAACATCACCTCACGATGGCTGCTGCGCATGCTGCCCTGGGTCAACACGCCCGGCGGCGCCTACCGCGTCAACCGCCGCCTCACCTACGCCGTCGGCGACGGGCGGCTGAGCTTCACCAACCAGGGCAACGACGTGCGCGTCGTCCCGCCCGAGCTGCGCGAGCTTCCGCTGCTGCGCCACTTCGGCGACGACGGCGTGCTGGAGGCGCTGGCGAGCCGCTTCACCCAGCACCAGCACGAGCCCGGCAGCACCATCGCGCAGATCGGCGACCCGGCCGACCGGCTCATCCTCATCGCGCACGGCAAGGTCAACAAGATCGGCGCCGGCGAGTACGGCGACCAGACCACCCTGGCCGTCCTGGCCGACGGCGAGTACTACGGCGACCGTTCCCTGTCCGCGGCCACCCCGGCCACGTGGGAGCACACGATCAAGGCGGTCACCCCGACCACCGTCCTCACCCTCTCCCGCCACGCGTTCCAGGAGCTGCTCGACCAGTCGGCGACGCTGCGCGACCACGTGGAGGAGCACGAACGGCACCCTCGGCCCCCGCACAACAAGCACGGCGAGGCCGCCATCGACATCACCTCAGGCCACTCCGGCGAGCCGTCGCTGTCGACCACCTTCGTCGACTACGAGGCCAGCCCCCGCGAGTACGAGCTCAGCGTCGCGCAGACCATCCTGCGCATCCACACCCGCGTCGCCGATCTGTACAACCAGCCGATGAACCAGACGCACGAGCAGTTGCGCCTCACCATCGAGGCTCTGCGCGAGCGCCAGGAGCACGAGCTGATCAACAACCCCGAGTTCGGGCTGCTGCCCAACGCCGACCTGCGGCAGCGCGTCCAGACCCGCACCGGCCCACCCACCCCCGACGACCTCGACGAGTTGCTGTGCCGGCGCCGCAAGTCGCACTTCTTCCTGGCCCACCCGCAGACGATCGCGGCGTTCGGCAGGGAGTGCAGCCGCCGCGGCCTGTACCCGGACACCGTGCAGCTGTTCGACCACGCCGTGCCGGCCTGGCGGGGCGTCCCGCTGCTGCCCTGCAACAAGATCCCGATCACCAAGACCCGCACCAGCTCGATCCTGGTGCTGCGCACCGGCGAGGACGACCAGGGCGTCATCGGCCTGCACCAGACCGGCCTGCCCGACGAGTACGAGCCGAGCCTGTCGGTGCGCTTCATGGGCATCGACGAGCACGCCATCATCTCCTACCTGGTCAGCGCCTACTACTCCGCCGCGGTCCTGGTGCCGGACGCACTGGGCGTGCTCGAACACGTCGAGATCGGTCACTGAAACCGCGGTCGGACACGCCGTTCGGGGAACAAACCAACGGGCGGCCGACCACCGTCGGGGTCACTGACAGACCGGCGGCCGGCGCACCACCCGGGGAACGACCCGGGTGACGCCGGGGCCGCGCGAACGACCCCGGCCGCGCCCGGCGGCCGTCGCACGTCCCGCGCGCCCACCGGCCGGGCGCCGGGACGCCCCGAGGGCCGGTGAAAGGGCGTGACGCGCATGGCCGGCACGATGAGCGAGCGGGAAGGAGCCGTGCTCATGGCGAAGACGGTGACCACCGGACGGCCGCCCCGGGAGGTGCTCGCGTGGAGCCGCGAGCTGACCGGGCCGCCGCTGCGGTCCGCGGTGGAGTCGCTGCCGCCCTCCATGCGGCGCATCGCCGCCTACCACTTCGGCTGGCTGGACGAGCAGGGCCGTCCCGCGTCGGGCAACGCGGGCAAGGCCGTACGACCCGCGCTGGTCCTGCTGGCCGCCGAGGCGGCCGGGGGCTCGGCCGCCTCGGCCGTGCCCGCGGCGGTGGCGGTGGAGCTGGTGCACAACTTCTCGCTCCTGCACGACGACGTCATGGACGGCGACGCGACCCGGCGCCACCGTCCGACCGCCTGGAGCGTGTTCGGGGTCAGCGGGGCGATCCTCGCCGGGGACGCCCTGCTGACGCTCGCGTTCGAGGTGCTGCGGGCCGGCGGCGGCCCGGTCGCCGACGAGGCGACGCGGGTGCTCGGCGCGGCGGTGCTCGACCTGGTGGAGGGCCAGAGCGCCGACACCTCCTTCGAGACCCGCGACGAGGTCACTCTGGCCGAGTGCGTGAGCATGGCCGAGGGGAAGACCGCGGCCCTGCTCGCCGCCTCCTGCGCCCTCGGCGCCCTGTCCGGCGACGGCGGTCCCGAGGTCATCGAGGCCCTGCGCGCGTTCGGCTCGCGTCTCGGGCTGGCCTTCCAGATGGTCGACGACCTGCTCGGCATCTGGGGCGACCCGTCGGTGACCGGCAAACCGGTCTTCTCCGACCTGCGCAACCGCAAGAAGTCCCTCCCCGTCGTCGCCGCCCTCACCTCCGCCACCCCACCCGGCAAGCAACTGACCGCCTTCTACCGCCACCCCCAACCCCCCACCTCACCGGCACGGCCATCCACCCCCGCCGGATCCGGGCATGCCGCAGCCGCACCGGGGATCTCCCCGGCGGGTCAACCGCCCGCCTCGTCCGCTTCGTCCGTTCTCGCCCCCGCCGAACAGGCGCCCGGGACCCCCGAACTGGCGCGCATCGCCTCACTCATCGAGGCCGCCGGCGGCCGCGCCTGGACCCAGGCCCGGGCGGACGACCTATTGGCCGAGGCGCTCGCCCACCTCGCCTCCGCCGACCCCGCCCCCCGCCCCGCCGCCGAACTCCACGCCCTGGCCCACCTCCTCGCCAAGCGCGACCACTGACCCACCGGCCTGCCCGCTCCATGTCCGAGCCTGCGGCGAGGCACGGTCTCGGCGAGACGCGTGTATCAATTCCTCCCCCTCCACCCCCTGGAGGCGGAGGAATTGATACACGCCGCAACCGGGTCGGCCTCTGTCACCAGGGAAGACGTGCGCGGCCGGGTCTGGACGGCCGAAGGTGGTGGTGGCGGTCGGGGAGGATGGCGGGATGGCTCACATCGCTCTGTTCCATTCCGTTTACGGGCTGCGCGACGTCGAACGCGCCGCCGCCGACCGCTTCCGCGCCGCCGGGCACGAGGTCGTCACGCCCGACCTGTACGCAGGTGAGAGCGCGACGACGATCGACCAAGGGTTCGTCCTGCAGAAACGGATCGGCTGGGAGGTCATCGTCGAACGGGCGCGCGACGCGGTACGGAAGATGCCCGCCGGCACGGTCCTCGCCGGCGTCTCGATGGGCGCCGGGGTCATCGGCGACCTGCTGGCGGATCGGCGCGACACGGCGGGCGTGCTGCTCGTGCACGGCATAGCCGAGATCCCCGCCTCGGCTCGGGCCGGCCTGCCCGTGCAACTGCACGTCGCCGACCCGGACGCGTTCGCGCCTCCCGCCGCCGTCGCCGCATGGGAAAGTGCCGCGACGGACGCCGGCTCCGTCGTACAGGTCTTCACCTATCCGGGAGCCGGGCACTTCTACACCGACGCGACTCTGCGCGAACACGACGAAGAAGCCACCGCCCTCACCTGGCAGCGAAGCATGGACTTCCTCCGCCACCTCTAACCCGCCGATGGGGGAACACCGGCGCCGAGGCGGGAGGAGAGGACGAATGGACCATCGGATGCGCTCGATGTGAAGCCGACCCGGCTCTGCGCTCTAGCCGGGTGGCTCTCCTCGTACGCCGACAGACCATGTCAGGGATCCGGTCTGGGGCCACGGGGGACATCGAGGTGCGGTCGAGTGGGATATTGCGGTCCTCTGGCCTGATGCGGACACGGGACGGTTGGCGATTGCCGGGGCGACGTGCCCGGCTTACGCTGCACAAGCCACCCCGTCCGCTGAGCACCGCGCCTGTTCGGCGTGCTCGCACCAGGTTCAGCGTTCCTCTCCCGAAAGAGGCCCACCATGTTTCCCGCTCAACCGTCCCCCGACAGCGGCATGCGCGAGGACCGTTCCAAGACGAACTCCGATCCCGGCGCGGTGGCGCCGACCGCCTTCCCGTTGCTGCTGACGCGCCTGGAGGACCACGTCAAGGAGGCCGGGATCACCCAGAACGCGGTGTGTGACGGCGCGGTCCGAAGCTATCTCGCGGCGATCCAGGATCCGGGGATCGACACCCTCGCCATGCCCGCGCTGGGCGTCCTGAGCAATCACATCGACGCGGCGATGCACGCGTGCTCGGTGATGGCTTCCGGGGCCTCGGTCTCGTCCTACGCGTCCATGGTCACCTCCAAGGCGACCAACACCTACGCGTCGGCCACCAACGTCGCCGCCGACGAGCACCTGGTCGCGCAGGTGGGCCTGGCGGTTCGCGCGCGCTTCGACCCGTACGTGGTCGCCTGTGAGCGGCAGCTGTACCTCAACCACGCGGACGTCCCCGCCGACCTGAAGGCCCTCATCCAGAACCACGCCGGCGGCTCGGTCAAGGACCCCCTGGTGGAGGCCGCCGAGCAGATCCTGCAGGCGGCGCACACGCCCGCCGACCCCACCAACGCCGAGAAGGCCGCGCTGGTCCAGGCCCTGGAGGCCCTCCCGGTGGTCCAGGCCATGTACAACGGCAAGCTCGCCGTCGGCGCCGGGGCCGAGGGCGGTTCTCTGCCCACCATCGTGGTGACCGCCGCCTGCAAGACCCAGAAGCACTTCGGCAAGTACGCCGACCAGTTCTTCAAGAACGCGCCGACCGGCATGGTGATCTATGCCGCACTCGTGCAGCCGTCGCGCAGGCCTCCCGCGAGGCACGTGTCGAACATCGAGGTCACCGAGGACACCGTCGAGCCCGGCCGGTTCTGGCTCGGCACCCGCGTGACGCAGTACCGGGCGAACGCCGCGCGCGTGGGCAACAAGGTGCGCCTGTCGGTGATGGACGACGTGTCCACGGTCGTGCACGAGATCGGGCACCAGGTCGAGTTCTACCTTCCCGCGGTCGAATGGATGCGCCTGCACCAGATCATCAGAATGCGCATGGTGGGCGCTCAGCTCGTCAACATCTATCCCAAGTCAGAGAAGGCCGAACCGGCCTTCGACGTCAGCGCCATGCCGGCGTTCGAGGCGTACTACACCAACCCGGATGCGCAGAGAAGCGGCAAGTACTACCCCGCCAAGCTGTACGTCTCCGGCGACACCGAACTGCTGTCCATGACCGTGCAGTTCTTCAGCCAGCCCGACACCGCGACCCTCATGATCCAGCGCGACCCGGTGCTCGCGGCGACCGTCCTGCGCGCCATCCGCCCGGACGACTTCACCAACTTCCCCGCCAACCTGCTGGCCCTGCTCCCCACCTGAGCACCTCAAGCACCACACGGGTCCATCAGGCGACCAGGGATGATCCAAGGCCGACACGTCAGAGTCATGCCGGCCGTCACGATCGCTCGAGGCAGCGCGCCTCATCCCTGGACGGTCAGCACGCCTACCGTGGAACCGGTCAGCACGTTCCCCGTCATCTCATCCAGCGCCAATGCCTCATCCATACGTCCCATAGTGACCCGACTCCCCCTCGGTGGTACTCCACGCGGCATCGCCCCAGCGCCGGAGACCCACTCACCCACCCGGCTCATCTCCCCTGACCAGGTGCTTGCTTCCAAGCCGGCAGGCCGCCGCCGTGGTATCACCACCGAGCACGGGCCGCCGCAGCCCATGACCGCCGATCGGCTGATCGAACCCTTCGACGGCGGAGACGACGCCGATCTCGTCACACTCGCAGAACGGTGACCTGGCGGCCGGACGGCGTGGTCGCCTGCTCGAATGCGCCTCGTTCCCTCCACGGCGGGGCTTCGGGGCGCCGGTCGAAGATCACCAGCGCGCCGGTGGTGAGGGTGAGGCGGTCCAGGTACCGGTCGAGTTGCGCGAGGCCGTCGGGCATCGGGTCGTTCTCGCCCGCTCGCCAGACCTTCAGCTCCATGGCCTCGCGCTGCGTGAGCCGTTCGCCTTCTGGGCCGGTGTAAGGCCAGCGGACCAGCACGTCCAGGCGTTTGGTGCCGGCGGCGTACTCCCGGTCGAGCCGGCCTCCGCCGTTGACCAGCCGGTGCAGGAAGGCCATGAGGATGATCTGACAGGCGGCCTCGTGGTAGCCCTCCTGCCGGACGAGCACCTCGCCGTGCTCGCGCCAGAACACGACGAACTCCCGCAACAGGCGCGGCAGGTCGAACCGGCCGTCCGGCAGCACAAAGCTGCGCGGATCGGCCATCACGTACTGTTCCGACGGGTTGCCGAGCACCCTCAGGATGACCTCCCGGTAGATCGGGTTCGCCACCTGCAGCGGGGGTTGCTCCTTGACCAGGCCCAGGTCGCGGACATAGGACAGGTCGTCGGAGAAGGTGAGGTCGACGTCGGGGAAGTCCCCGGCCAGGATGGGCTCGATCACCCGCTTTACTCTGGGCTCCCGCAGCCGGGCGACCAGCGCGTCCAGATGAGTGGCGCGCTTGCGGATCAGCCGCTCCTTGGCGTCCTCTATCTGCCCGACGGTGATGGTGGGAGTCATCCCTACCTGGAGGATGGTTTCGAAGGCCAGGGCGTTGACCAACCATGGTTGTCCTTGTGTGAGTTCGAAGACGCGCTCTATCGCGTCCTTGGTGAACTCCTGGCCGGTCGCCTGGGTGTGCTGGTCGTACAGTTCGGCGATCTGGTCGGCGCTGAAGTCGCTGAGACGCAGTGACTCGGCGACGATGTTGAACGGGCTGGCCGGGTTGGAGCGGCCGGGTTCGCCGCCCGAGGCGACCTTGTAGTCACGCAGGTCCCGCAACCCGCACAGCACCACGGAAGCGGGGAACGGGTAGCTCTCATGCCGCGCGTTGTGACCGGCGCGGAGCTGGCTGAGGATGCTGACCATGCCATTTCCCTGCAGGGCGTCGATCTCGTCGAAGAACAGCACCACCCGGCGCGGGCAGCGGCGGCACCACTCGCTCAGCGCCGTACGGACCCGGGTACCAGGGGGCGACTGCGGCCACTCATCGGGTGGCATCAGCTCATCGGGCCATCCCGACCGCTCGGCGGCCTCACGGATGGAATCCAGCAAAATCGATTCCGCTACCGCGAAGTCGTCACCGGCCACCTTGGTCTCTTCACAGGAGAACATCAGGGCGGCGGTGTCGCCTTCGGCGGTCAGCTCGGAGGCCAGGGTGCCTAGCGTGGTGGTCTTCCCGGTCTGCCGGGGCGCGTGCAGCACGAAGTACCGGTCCATCTCGACGAGCACCCGCGCCTGCGGAAGCCGCTGCGCGGCGGGCAACATGTAGTGGTGCAGAGGACCGCACGGGCCGGTGGTGTTGAAGTACCTCGCTCGGGGTGGCCGCATGGTCACAGTCTGCCATTCCCCGGCGCTCGCGTCCTGCCGCCGGAACCATGCAGATGCGCCGTTCTCACGCCCGCCTATCGGAGTCAGCACATCATCGAGACCGGGCGCCTAGTGCTGCGGGCCGTGCCGCGTGAGCGGCAGGACCGGCCGTCGGTCACCGAGTTCCGGGCGCTGCCGGCAAGCGCCCCGGCCGGAGGTCCGGGGGGCAGTGAGCTCTGATCCAACCAGCATCGTCATTCAGCGGGTGAGGGTGGCGATGATGCGGTCGAGGGTGGCGAGGTCGGCGGGGTCGAGGGCGAGGATGGCGGGCGGGGGCTCGTCGAGGATGCCCTCGGCGCGGGCGGCGGCCTTCTCGCCTTCGGGGGTGACGGTCACGATCTTCTGCCGGCGGTCGTCGGGGTGGACGTCGCGCACCACCAGGCCGCGGCGGACCAGGTCGTCCACGACCAGGGTGGTGTAGGGCGCGTCTATGGAGAGCTCGGTGGCGAGCTGGCGCATGGTCATCGGTGACCCCGCGAGGTGGCGCAGGGCCTTGACGCGGATGAAGCTCATGTCCAGGGCCGCGGTGACCTCCTTGCGGCGGTCGTACCGGTCGAGGATGAGCGTGCGCATGCCGTGCCAGGCTCGGGCGGCCATCTGGGGGTCGTGGCTCATGACGTGACGGGAATCCTCGTGTCCTCGACGGAGAGGTGCGCCGCGGTCCGCTCCGCGGTGCCCTTCGCCCATCTGCCCGTGGTGATGATACCCAGAGCGAGCACGACAGTCCCGTACGCGACGGTGATCCACCAGCCGGCCCGCCCGGCGGAGGCGAAGCCGTCGCGGAGCGATCCGGACAGGCCGGTGGCGAGCACCGAGCCGGCGATGGCGACGCCGAGCGACTGGCCGACCTGGCGGCTGGTCGAGGCGACGGCCGCGGCGACCCCGGCCTGCGAGATCGGCATGCCCGAGACGGCGGTGTTGGTGATCGGGGCGTTGACGATGCCGGAGCCCAGGCCGAAGACGGTGTAGGCGGCCAGGACCCAGAGCAGGGGCGTGTCGGCGCTCAGCCGGGTGAGCATGAGCCCGCTCACGGTGAAGGCGACACCGGCGATGACCAGGGACGGCCGGGGCCCGCGCTCGCCGACCAGCCGTCCGGACAGCGGGCCGCAGAGCAGGGTCATCGCGGCGATCGGCAGCGTGCACAGGCCCGCGTGGAACGGGGACAGGTGACGGACGTCCTGCAGGTACAGGGTGTTGAGGAACAGGAATCCGCCGAAGGCGGCGAACGCGCTCATCGCGATGACCGAGGCGCCGGAGAAGGGGACGCTGCGGAAGAAGCGCAGGTCGATGAGGGGTTCGCGGCGGCGCGGCTCGTAGATGAGCAGGCCGGCGAGCCCGGCGACCGCGAGGAGGGAGAACCCGATGATGAGCGGCGACCCCCAGCCGTGCCCCGGCGCCTCGATGATCGCGTAGGTGAGCGCGGCCAGTGTCACGATGACCAGCACCTGCCCGACGGGGTCGATGCGGCGGGCGCGCGAGGCCCGCGACTCGGGGACGAAGACGGCGGTGAGCACCAGGGCGGCCGCGGCGACCGGCACGTTGATCCAGAAGATGGCGCGCCAGCCGATCGAGTCGATGAGCGCGCCGCCGACGACCGGGCCGAGGCCGATGCTGATGCCGACCACGCCTCCCCACACGCCGATGGCGCGGGCGCGTTCGCGGGGGTCGGTGAAGATGTTGGTGACGATCGACATGGCGACGGGGTTCAGCATCGAGCCGCCGATGGCCTGCACGACGCGGAAGGCCACCAGCCAGCCGAGGCTCGGCGCGAGCCCGCACAGCAGGGAGCCGAGCGCGAAGACCACCAGGCCGGTCTGGAACGTGCGCCGCCGTCCGACGCGGTCGCCGGTCGAGCCGGCCAGCAGCAAAAGGCTGGCCAGCACAAGGGTGTAGGCGTCGATGGTCCACTGCATGCCCGAGACGGGCGCGTGCAGGTCGCGCTCGATCGCCGGGAGGGCGACGTTCACGATGGTGTTGTCGAGCCCGACGATGAACAGGCTCATGCAGCAGATGACCAGGACGAGCATTCGCCTGCGGCGGCTGAGCTCCGGCACGACGCCTCCATACTTGTAGGCATACAATGGTTTTAATAGTACAACCAATGCCTCGATAGCCGGATTTATGCCCATGAGCTGCGGATACATGGCGAACGCCGGGGAAGGACGACTTCGTGGGGGCGTGCGACGGCCGGTCTCCTGAGCCGGACTCCGTTCACGGACGTCCGCCGGGGACCGCGCAGCGCGTTCGGGCCGGGCTCCGCCGTCGCCGCGCTCTGGGGGACAGCGGCCTGCCGCGACTCGCCGCGGCCGATCTCGTCCGGCCGCGACGATGGCGCCGTCACGTGGCTGTCCCCCACCCGTCCCCGATCGCACCCTTGGGTGAGGTCCGGGGCAGCGTCCAACGGCGAAGGGCGGTTATCGTGCGTCGCGTATCCGGAGGATGTACGCCGCGGTGAGCGCGACGGCGCGGTCTTCGTCCTGCGACAGGCCGGCGAGGGCTCGCGAGGCGGTGGTTCCCGGGATCTCCGCGAGCGCATGGGCCAGCCGTAGACGGGCGGACGGTCCGACGGTGCCAGGGGCGAGGTGATCGACGAGCCTGGCGGCGATCTGTTCCGCCGAAGCCGGACGACTCGCCAGCGCGCTCAGCGCGTCGGCGGCGTCGACGTCGTTCACGCCCTCGACGACCATGTCGACGAGCATCGGGACCGCGTCGGCCACTCCACGGGTCCCGAGTGCCAGCGCCGCGTACCTGCGGACCACGACGTCGGGGTTCTCGAGGGCGTCCCGTAGCAGCGTGGTCGCTCCGCCGTCCGGGATCTCGGCGATCGACCGGACGGCACGGACGCGCACCTCGGCCGCCGGTGAGCCGAGGCCCTGCGCCAGCGGCGCCAGCGCGTCATCGCCCGATCGCGCCAGCGCCCACCGAAGGGCTCCGGCGACGTTCGGGTCCGCCTCGCTCAGCGCCGCCTCGACCAGCGCTTCCACCGGCACCGGGACCTCACCGGCCGAGGACAGGGCCGCGTGCTGGCGCCTGCCGGCGCTCGCGGCCCCGAGGTCCCGCAGGAGTGCGACGATCTGCAGGACCTCCTCCCAGCCCGCGGGTTCCGCCGCGCCGATCCGGCGGAGCCGGGTGAGCAGCTCCGTCTCGGCCGCGATGCGTTCCTGCGTCTGGCGGATGAGGTCGTCGACGAGCTCCGAGGGCGTGAAGTCGCGGTCATCCAGCGCGCGCCCGATCTCACGTAGCGACAGCCCCAATGACCGCAGGCTCTCGATATGGAAGATCCGCCGGATGTCCTCACCGGAGTACTCGCGATAGCCGGCGCTGGTACGGCCCGTCGGCCGCACCAGACCGAGCGCGTCGTAGTGCCTGAGCATGCGGGCGCTGACCCCGGACCGCCGGGCCACATCACCGATCAACACTGCCCATCACTCCTCCTTGCCGGAGCCGCCGAGGGCGACGACGCGCTTCGCCTCCTCGATCGCGAACTCGAATCCGGCATCCGGATCGCGTGACAGCCGCTCCGTGGCGATCGCGTGCTGACGCACACGGGGGTCGGGATGCGTCATGGCGGCGCGCAGGGCCGGCGTGATCACATTATCGAGCGCGACCAGCGCCCGGCTGAGGCTCAACTGTGTCGCACGTTCGCCGCGTCCGAGCTGTGTGGCCAGCACTCCGGCCAGCTCGGGTCGCTCACCTTCGGGCACGAGCACGACCGCCGCCCGCCAGGCGCTCCGCGCGACCTCGTCGTCGGCGTCGGTCAGCAGCGCCCTGGTGATCGCCGGCCACGCCCGCCGATCGCCGATCTTGGACAGCGTGTGCAGGGCCTGACTTCGTGCCTGCGCGCGCTCCGAGCGGAGCTCGTCGATGAGCCTGGGAACCGTCATCGCCGCCGCGTGGCGGGTGAGCGCCCACGTGAGCATGTCGCGTACGTAGAATTCCGGCTCTACCGCGCACCGTTCGACGAGCGCGTCGACGAACCGCGGGCCGGGGCTCGTGCCCACCGCCAGCGCCGCCCGTAGCCGCACTGACGGGTCGCCGTTCTCCAGCCCCTGGATGGCTCGAATCGTCTCGGTGTCCTGGTCCGGCATGGTCATCGGGACCACCTCCTCGGCCACAGTGAAGACCTTGTCACCGTGTCAAGGTCAAGCGGGATCACGCCGTGAGGTCGCCAGGAGAGGTCACAGGCCCCGCGCTCACCCCGGGCGCGGTGGACACAGCGGTGGACACAGCGGTGGACACAGCGGTGGACACAGCGGTGGACACAAAACAGCGTGGTCCCGCTCCGGAAGGACCCCTGTCCGGAGTGGGACCACGCTGGGTGGTGGTGGCGGGCCCCGCCACGGCCGTGTCAGCCGGGGCGAGGTCCGCAGTCTGCGATTGTCAGTTGATGGGCGGGTAGGCGTTGGCGAGGAGCTGGCGGAACTGCGCCGAGAACCACGCACCGGCGATCGGGGAGTCCGGCAGGGCGCCGGTCGGGTTGTTGCCGTTGCGCTCGTTACCGCCGTAGGTCGGGTCGCACATCCGGTCGAAGCCCTTGCCCTCGTTGTTGTCGATCGCCTTGCTGGAGCCGTCGGACTCACCCGGAGGCTTGATCCAGACGTAGGCGTCGATACCGGTGGCGGGAGCCGCCTTGGGCCGCTCGCCGATGCCGGCGCCGCTCTGGTTGCACCAGTTGCCGGCGTGGACGCGCCGGTCGACCTTGGAGGCGTTCACGAAGGTGTCGACGTTGGTCGAGGTGCTGGGCCCGGAGGGCCGAGCCGAGCCGCCCCAGCCGTTGCGCGAGGTGTCGATCAGCATTCCGATGTTGGAGTTGAACCCCTGGGAGACCAGCTCCTGGCGGAACGCCTGCGCATAGGTCAGCTCGTCGACGTAGTAGTTCCAGTCGACCCACTTGGACTGACGCACCGACTGGCCGCCCACCGTGGTGTTGATGGTGAAGTACGGCTCGGTCAGGGCCGAGTAGTTGGCGGTGTTGGTGATGAAGCCGTCGACGCTGGCGAAGCCGGCGGTGGTGCCGCGCACGGTGTCGGCGAACAGCTGGGCGGAGGGACGGAAGTTGCTGTCCCAGCCGAGCCAGCCGTGGTGCCCGGCGTCGATGTAGGTGTAGACGTTCTTGATGGCGTGCAGCTTGTTCAGCGCGTACTGAATACCCTGGACGTAGGCGCCGCTGGACTTGGCCTCGGCGCACGCCGCGATGCTGGTGTTGGTGACCAGGTTCGGCAGCGAGTCGATCTCGATGACCGTCACGATGCGCAGGTTCGAGTACTTCGAGTCGCTCAGGATGGCGGCGATCGGGTCGATGAACTCGCTCTTGTAGCGGCTGAGGCCGTTCTCCGAGACCTTGAGCTCACCGTTGGAGGCCAGCGCCGAGCAGTCACGGTTGGGCAGGTCGTAGACGACGAACTGGATCGTCAGCGGGGTGCTGCCGTTGGCGGCGTCCTGCTGGACGGCCGCGTCGAGGTGCGCCCGCACGCCCTTGACGCTGGAGCTGCCCTCGATGGCGGCGATGCGGTCCAGCCACACGCCGGTCGAGAGGTTGGCGACGGCGGAGCCGCCCGGCTCGGCCGCGGCCTTGGAGGACCAGTCGGAGTTCACGTAACCGGTCGCGCCCGAGTACGGGTTGTCGACGTGCGTCGGCGTGGTGCCGCCGTCGTTGTCGGACTCGGTGGCGGTCACCGACACCGAGGACAGACCGGAGGAGGCCACGCTGAAGGTACGCGAGCCGCTGGTGGTGTCACTGTCCTCGGCGGCCGCCAGGGTGACGTTCTGCGCGGTGTTCCAGTTCGACGTGGTGAAGGTCAGGCTGGAGCCGCTGCTGACGGTGAGGTCGGAGTCGCCGCTGCCGGCGGTCGAGGTCACCGTCACGCTGGAGCTGGGCTGCCGCGCCAGGCGCACGCCGTAGGTGGCGGTGCTGCCCTCGGGGACGGTCACCGACGTCGGGCTGACCACCAGCGACTGGACGCCCGGAGTCGGGGTCGGAGTCGGAGTGGGGGTCGGCGTGGGAGTCGGCGTCGGCGTCGGGGTGGGCGTCGGCGTGGGGGTCGGCGTCGGCTGAGGGCCGCCGTTGCACGTCGTGCCGTTGATGGCGAAGCTCGTCGGGTTGCTGTTGCTGCCGCTGAAGCTGCCGTTGAACCCGAGCGTCCACGAGGCGCCGCTGGCCTGGCTGCCGTTGTAGGACTCGTTCCGCGCGCTCACGTTGGCGCCCGACTGCGACCACTGGGCGCTCCACCCGTTGGTCACCCGCTGGTTGCCGGGGAAGGTGAACGTCAGCGTCCAGTTGGACAGCGCGTCGCCGAGGTTCTTGATGACGAGGTTGCCACCGAACCCGCCACCGCCCTCCCACGACTTGGTATACGTGACATCACAGGCGACCGCGGCGTGGGCCGTGGTCGGGGCCGCGGCGAGCCCGATGCCGGTGAGCACTAGCGCTGTCACCGCCGTCAAGCCTCGTCGCCAGGATCTCTGGTGGGGTCCCATTGTCTGTTTGTCTCCCTCATGAAACTGATGGGGTTCGCCGCCTTCTTGAGACGGCCAAGCAGCACCCAGCTCGACATCGCCTGTGGGAGCGCTCCCATCGTCGGAGTGTTTCGGGAGGATGTACAGCAGATTGCGCACCGCCCCCGCAAGGCCGCAACCGCCGATGTCCCGCGTGGCCCACCGGACCCGCGGTGGCCTTGGCAAACGCGGGTCACAGCACAGTGGATCACCGGGCAGCCCGATGAAACATTCATCTGGAACCGCGTTCTGGGCGCTTTCGCGCCGGTCACGGACCGGTGATCCGGCGCTCGCCCCGCCCACCGCCGTCCCACGCCCCGCTGAAAGCAATCGAAACCCGTCGTTTAACCGGCTTCCGCCGGTGCAGGAACCGGGGACGGAACCCCACGTCACAGGAGGCGGAATGTCGGACAGGCCCAGCATGTCGCTGTCGGGCATCGTGCTCGACGCCCCCGACGCGCAGGAACTGGCGGCGTTCTACCGCCGGCTCCTGGGCTGGACGGTGTCGCAGGACGAGCCGGACTGGGTGAAGCTCGCCGCCCCGGACGGCGGGCCGGGCCTGTCGTTCCAGACCGAGACCGCGTACACCCGGCCGACCTGGCCCGCCGGCGCCGGCGACCAGCGGATGATGGTCCACCTCGACATCAAGGTGGAGGACCTGGAGGTCGCCGGCGCGCACGCCGCGGCTTCGGGCGCGGTCCTGGCCGACTTCCAGCCACAGGACGACGTCCGCGTCTACCTCGACCCGGCCGGCCACCCCTTCTGCCTGTTCACCACCGAGTAGCCCGCGACGTCCGTCGCTGACCGCCCTACGACCAGGCCGCTGACCGCCCAGGCCGTACGCGACGTCGCAAGCCGATCGCCCTTCCGCCGATCCGGGTTGTTCACGCGCGGTTCAGCCGCTCTTGCCAATCTGCCTGACGTAGCCGGGGCAAGATCTCTCCGGCGGGATGGAAGGGCAAGAAATGGGCCACGGGCACGACCACCCTCACGAGCACTCGCACGCTCACCCCCACGACCACTCCCACGGCGCCGGGCACGCCGGCCAGGGCGACCTCGCGCCGGTGGTGGACCTGTCGGTTCCCGACGCCGAGCTCTCCCCCGGCGAGCTCTCGCGCCGCCAGATGTTCCGCCGCGCGGGCCTGCTGGGCGCGGGCCTGACCGCCGCCGGCGTGCTGGGCACGCAGGGCGCCGCGGCCGCCGCCACGCAGCGCACCCGCACGAGCACCGAGCCCCGTGACGGCTACCTGTGGCTGGCCGGCGACCACCACATCCACACCCAGCACAGCAGCGACGGCATGTACAAGGTGAGCGACCAGGTCAGGCACGGCAACGCCTACGGCCTGGACTGGATGGTCATCACCGACCACGGCAGCGTCGCGCACGCCAAGATCGGCGTGGACAAGGTCAACCCGGACATCGTCGCCACGCGCAAGGCCGTCAAGGACACCCTGGTCTTCCAGGGGCTCGAGTGGAACATCCCGGCCGCCGAGCACGGCACCGTCTTCGTGGCGCCGGGCCGCAACGAGGTCGCCACGCTGAAGGAGTTCGAGAACTCCTTCGACGGCTCGGTCAAGGGCGCGACCGCCGGCACCCCGCAGAACGAGGCGCTGGCCATCGCGGGCCTGAACTTCCTGGCCGACGCCGTGCGCCGGCGCCGCGTCGAGGACGCGCTGTTCCTCGCCAACCACCCCGCGCGCAAGGGCCTGGACACCCCGCACGAGATCCGCGGCTGGCGGGACGCGCAGCCGTCCATCGCCGTCGGCATGGAGGGCGCGCCCGGCCACCAGGCCGCGGGCATCGCCAAGCCCAACGGCGCCGGCAGCGGGCGCGGCTTCTACGACAACAGCCCAAGCGCCGACTCCTTCGCCGCCTACCCCCCCGAGAGCTACAAGACCTTCGGCGGGTTCGACTGGATGACCGCCACCGTCGGCGGCCTGTGGGACAGCCTCCTGGCCGAGGGCAAGAGCTGGTGGATCACCGCCAACTCCGACTCCCACACGGTGTACCTCGACACCAGCGACCGCGGGCCGGGCGGGAACTTCGACACCGACGGCCGGTACAACGATCCGATCTACAAGGGCGTGCCGAACACCTCCAGCGGCGACTTCTGGCCGGGCTACTACAGCAAGACCCACGTCGGGTCGCGCGAGTTCTCCTACACCGCCGTCATGGACGGCATCCGCCAGGGCCGCGTCTGGGTGGACCACGGCGGCCTGATCACCGCCCTGGTCGTCCGCGCCCGCCAGACGGGCACCGGCCAGCGCGGGGTGACGCTCGGCGACACGCTGCACGTCCGCAAGGGCGCCAAGGTGGAGATCGCCATCGAGATCACCCTGGCGAACCAGCCCAACTGGGCGCAGTTCATCCCGGCCCTGGCCCGCGTGGACGTCATCCAGGGCGAGGTGACCGGCCCGGTGTCCGACAAGGACGTCTTCACCACCCCGGCGACCAAGGTCGTGAAGTCCTTCGAGGTGAAGAAGAACACCGGCACGGTCACCTTCACCTACCAGGTCGGCGCCGTCGACCGCCCGGTGTACGTGCGCCTGCGCGGCACCGACGGCAACCGCGGCGCCGTGGGCCTGCTGGGCGCGTCGGTGGACCCGGCCGGCCCGGCGATCGACGTCTTCGGCGACGCCGACCCGTGGAAGGACCTGTGGTTCTACAGCAACCCGATCTGGATCGCGCCGCGCGGATGATCCTCGGCCTGGACGCGGGCTCGCGGACGGTCGCGGAGGCCGAGCACCTTCTCCACGAGATGGCGGAGTCGCTCGGCCTCCCGGCCGGGACCGTGGGCTGCACGCACTTCGTCCGCACCACGGGCCTGGCGCACGTGGCCTGCTCCCTGTCCGTCCCCGCCGCGACGGGGAAGGATGCGGGCACCGCTCCGGCCGGCGGCGCGGGCGCGCCCTGCGCCGACGGTACGCAGGCCGATACGGCCGGCGGTGCGGGCACGGCTCGGCTCTGCGGTACGCATGCCGATACGGCCGGCGGCGGGAGCACGGCCCTGGCAGGCGTCGTGGATCTCGGCGCGCTGCCGGCCTATCTGGGGGCGGCGCTCGGCGACGCCCGCACCGGGCCCGGCGACCTCGCGGAGGGCGCCGCGCTCGCGGCGGCCGCGCACGCCGCGGGGTCCAGCGGCCGTCTGGTGCTGTTCCCGGGCAGGGACGCGCTCACCGGCACCCTGACCACGGCCGAGGTGCTCGCCCGTTCGGCGGTCGAGCGGGTCGTGGTGCTCGGCCGGACCGAGGACCCCGCGCCGGACGCGCCCTTGGCCACCAACGACTTCGTCCGGCCGCAGTGGCGCGACGGGCGGATCGTCCTGCTCGCCATGCCGGCGGCGGGCGGGATGCTCATGCCGGCCGAGGTGCCGAACCCCACCCCGTGCTGCGCCGACCACGGCTGACCGCCTGAGGCGGGGCCGCGGGCCGACACCGGCGGCCCCGAACCTCGGGCGGGACGACCCGCGCGTCTGGCACGACGGCCCGCGCCACAGGCTGTGACAGCCCGCGCGTCAGGCGCGGGCCGTCGCGGTCTCGGCGAGGAGCCGGTCCCAGTCGGCGAGGAAGCGGTCCAGCCCGTAGCGGGCGCAGGCGGCGGCCCGGGCCGCCTTGCCCGCCTGGGCCGCCGCCGCCGGGTCGGCGGTGAACGCCCGCAGGGCGGCGGTCAGCGTCGCGAGCCGGGTCGAGATCACCCCGGCCTCCGGCGGCACGGCCTCGACGGCCTCGGTGGTCGCGAGCGCGACCACCGGCATGCCCAGCATCATGGCCTCGATCAGCGACAGGCCCAGCGACGTCCACCGGTAGGGGTGCAGGTAGACGCGGCGCCGGGCCAGCTCGGCGTGCATCTCGCGCTGCGGCAGGTCCTCGAAGACGCCGTACGGCAGGCCGGTGACCTTCATGCCGAACACGTCCAGCGGCGCGGCGGCGGCGAACGCCGGCAGCAGGTCGGTCCCGGCGACCCGGGTGCGGCGCACCGGCTCGTTGACCACGACGCCGGCCCGGGCCACCTCGCCGGTGTAGCGGTGGCCGGGGTCGACGACGCCGTGCTCGATGACCCGGGTGGGCGCCCGCCCCGCGTCCCAGAACAGCTCGTTGAAGTGCGTGACGTGCACCAGCGGGATGTCGTCTCGGCCGGCCAGCGGATGGCGGGTGGCCGGGACGTCCCCGGCAGGGGTGTTGTGCTCGACGTAGACGGCGGGCACGTCCCGGCCGGGACGGCGGCCGAGCCAGCGCTCGGCCAGGTCCGGCTCGTGCGGCCGCTGGAGCACGACCACGTCGACGTCCTCCTCGCGCAGGCGGTCCCATGGGACCTCGCGGACGGAGGCGGGCCAGGTGTAGGTGCGCGCCCTTCCGCGCCCGTCGGGGCCACGGCCGGCGGTGAGCGGCACCATGTAGTCGTGGCCGCCCCGGACGAACGCGGTCGTCCAGGACCCGTGCACATGCCACAGCAGCACCCTCATGGCCTCGCCTCTCTCATGTCAGCACCCGCTCGACGGCGTCGGCGAGGTCGCGGGCGACCTCCGGGGCGGCGTCGACCTCGGCGGGGAGGGTCACCGGGGTCGGGACCAGGATGCCCCTGGCCCCGGCCGCGCGGGCGGCCTCCATGTCGCGGCCGATGTCGCCGATGACCACGCAGTCGGCCGGGGCGACGCCGAGGGCCCGCGCGGCCCGCAGGACGAGGCCGGGCATGGGCTTGCGGCAGGCGCAACCGTCGCCGTCGTCGTGCGGGCACACCGCCCAGACCCCGAACGGGCCGAGCAGCTCCTCGACGCGGGCGTTGACCCTGCGCAGGGCGACGGCGTCGAACAGGCCCTTGGCCACGCCGGCCTGGTTGGTGACCACGCCGAGGGGCATTCCGGCCCCGCGCAGCCGGTCGAGGGCGGCCCGTGCGCCGGGCATGGGGCTGACCAGCCGCGGGTCGGCGTTGTAGGGGACGTCGTGGATGAGCGTGCCGTCGCGGTCGAACAGCACCGCGCGTGGACGGGGGTGGATCGGCACGGGGAGACCTCCAGCCTGCCGGATGCCCTTTCTCGTAAGGGACAAACGACTACTTTGGGTGACGACACGCAGCGTGCTCCTTCCTTAGTGCCCGTTTTGCCGCTGCTTACTGTTTGGGAAGCGCTTCTCTCGGTAGTCATCCCCCGCCGATGGAGGGAGAAGCGATGAGGTTCCTCGGCATCAATGCGATCTTCCACGACCCCGCCGCCGCGCTCGTGGTCGACGGGCGCGTGGTGGCGGCCGCGGAGGAGGAACGGTTCAGCCGCCGCAAACATGGCAAGCGTCCCGTGCCCTTCTCGGCCTGGGAGCTCCCCGAGCAGGCCGCCGCGTGGTGCCTGAGCCAGGCGGGCCTGCGCCCTGAGGACCTGGACGCGGTCGCCTACTCCTACGACCCCGCGCTCGTGCGCCCCGGCGGCCCCGGTCAGGACCAGCGCTGGGAGGACCTGCGCACCTCCTACGCCCGCCGCGCCCCGTCGTTCCTGTCCACCTACCTGCCGGGACTGGACCCCGACCAGGTCGCCTACGTGCCGCACCACGTCGCGCACGCCGCCTCGGCCGGATTGGCGGCGCCGTATCGTGATTCGGCGGTGCTGGTGTGCGACGGGCGGGGTGAGGCGGTGTCGCACCTGGCCGGCCACTACCGCGGCGGCGACCTG
>NZ_JBSGDZ010000049.1:0-37674 GCF_053602655.1 Sphaerisporangium sp. NPDC004334
CGGGCGTCCATGACCGCGGCCAGCCACTGCTCGGCATGACGCCGCCCCAACCGGGCCGCCGACTCCACCGCGTCCACCGAGATGTCCAAAACCCGGGCCACCTCGTCGGACTTCAACCCATGACGAAGCGTCAGATCGAGGATCTCCCGCTCACGCGGCTCCAGGCAGGCGAGCACCTCCACGCCCAGCTCGGGCGACCCGCCGCGTCCCTGCCGGGCGTAGGAGCCCTTGTGGGCCACCCCGGCCAGGCGTGCCTGGCACTCGGCGCGGGCCAGCGAGTACAGCCACGCGCGCAGCCGCGTCGCGTCGTAGAGCCGGTCGGTGTGCGCCACCGCTCCGTACAGCGCTCCGACCGTCGCCGAGAGGGCGTCCTCATCGTCGAGCAATGACTGACAGTAGTCGTAGAGATGATCTCCATACTCGCGGCAGAGCCGCTCCAGCGCAGCGGGGTCATCCCTCCTCAGCACGGGGATCGCTCTCCTGACATAGATGCAAATGGAAAATCTGGTACTGGCAAAGCAGTCAGAAATATACGGGAGGTCGCCCTAGCTGCTCATATCACTTTCGCAACATAACAAACTTCTATACTCTGTTGACTGCGTTGCGGTCTTTACCCACACCTGAATGAACACGCAGGGACGACCGCCGCGATGTGCGTCGGGTGACCGACGAGGAACCCCGCCCCCGGAGACTGAGCATCGTGCGAGACAACTGGGATGAACCTTCTTCACCGCGACGTCGTCCGCCGTATGCCAAGAATTCCGCTGGAAGCGGTCCCCGTGCGGACCGATGGCGCACGTGGGAGACCTCGATGGAGCTGGACGACGGAGACGAAGGGCCGATCCGCCGATGGCTCGGCAACGACCGGCGCGGCCCCATCGTGGTCGGGCTGACGCTGCTGGTGGCCGCCGGATCCGGCATCTGGTTCGCCTGGCCGGAGTCCTCCGGAGGGGGGTCCGACACGCCGGCGGCGATCCAGACGCCCTCCGGCCGGCCGACGCCGAGAGCGTCCACGTCCGCTCCTTCCATGGGCGTGGAGTCGCCCCCGCCGCCGCCCACCGCCGACCGCACACCGACGCGCAAGCGGGCCACGGCCACTCCCCGTCCCCGGGGGACGGACCTGCCCCCGCCTCCGGCGACGTCCGCACGGCCGACCGCGAGGCCTCAAGCCTCGACCACGACCGCCGCGCCCTCGCGGACGGCCAAGCCGACCCGCACGTCCAAGCCGAGGAAGAGCTCTCCGTCGCAGACGGGCCCCACGGCTCCCCCTCCCCCGCCGTCCTCCCGGACCAGCAGCCCCACCAAACCCCCCAGCACCACCGGGCCCGACCTCCCCCCACCACCTCCGGGCACCTGATCGGGAGATATCACCCGCCTGCACTTACCGCGCAATATCGGCCATCCATAAACCCGATAACGGACCATCCCAGAAGCGCCCGCGGTAAATGGGTCAGTGGAGAGAGGTGGCGATTCTCAGGGCTTGGGCCGAGGTCGCGGGGCCTTCCAGGCGATAGCCGGTCTGGTCCTGTTGCCAGATGAGGGTGGAGGCGGCGCGGCGTCGTACCGGCTCGGAGCCGGCGCCGACGCGGGGCATGTAGGTGAGCCCGTGGGGGCCGGAGACCCACCAGCCGGGCGAGGAGCCTACGGTGACCTGGTCGGGGAACGGCCCGGGGAGGTCCTTGCGCCAGACCACCTCGAGCGTGCCGTCGTAGGCGTCCAGCCGCGTCCCGGGCCAGAAGAGCGACAGCACCCGGCCTTCGTCGCTCACGCGGACGTCGTCCGGCTCGCCCAGCTCGGCGGGCACCCTGACGGGGAAGGCGACCAGCTCGCGGGCCCGGTCGAGGGTCACCCGCCGCTCGCCGGGCAGCGGGGACGGCACCCCGGACGGCAGCGGCCCCGGCTCGCCGACGTGGACCTCCACACCGGCCAGCCGCAGGACGTGCGCGACGGCGGCCTGCCCCTGAGGGGTCAGCCCGAGCAGCGCCGCCACGACGACCGCGACACCGGCGGCCACCCACCGCCACCGGGGCCTGCGGGCCGGCCGGCGAGTTTCCGGCGACCGGCCGGACTGTTCGAGGCGGGCGCGGACGGAGCGGGCCACGTCGGCGGGAGGCGGGGCGGGGATGTCCAGCGCTTCGCCGAGCGCCAGGAGCTCGGCCTCCAGACCGCCGCCCGCGCCGCCGCTCGGACCGCCGCTTGTGCCGTCGTTCGCGCCGATGCCCGGGTTGCCGTTCGGAATGTCGTCCGTGCCGTCGTTCGGACCGTCAGGAGAGTTCACCGCCCACCTCCTTCCGCAGCCGTGCCAGTCCTCGGAAGGTACGGGACTTCACCGAGCCGACCGGCCAGCCGAGGACCTCCGCCGTCTCCGCTTCCGACAGCTGTAGGAAGTACCGGCAGACCACGGCCTGGCGTTCCCTGTCGGGCAGCGTGCGCACGGCCTCCAGCAGCCTGCTCCGGCGGTCGGTGGCGATGGCGGCGCCCTCGGGGTCGTCGGGGACGCGCAGGTCGGGCTCCGCGCCGGCCTTGAGCACGAGCTCGGCCCTGCGCCCGCGCGACCGGGTCATCGTGTGGGTCTCGTTGGCGACGATGCGCAGCAGCCACGGCTTGAACGCGGCGTCGCGGCGGAAGGTCGCGAGGTGGCGGAACGCCTTGACGAACGCCTCCTGGACGACGTCCTCGGCCTCCTGGCCGGCGCCGAGGAGCGCAGCCGTACGGTGCGCCACCGCGCTGTAGCGCGCGACCAGCACCTCGTAGGCGGCGAGATCGCCGGCCAGGGACCGGGTTATCGCCTCGTCGTCGTCCGTCGCGGGCTCCTTGGAAGATCCTTGCGCGACAAAAGGTAGTTTCCTGGAGGTCTGCGCGCAAAGCGATGGGAAGACTCGCGTCAAGTGTTTCCGGTCGCGCTCGGCGGGAAGTTGGGACCGGCGCGGATCAGGGCGGCTAGACTCGATCCACATCCGTAGCCGTGGCCTTGTTCGAGGCCGCGGTTTTCCGTGAGCGAAGCTGGGCGGGACGCATGTCTGGGTATGACCGCGTGGTGCAACCTGCGGCCGGTGACGAGGCCTTGGAGAACCACCTCGGTGGCGACGAGGCGAAGAACTACCGGCAGTACGAGTTCGACATGGTCGCCCCGCACGTCGGCAGGTCCATGCTCGAGATCGGTTCGGGCCTCGGCCACTTCGCCGAGCAGTTCCTCCCCCGCCTCGACCGTCTGGTCGTCAGCGACTTCGCCCCTTACTGCGTCGAGCAGCTCGGCAAGCGGTTCGACGGGCGCGACGACATCGAGGTGCTGCAGTTCGGCCTGCCCACCGACATCCCCCTCGCCGACCCGGTGGACACCGTGGTCCTGATGAACGTCCTTGAGCACATCGAGGAGGACGTCGAGGCCCTGCGGTCGCTGGCCAGGGTCACCCAGCCGGGCGGCCGCATCGTCATCTGGGTGCCCGGCTACATGCAGCTTTATGGGGACTTCGACCGCAAGGTCGGCCACGTCACCCGGTACACCCCGGCGACGCTGGGCAAGACGGTCGCCGAGGCCGGGCTGAAGGCCGAGGTGCTCAAGCCGATCAACTTCCTCGGCGGCCTGGCCTGGTGGGCGGCCGTGCGACGCGGCGGCGTCGGCTACCCCGACCCGCGGCTGGTCAAGATCTACGACCGCACCGTGGTGCCGACGACCCGTTTCATCGAGCGTTTCATCCGCCCGCCGTTCGGCCAGACGGTCTTCTGCGTGGCCCGCGTCCCGCAGAAGTAGCCCACCGGTTCCCGGTGGCGGCGGGGTCGGTTCACCGGGATATCCCAGGGATTCCTGACCGTTCTCCTAGCCGTGTCCGGTGTCCTTGGGATCATGAGGAATCTCACCGGAACACTGGTCGCCGGAGCGGTGGCCGGCGCGCTGTCGGTCGGAGCGCTCGGCGGCGCCGCCCTCGCGCGGCAGGCGGGCAACGCGCAGGCGGGCGGCGCACAGACGAGCGAGACGCGCACGGGCGTCCCCTACGAGCTGCTGTCGGCCGACTCGGCCGCGGACGAGGCCGCCGGCCTCGCCAAGGACCCGAAGGACCACCTCCGGCTCCGCGCCGCCCTGCGCCGCGGCCTGATCGGCGTGCACGGCGAGGCCACCGTCCGCGCCCGCGGTGGCGGCTACGCCACCTACGCCTGGCAGCGCGGCGAGGTCACCGCGACGTCCGCGAGCTCGGTCACCGTCAAGAGCGCCGACGGGACGAGCTGGACGTGGGCGCTGACCACGGATACTAAAGTTCGCAAGAATGGCGCGAAGTCCGCTTCCTCCGCTCTGACGTCGGGTGACGGCGTCTTCGTCCTGGGCCGGCCCGACGGCGACGCCCGGACGGCGCAGGGAGTGGTGGTGCCCAAGAAGACCAAGGAACGACCGACCGAGGATTGACCGAAGGACGGATGAGCGACCAGACGAACAAGCCGCGGGTCCTCGTCGTGGACGACGAGCGCAACATCCGCGACCTGGTGGGCATGGCGCTGCGCTTCCACGGGTTCGAGGTGATCAGCGCGGCCCGGGGTCACGAGGCGCTGGAGATCGCCCGCTCCGGCAGCCCCGACCTGCTCGTGCTGGACGTGATGCTGCCCGATCTGGATGGTTTCGAGCTGTGCCGGCGGTTGCGCGCCGAGGGCGATGACGTCCCGGTCATCTTCCTGACGGCGCGCGACGCCCCGGCCGACACCGTTCACGGTCTCACGCTGGGCGGCGACGACTACGTCACCAAGCCGTTCTCGGTGGAGGCGCTGGTGGCCCGGGCGCGCGCGGTGCTGCGGCGGGGCGGCGGCCGCGGCGGGTCCGGGTCCCTGACGGCCGAGCACGCCGTGCTGACCGTGGCCGATCTGGAACTGGACGAGGCGCGCTGGGAGGTCCGGCGGGGTGGCACGCTGGTCGAGCTGTCCCCCACCGAGTTCCGGCTCCTCGCGTTCCTGATGCGCCATCCCGGCCAGGTGCTCACCAAGGCGCAGTTGCTGGAGCACGTGTGGGGGTTCGGCACCCAGTCGCAGGTGGTCGAGACCTACGTCTCCTACCTGCGGCGCAAGCTGGACCCGCTGGGCCCGCCGCTGATCCACACCCAGCGGGGCGTGGGTTACGCCCTGCGTCCGGCCTCCGACGGCTGAGCCGGTGAGCCCGCGCCCGGCGCCCGCCCGCGAAGCCTCCTCCTCCCGCCGGCCGGTGAGGTGGCGGGCCGAGACACTGCGGGGGCGGCTCCTCGCCGGGCTGCTGTCGGTGACCGCGGTAGGGCTGGCGGCGCTGTCGGTCGTCAGTGTGCTGGTGCTGCGCGGCCACCTGCTCGACCGCACGGACGCGACGCTCGCCGCCGCCGCCACGGCCTCGGCCGCCCGCCTGGTGCGGGCGTCCAACATCGCGCTGGTCAACGCCAGTCCGACCTCCGCTGTGGCCCTGCTGAACCTCACCACCGACCGGGGACGGCTGCTGGCCGGCGACGACCCGGAGGCGGTGCACGTCCCCGAAATGCTGGAACGGATGGGCGGGGCCCGGTTGCAGCAGTTGGCCGACAGCGGCCGTCCGTTCGCCCTGACCGACCGGCTGCGCGCCGCGGCGGCGCGGATGACGGTCGGCAACCGGGTCGTGGTCGTCGCCGTGCCGCTGGACGAGGTCGAGGACGCGGTCCGCCGCCTGGTGGTCACCGAGCTGGTCACCGGGGTCGTGCTGATCGCGCTGCTCGCCATGCTCGGCCGGTCGCTGATCGGCAGGGGCCTCGCGCCGTTGTCCCGCATGGCCACGACGGCGCAGCTCGTCGCCGAGGGCGGCGACCTGTCGGCGCGCATGCCCGAGGGCCGGTCGGAGGCCGGGCGGCTCGGCTCGACCATCAACCTCATGCTGACCCGCATCCAGGACGCGTTCGCGGCGCGCTGGGCCTCGGAGGAGCGGGTGCGGCGCTTCGCCGCCGACGCCTCGCACGAGTTGCGCAACCCGCTGACCACCATCCACGGGTACGCCGAGCTGTACCGGCAGGGCGCCATCCCCGCGGAGGAGGTGCCGCAGGTGATGCGCCGCATCGAGGACGAGGCGGCGCGCATGACCCGGCTGGTCTCCGAGCTGCTGGAACTGGCCCGCCTGGACAAGGGCGCGCCGCTGACCATGGCGTCGGTGGACCTGACCGCGGTCGCCGCCGAGGTGGCCGACGACTTCACCGCGCTGGACCCCGACCACCCGGTGACCGTCGTGGCGCCCGACCGGCTGGTCGCCGTCGTGGACGAAGCGCGGATCCGCCAGGTGCTGGTCAACCTGCTGGCGAACGTCCGCGCGCACACCCCGCCCGGGACGGCCGCGACCGTACGGCTGACGCCTCCTGCCGTCCTGGAGGTGAGCGACGACGGGCCGGGGATGTCGCCGGAGCACGCCACCCTCGCCTTCGACCGGTTCCACCACTCGGCCCGCAGCGAGGGCAGCGGGCTGGGGCTGGCCATCGTGCAGGCCATCGCCACCGCCCACGGCGGTCAGGCGACGCTGCGCTCCCTTCCAGGCCGGGGGACGCTCGTCCGGGTGGAGCTCCCCGATCTGTCCACCATGTACGAGGCCCCGCCCTCTTCGCCCCGAGCACTCACGCCGCCCCAGGCGTCTTGACCCGCCAGGCCGCTCCCCTGACGCGGTCACCGATGGCCCCGCCGGTCTCTCCTCCCGCCCGATGTGTGCTGGATGTGGGTCGGCGTACGGCTCTCGGCCGGCTCCGCCGCAGGTCATAAATAGGTTGTCCGATGCGAGGCCAGGTCCGTACTGTCGTGGTATGCGCATTTTTCCTTACTGACGGCGCCGATCGGGCACGCTGCCTGATCGCTCCGCACTCAGCTCTCTGGTCCCGTCCATCCTGACGCGGCGGCTGAGGCTCCGACCGGCATGAATCCCTGCCGCGTCGTCATTCGTAAGGAGACGTGCATGCCCGCGCGCAACGGCCACCCCAAGAGCGGCAAGGCCGCCACGACCTCGAAGATCCTGCTCACGGCGAGCGACCTGCCGCCCGTGACGCCGGACCTTCATCAGCCGATCTTTCCCCCGCCGCTGATCCTGCCGGACGCCCAGCCGGGCTCCTCGCAGCCCGGACGGCACCTGCCTCCGGCCCCGCGCCGGATTCCGGTGCCGCCGGCGCCCGTACGGCGCGTCACGCCGCCCCGGCGGCAGCCGAAGGGCCGCTGAGACTTCGCCGGCCGGCCGCCCAGGTTCCCCAGCCTTTCTCGCGGGGAACCCGAAGGCGGCGGCGTCCCGTCCCCACCTTCCCGGGGACGGGACGCCGCCGCCTCAGTCTGCGTCGATCTTTGAAGCACCGACACATCCCATGTGCGAGAGATCCGATGCGCGCTGAAAGTTACATCCATGCCTAGATGAGGCCATCTCAAGCCACCAGGGTGAGGTGGTATGACCTAAGACCTCCTATCTCTGCACAACCATGAGCCTTGACAGGAGGAAGCCCGGGGCTTACCTGTGATGTCCTGCCATGCCGCAGCCAAATGGCGTCGGCGGGCGGCGGGCGGACCGAGAAGTGCGTCGCACAGGCATTCACCCGAAAGGATCACCCATGAAGCGGAGCGATCCCTCCTCCCGTCCTCGACGTTCCGCGGGCAGGTGGCCGGCCGTGATGGCGCTCTTCCTGGTCGCGATGATGGGGGCTCAGCCGGCTGTGGCGGCGCAGCGGTCCGCGCCGGCGGAGTCCACCGCGACGGTCGCCGCCGCCGCCGGGGACATCGACGGCTTCACTGCGGGCAATGCCGCGATCGCGTCGGTCGATCTCGCCGGGACGTGGAGTTTCACCCCGGCGGGCCGGTCGACGACGTCGATCAAGGTGCCCGGAGGCGGCTGGTACAAGCAGGGGTTCACCGATGTGTCGCAGGCGGTGTACTCGCGTACGGTGACGGTGCCGGACTCCGGGCAGCCGCAGTCGGCGTGGATCGAGTTCGGCGCCGTGAACCACCAGGCGACCTTGTCGGTGGACGGCCGGGTGGTCGCGACGCAGACCACCGCCTTCACCCCGTCGAAGTTCGACATCAGCGCCTACGCCGCCCCGGGCACCACTCATACGATCACCGTTGACGTGAAGGGCCGCGGCGCGCTGAAGAACTTGGCGAACGGCAAGTACGTCGTCCCCGTGGCCGCCGACTGGTCCGAGGCGGTCCCGCAGGGCATCTTCCGCTCCGCGTTCCTGCGGGTGTATCCGGCCGTGTACGTCAGTGACACGTTCATCCGCACGTCGGTGGCGAATCAGACCCTCGGCTACGACGTGTGGGTGACGAACACCTCGAGCAGCGCCCGATCGGTGACGGTGACCGGCGAGTTGTCGTCGGACGGCGGCGGGACGTTCAGCTATCCGACGCCGCCGGCCCGGACCGTGACCGTGGGGGCGCGGTCGACGGCCAAGGTCACGGTCGATTCCGTCGCGTGGAACCTCGGCAGCACCTCGTACTGGTGGCCGAACGTCCCCTACCGGTCGGGGTACCGAGCCCAGCTTCACCGTCTCAAGGTTCGCGCGGCGACCGACGACGGCCGGACAAGTGACGCGACCTACCGGTTCGGGTTCCGGGAGACCACCCAGAACGGCGAGTACTACTTCATCAACGGCGTCCGGGTGAACTTCCGCGGCGACAACCTGCAGGGTGCGGACTACGACCGGGTCGACAACGGAGGCAGGGGCGACGCCTACGACACCCTGCCGGGCTTCCTCCCGCCTTCGGCGGGCAACGGCGGCTGGCCGCAGGCCGTGGACAACTACCAGCGGCTCAACTACAACGTGGCGCGCATCCACCAGGAACCGGCCAGCCCCTACATGCTCGACGTGGCCGACGAAATGGGCCTGATGATCATCGACGAGACCGGCATCCGCGGCAGCGCGCAGGACTTCGTCGCAGGACACGACAACATGGTCGCCCACGCCCGCGCGCTCACGTTGCGGGACCGCAACCATCCCGCGGTCATCCGCTGGAGCCAGGCCAACGAACCGACATTCGGCAATGACTCCGAGCAGTTCGAGCAGGATCTCTACGCGGCGATGAACGGCAACGACGGCACCCGCCCGGTCAGCCTCGACGCCGCGCCCGGCGCCGACTCACCCAGCCGGTACCCGAACATGAGGTACGCCAACTTCGCGGTCTTCGCGCACTACCTCGACGGCGTCGGACAGTACGGCGAGCGGGTGGCCTCTGTGACAGGCCGGCCCGACGGCGAGGGCGAGTACGTCTGGAACAAGTGCAACACCAAGCAGGGCTTCATGTGGTTCGCCACGGCGACGGCCGCCAAGCGTGGCAAGGACGCCGCCGACCTGCGCCCGTACACGCTGTTGTCCGCGTGGGCCGGTTTCGTGCCCGGCGTGCGCACCACGGATTTCGTGCCGGAGGAGGGCGGCCATCCGCTCTACGGCGCGGACAACCTCTCCGACCCGTGGAGCAACCCCCAGGTCCAGCGCGTCCAAGCCGCGTTCAACCCGGTCGCCGCGATCGACCTGCCCTACTGGTCGGCGTCCGGGGCCTCCGACTCCAACGGGACCTTCCCGCTGCCGCAGGCCGTGAACACCTACGCCTCCAACGCCTCCGTGACCCGCAACATCACCGTCTTCAACGACGACCTGCGCGACACCTCCGTCGCGTTCTCCTGGTCCGCACGGCTCGACCGGCCCGACGGCACCGTGATCGCGTCGGGGCAGACCACGCTGAGCATTCCGCTCGGCTCGCGGGTCACCCAGCCGGTCACCTTCACCACGCCGGCGAGCGGCTCACAGGTGTACCTGGTGCTGACGACCGCCAAGTCGGGTGCCACGGCGTTCACCGACGCGGTCGAGTACTTCAATCTCGGGTCCGGTTCGAGCGGCCCGGTGTCGGGCGCGACCTACCGCATCGTCAACCGCAACAGCGGCAAGCCGCTCGCCGTGGCCGGTAACTCCTCCGCCGACGGCGCCAAGGCCGTGCAGCAGTCCGGCTCCGCCGGGTGGACCGTCACCAGCGGTCAGGGCGGCGCGTACACCCTGCGCTACGTCCCCACCGGCAAGGTCCTCGACGTCAACGGCGGCAGCACGACCCAGGGGCTGCAACTGCAGCAGTGGACCGCCAACGGCGGCACCAACCAGCTGTGGTACCTGCGGTCCACCGGCGACGGCTATTACACGATCGTCAATTACGGCAGCGGGCTGCTGGCGGACGTGTACGGGGCGTCGACCTCCGACGGCGCCCAGGTGGTGCAATGGTCCGCCAACGGCGGCACCAACCAGCAGTGGCAGTTGATCCCCGCCTGAGACGACCTGGTACGGCCCGGCCACGGGGGCCGGGCCGTATCCCCCGCAGTGCCGGATGAGGTAGCCGGTCTTCTTCCCCGGACAACGCGAAACGGCGGTGTCCCGCGTCCGTGTTCCCGGAAGCGGCACACCGCCGTCGTCCTGCGCGGGTGCGCTCAGAGGCGTTCGATGATGGTGACGTTGGCCTGGCCGCCGCCCTCGCACATGGTCTGCAGGCCGTACCGCCCGCCCGTGCGCTCCAGCTCGTGCAACAGCTTGGTCATCAGGATGGCGCCGGTGCCGCCGAGCGGGTGGCCGAGGGCGATGGCGCCGCCGTTGGGGTTCGTCCTGGCCGGGTCGGCGCCGATCTCCTTGAGCCACGCCAGCGGCACCGGGGCGAACGCCTCGTTGATCTCGATGACGTCGATGTCGTCGATCGACAGTCCGGCCTTGTCCAGCGCCCTGCGCGTCGCCGGGATCGGCGCGGTGAGCATGTAGACCGGGTCGTCGCCGGTGAGCGCCAGCGTCGTGATGCGCGCCCGGGGCGTCAGGCCGTGGTCCCTGACCGCCTGCTCGGAGGCGACGAGCACCGCGCCCGAGCCGTCGGAGATCTGCGAGGAGGTGGCCGCGGTGATCTGGCCGCCGTCGCGCAGCGTCTTGAGCCCGGCCATCTTCTCCAGCGTGGTGTCCGGCCGCGGCCCCTCGTCGTCCTCGACGCCGTTGACCGGGACGATCTGGTCCTTGAAGTGGCCGTTGGCGATGGCCTTGGCGGCGCGCTGGTGGCTCTCGTAGGCGTACCGTTCGAGTTCGTCGCGCTTGAGGCCCCACTTCTCGCACATCAGCTCGGCGCCGCGGAACTGCGAGATCTCCTGCTTGCCGTACCGCTCGACCCACATCTCGCCGAACGGGAAGGGCATGCCCTTCTCCAGCGCGGCGGTGATGCTCGACCCCATGGGGACGATGCTCATGGACTCGACGCCGGCGGCGACGACCAGGTCCTGGGTGCCGGACATGACGCCCTGGGCGGCGAAGTGGATCGACTGCTGCGAGGAGCCGCACTGCCGGTCGATCGTGACGCCCGCGACGCTCTCGGGCAGGCCCGCCGACAGCCACGCGTTGCGCGCGATGTCCATGCTCTGCGGGCCGAACTGCATGACGCAGCCCATGATCACGTCTTCGACGGCGGAGGGGTCCACGCCGGTGCGCTCAACCAGGGCCTTGAGGGTGTGGGCGGCCAGGTCGACGGGGTGGACGGTGGACAGGCCGCCCTTCTTCTTGCCGACCGGGGTACGGACCGCCCCGACGATGTACGCCTCTGCCACAGTGCCTCCTGGGTTCCGTCCCACCACATGAAACCGAGCAATGTTCGGTCTATCCGAGGTTACAACAGAATAATCGTCCGTGGACGGGAGGGCCAGGTCACCGTCCGCCCTCCTCAGCCGTGGCCGGGAGCGGACGGACGCGCAGGTCAGCCGCGCGGGGACGCCTTGCGGGTGCTCGTCATCCTGGCGTACACGATGACGTTGTCCACGTAGTGGCCGGTGATGTGGTTGTAGCTTCCGCCGCAGGTGATCAGCCGCAGTTCCGCCGCGTCGGCGTTCCCGTACACGCGGTTGGTGGGGAAGGTCTCCTTCGCGGCCTGCTCGATGCCGCCGACGGTGAAGACCGCGACCGTGCCGTCCATCCGGGTGACCTCGATCGTGTCCCCGTTCTGGAGCTCGCGCAGCCGGGCGAACACGGCGCTGCGCGACACCGTGTCCTTGTGGCCCAGCATCACGGCGGGGCCCGCCTGACCCGGCGTCGGCCCGTACCGGTACCAGCCGACCAGGTTCGGGTTGTTGATCGGCGGGGTCTGGATGGCGCCCTTCTTGTCCGTGCCGACCGACTGGATGGGCGCGTTGATGCCGAGCTTCTTGACGATCAGGCGCTTGGGGGTGGACGGCTGCATCGGCGGGGCCGGCGGCAGCGACGG
Organism: Sphaerisporangium sp. NPDC004334; assembly: GCF_053602655.1. Classification (NCBI taxonomy): domain Bacteria; kingdom Bacillati; phylum Actinomycetota; class Actinomycetes; order Streptosporangiales; family Streptosporangiaceae; genus Sphaerisporangium; species Sphaerisporangium sp. NPDC004334. The sequence continues at coordinate 12,196 of NZ_JBSGDZ010000049.1, forward strand.
AGCCGGAGGCGGCGCGGTCGGGTCCGCCTGCGTCAACGGCTGGCCGGGACCGCCCGGGCCGACCGAGGGGGCGAACGCCCCGGCCGGAGGCTGCGCCTGAAGCTTGAGGGGCGTGCGCGCGTCCGTGAGGTTGTACTCCTCCGGCGAGCTGATCATCAACAGCAGGCCGGCCACCACCGTCACCACTCCGGCGACGGCGGCCAGGATGAGCACGGCCCGCATCATCTGCCCGCGATCGGCCCGCTCGGGCTCCTGGTACGCGCCGCCGGGCCCACCGGCGTACGGGTAGTAGACCTGCTGGACGTACGGCTGGCCGGGCTGCTGGACGCCCTGACCGTCCTGGTACGGGTATTCAGGAGGCATCGTCACCCCGAGCGCCTCCGATCAGTTGTGCTGCGGACGACGCCGCCGCAGGAACAACCCACCCACTCCGGCCGCCGCGACCAATGAGGTGCCCACCAGCACGAACGTCCGCCCGTCAGGCCCCGCGTCCCCGCCCCCACCGGTCGCCGCCCCGGCCACCGGCTTCTTGGTCACCTGCTGAGGATTCCTCGGCGAGTGCGTCACCGTCTCGAAGACAGTGTGCGTCTGCCGGGGAGTGGGAGTCGCCCTCGTAGGCGTCGGAGTGGGGGTGGGAGTAGGCGTAGGAGTGTCATAGGGATTGGTCGCCGCGCTTGGTGATGCCACCACGATGGCCAAAGCAGGCGGAGTAGCAGTCGCCGGATTCGCCGGTGAGGCAACCGTGCAGTTGTACTCGGTCTGAGTGCTGGCCGTGGAGCCGCTGAGAAGCAGACTGAAGTTTCCAGGCCTGACCGTCATGGTTCCCACGGCCGTCGGAATGATCGTCGCTGTCATCGTCGGGAAGGGAACCGGCGCCCCTTGAGTTAGCGACGCAGCAGGAGTGTGGGTCGTCGTAGGCAGGAGGGTCGACGGTGCGACTCCCACGGGAGCCCCCGAGGCTACAAGTTCGCCGTCAATGACGATCCCCGTAGTCGTGGGGATGGGAGCCGGCGCGGTGAAGGTCGCTCCCACAGGCTGGGAGATGACCCAGGTGATAGGCACCGTCGCATTGGGCGTGGCAGTCCCCACAGGACCCGTCAACTGGACCTGGAAGTTGAAAGTCCCGGTGGTCCCGTTAAGAGGAGTACATGTATAAGTGACCGGGCTGGGGCCCACGAGGGCTCCCATAGCTGGGAGCGCGATGAGAGCGGTCGCTGCACTGACGACACCCGCTATGGCTGCCTTGGTGGCGATGCGGCGGCGTGCTTGCGACTTCAGCACGTACTTCTCCATTCCAGCGGCGGCGGCGACCGGTGTACCAGGGCGTATCAGGATTCCAGTCTGTGGTCACAGTTCGGTACTGATCCTACGGAGGGTTCGTGCCGCCGTGGTGCGGTTTGACTGGTCTTCTCGAATCGTTAACTCGTCGCCGCAGGTCAGAGACCTCACTGCCAGTCAACTTTCAGCTGTAAGATCCTTCGCTCACCCTCACGTCTAATCACTGTCCGTAAGTGACCATGTTGTGGTTGTGACCGGCGATACTGGAGTGATTGCACCCATTTAAGATCTTGGCCGCCCGAGCATGATCCCAGGCGACCAAGATGGCTTGAACTACCCCCGATCGAACCGTCCGGCCTTGACGTCGCCCAAGAAGGCGCTCCACTCACCGGCCGTGAAGAACAGCTTGGGCCCATCGGGGCGCTTGGAGTCCCGGACCGCGATCAAGCGCGAGAGTTGCGCCACCTCGACGCAGTTCCCTCCGTTGCTACCTGTGTAACTGGACTTTTGCCATTTGACGTCACTTAGGTCCATCTTTCCTCCGCCGTTCTTGCGATGAGATCTATCGACATTTGCAATGGCAGCGCCTCGACGCGGATGGCCTCGAACTTCTCTACAGCAGACGCGACATCATCTTGATCGCCCGTAACCAGTCCACGCACAGCGGTGTCCAGATAAAGTACCTCGGTTCCGCCTTGCAATGTAGCCAGCATGAATCCGCCTTCGAGTCCAGCGCGCATGCCACCCAGTGGGACGACTTGTACGCTGAGGCGCGGCGTTATGACGGATACCAGATGCTCCAACTGTTCGCGCATGATCTTGGGTGAACCGATTAGCCGGTGCAGGACAGCCTCGTCAATGACACAGCGGAAGAGAGGGGACGGCGGATCGATTCGCGCCAGTATCTCTTGACGCTGCACACGCGCCTGTATCGCCGTTTCATCTCCGTACAGAACCTCGCGGGCGTACTCAGGTGTTTGCAGCAGCCCCGGGACAAGGATGGGCTCGTAAGCATGGAGAGCGGTGGCGACTTGCTCTTTGTCGGGCCACTGTCCGAACCAAGCAGGGAAGACCTGGCCCTTTCTCCAGTCGAGCAGGCGGGAGAGGGCTCCGTCGGTGGTGAGGGTGGTGTCGCAGGACTGGGCGAACTCGGGGCTGGCGGGGAGTTGGCCGGTCTCGACGCCGCTGATGAGCGACTCGCTGAAATGGATCTTCTGGGCGAGCTGGGCCTGGGTGAGCCCTGCCGCCTGACGGTAGTGCCGTAGCTCTCTGCCCCAGATGGCCTGAGGTGTGTACCGATCCACCATCGTGCCCCCAATCGCGAAGATTCAAGGAACGGCCGCCGACCTTCAAACCGACGGACTGGTAACCGTTCGCCTACCGAGCGTAGTCACCATTCGGCACCCTTGGCATACGAATTCCGCAGCGAGGAGAAAGATCATGTCAGGGGCGGTAGAGGCCGGCAGAACGTCATGTGAATACGCTCACGGGCCCGGTGGCCCCGTGGCTCTGCTGGGGCAGAAATGGATACCGCGCGACCGCAAATGCGTCGCCTCCGCGCGACGGTTCGTCCGGGACGTCGCCCTCGACTGGTGCGCGTCCGAAGAGACGCCGGAAATCGCGGAACTGCTGGCGTCCGAGGTCGTCACCAACGCGCTCACGCACGGCGCGGCGAATCTCGCCGTACAGGCCGCCGCACCGGCCACCGCATCGGCCACGGTGCGAATCGCCGTCGGCCGGGACGGCGAGTTGATGACCGTGGACGTGTACGACTCGTGCATCGCGATTCCGGAGCTGAGAAGCGCCGGCTCCATGGAGACCTCCGGCCGGGGGCTCGCGATCGTGGAGAGCCTGTCGCACAAATGGGGCTGGAACCTGCACCCCTACGGCAAGTCCGTCTGGTTCCAACTCGCCGCCTGGCCCGACGCCTGAAGGGAGACGAACGAGCATCACCTGATACGGCAGCGGATCCATAGGGTCCCACCCCGCATGCCCGTGGGGAGTCCAGCACGGCTGCCCACCCAGCTCGCGCGCACGCGACACAGGCAGCACGGGAAAGCCCGCACGCCAAAGACATCGGCCCGCAGCGGGACCCGGCACGACTACCCCACCCAGCTCGTACACACCCAACACAGGCGGCACCGGAAAGCCCGCACGCCAAAGACATCGGCCCGCGCCGGGACCCGGCACGGCTACCCCACCCAGCCCGTACGCACGCGACACAGGCGGCACAGGAAAGCCCGACCCATGGAGCTCGGCAACGAGGCCACGGCGAACGAGGAGCCTCTCGACGAGCCGCCGCTTCCCCGGCATCTCGCCGCTCTCGTAGGAGCACTGCAAGGGCCTGCGGACCTCGGCGTCGACCATGACCGATACCGCGCCGGTCGAACGCGCCGATCTTCGTGAACTCGCGATGTCGCCCAGCGGGACTCTGATCAGCGATCGTCGGGCTCGGGCACTTCGGCTTTGGTGTGGAGGACTTCCCGGGCCTGGTCGGCGGCGCGGATGAGTGTCTCGGTGACGAAGTCCAAGAAGCGGGCGATGTTCTCCAGGCGGGTGGCGGCCGGGCTGCCGGGTCCGAGGACGCCGACGCCCTGCCGTGCGGTCTCCACGACCCGGTTGTTGGCCTGGGCGCTGGCGATCATCGACTGGTACCAGAGCTCGTCGTCGACGACGTAGCGTTCGCGGCGGCGTTCGTCGCGGCGGCGGCGGACCAGATCTTGGCTCTCCAGGAACGTGATCGCCTTGGAGATGGACGCCGGGCTGACCTGGAGGCGCTGGACGAGCTCCGCGGTGGTGAGGCTGCCGGCGTCGGTGGTGTAGAGGCAGGCCAGCACCCGGGCCATCATCTTCGGCAGGCCCGACTGCATGAAGACGGTGGTGAGCGTCTCCTCGTACTCGCGCACAGCCTCGGCTTCGCGTCCGTGCGGCTGCGAGGGCGCCTGCGATCCGGGGGGCGTGGTCTGCGTGCGCCGTTGGGCGCGGCGCTCGGTGGCGCGGTGGGCCAGCTCGGCGCGGTAGGCGGTGGGACCGCCGTTGCGCATCACCTCACGCGTGATCGTGGAGGTGGGACGGTCGAGTCCCCTGGCGATCTCCGCGTAGGCGAGGCCGTCGGCCAGCCCCAGCGCGATCTGCTGACGGTCCTGCTGGGTGAGCCTGCCTCCCGGCATCGCGATCTCCTTCGTGTTCCTCGACGCCTCCACCATAGCGTTCACTCTCAAACCATTGCAACACACCGAGACCGCTGTTGCATTACTCTACAGGGCCACTGCAACGATTCTACGGCCTCTACCTGGACTTATAGTCCTGCTTCGCAACAAGTATCTTGCAGTGGATTGGAAAGCAACGTAGCGTTTCCGGTGTCAGAAACAACGAGCACAGGAGCACACGATGCAGAACTTCGACACCCCCGCCCCGATCTCCGCCGTCCTGGACATCCCCGCCGGCCGCGTCCGGTTCATCGCCGCCGACCGGGCCGACACCGCGGTCGAGGTCCTGCCCGCGGACGCCGGCAACCGCCGCGACGTGAAGGTGGCCGAGCAGACCAAGGTCGAGTACCGCGACGGCGTCCTGCGCATCGAGGCCTCGGCGAAGAACCAGTTCGTCGGCCCCTCCGGATCGATCGAGGTCACCGTCCAACTGCCCGCCGGATCGCAGGTCGAGGTCAAGGCCGCCAGCGCCGAGTTCCGGGGCGTCGGCCGCCTCGGCGACGTCGTCTTCGACGGCCAGCAGGCCTCGATCAAGCTCGACGAGACCGCGAGCGCCCGCCTCACCACCCTCGCCGGCGACATCTCGGTCGGCCGCCTCAACGGCCCGGCGGAGATCCGCACCAGCAAGGGCGACATCCGCGTCGCCGAGGCCGTGCGCGGCACCGTCGTGCTGCGCACCGAGGCCGGCGAGGTGTCGGTCGGCGCCGCCGCCGGAGTGTCGGCCTCCCTGGACGCCGGCACCTCCTTCGGCCGCGTCCACAACTCCCTCATGAACACCGAAGGCGCCGCCGCCCAGCTCACCATCCACGCGACCACCGCCTACGGCGACATCATCGCCCGCAGCCTGTGACCCACGGCCTCCGAGGAGCTCCCATCATGACCAACCTGGCCATCGCGGCGAACGGGCTGCGCAAGTCCTACGGCGACAAGGTCGTCCTGGACGGCGTCGACCTGACCGTCCCCGAAGCGACGATCTTCTCCCTGCTCGGCCCGAACGGCGCGGGCAAGACCACCACCGTCCAGATCCTGTCCACCCTGGTCCCGGCCGACGGCGGCACCGTCCAGGTCGCCGGCCACGACCTGGCCCGCAGGCCCGACGACGTGCGCGGGGCGATCGGCGTCACCGGCCAGTACTCGGCCGTCGACAAGCTGCTCACCGGCGAGGAGAACCTGCTCCTCATGGCCGACCTCAAGCACCTGTCACGCGGGGACGGCAAGCGCAGGGCCGCCGAACTGCTCGACCGCTTCGACCTGGTGGAGGCGGCGCGCAAACCGGCCGGAACCTACTCCGGCGGCATGCAACGCCGGCTCGACCTGGCGATGACCCTGGTCGGCGACCCCCGCCTCATCTTCTTGGACGAACCCACCACCGGCCTCGACCCGCGCAGCCGCCGCTCCATGTGGCAGATCGTGCGCGAGCTCGTCGCCGGTGGCGTCACCATCTTCCTCACCACCCAGTATCTGGAGGAGGCCGACGAGCTCGCCGACCGCATCGCCCTGCTCGACCACGGACGGCTGATCGCCGAAGGCACCGCCGACGAGCTCAAGCGGCGCATCCCCGGCGGCCACATCGAGCTCACCTTCGCCGACACCCACCGGCTCGACACCGCCCGCCGGCTCATCGGCACGGGAATCGCCGACCCCGAGGCGCTCACCTTGCAGGTGCCGAGCGACGGCGGCGTCCGCGCGATCCGCGAACTGCTCGTCGTCCTGGACGAAGGCTCGATCGACATCGCCGACATGAGCGTCCACACCCCCGACCTCGACGACGTCTTCCTCACCCTCACCGGCCAGCAGAAAGAAGCCACCCGATGAGCACCCTCACCCTCGCCGTGCGCGACTCCTCCACCATGATCCGGCGTCAGCTCAAGCGCCTGCTCCGCTACCCGTCCATGACCGTGCAGCTGATCGTCACGCCCGTCATCCTGCTGCTCCTGTTCGTGTACGTCCTCGGCGGCACCCTCGGCGCGGGACTCGGCGGCGGCCGAGACGCCTACGTCAACTACGTCGTCCCCGGCATCCTGCTCATGGCGGCGGCAACGGCCGCGACCGGCACCGCCGTCATGGTCGCCACCGATATGACCGAGGGCATCATCGCCCGCTTCCGCACCATGCGGATCTCCCGGGCGTCGGTGCTCACCGGCCACGTCGTCGGCAGCGTCGTCCAGCAGCTCCTGGGCATGGCCGTCCTCATCGGCATCGCCCTGGCGATCGGCTTCCGCCCGACCGCCAGCGCCGCCGAATGGCTGGCCGCCATCGGGATCCTCACCCTGTTCGTGGTGGCCGTGACCTGGCTGGCGGTCGCCCTGGGCCTGCGGTCCCCGACCCCCGAGGCCGCCAGCAACGCCCCGATGCCGCTGATCCTGCTGCCCTTCCTCGGCAGCGGCTTCGTCCCCACCGACTCCATGCCCACCGTCCTGCGCTGGTTCGCCGAGTACCAGCCCTTCACCCCGATCATGGAGACCGTCCGCGGGCTCCTCCTCGGCACCCCGATCGGCAACAGCGGCGCCATCGCCACCGCCTGGTGCGCCGGCATCGCCGCCGTCTCCTACCTCTGGGCCAAGAACACCTTCAACAAGGCCTGATCGATGAACCGGCCGGCCAGGGCCGTCAGACCACCAGGTCTGACGGCCCTCAGTGCATCGCGCATGGGTTGTCACGGCAGGACGTGCCGGTGCGGTCCGCGAACGGGCGACCATGGGCACCTCACCGCGGCGGGACTGAAGCCCGGCCCGGTCGGCCACCCGCGCCGGCCGCTCCCGCCGGCGGCGAAGCGGGCCGCGCGCCGTACCGGGTCGCGATGGCGTCGAAGACCTCCTTCGGCTCCCACGCCATGTCGGGATACCGGTCGCCTCCGTGCTCTTTGAGGACTCTGACGGTGCCGTAGCCGGCCATGTCGAGATCGCGCCTGGGGTCGGGGTCGTACCGGGTCTCGTAGCCGGCGAAGGTGAACCAGAACGCGCCATGCACTTCCTCGGCCTCGAAGACGTCCATCAGCTCGTTGAAGTAGGCCACCTGGACGGACTCGTCGCGGACGTACTCGCCGTTCAGCACCCGGGGTGTGGCCGCGTAGTCGACGATGGCCCAGCCCATTCCGCCGGCCTCGGCCGCGCCGCGGTAGGCGCAGCAGCCGAACTCGGTGATCACCAAGGGCTTCCCGTGGCAACGGTAGGCCCGCACGCGTTCGGCGAAGTCGGCGGCGTTGTCCGCCGAGCGGTACAAGTCGACCGCGGCGAAGTCGAAATGCGACCAGTCGATGTCCTCCCACTCCCCCGAGGCATAGGTGATCTTGCCGTCGAAGCGCGCCCGCGCGACCTCGGCGACGCCGCGCAGCACCTCGGCGAAGTCGGCAGCGGGCGAGAAGCCGGACCATGCCTGCGGGTTCATCGCGTTCTGGAGGCGTTCCATCAGATACGCGCCCGGCACGAAGCCGGCGCAGAACAGCGACATCTCACAGCCCAGCACGAGCACGGTCTCGGGATCGCGCGTCCGGATCTCCTCGGCTCTGGCCGCGCAGTCTTGGAAGTAGGCCGGCAATCGCGCGGGCGTCAGGTCGACCGGGAACGGCGCGAACCACACCCGCAGCCCCGCGTCGACGGCGGCGTGCGCGGCCAGTGCGATGCGGTCAGGGTCGTCCCCGCTGATGCGGACCGCGTCGCAGTGCAGGTCCGTCGCGATGATCTCCAGTTCGCGCCGCACCACGTCGGGGTCGAAGTCGACCCGCGACCGGTCGCCGACCGCGCCGCCGAACCCCGTGTCGTAGTTGATCCCTCTGAGCTGCATCGACACCTCCAGAATGTACGTTGTACACGTGATCATACGTAGTACACTCCAAGGATGCCAAGCACTTCCCCGGAACGGCTGATCTGGCACCACCCCGAGCCGCCCGGCCGCAAGCACGCGCTGACGCGCGCGGAGATCGTGCGCGCGGGCATCGCTCTCGCCGACACCGCAGGGGTCACGGGGCTGACCATGCGCGCCGTCGCCGGCGCGCTCGGCGTGTCGACTCCGATGTCGCTGTACCGCTACGTCCTCAACAAGGACGGCCTGGTCGACCTGATGCTGGACGAGGTGTCGGCCGAGGTCGACGTCCCCGCCGAACCGGGCGACGACTGGCGCGGCGACCTGCGCGGCGTCGCCTCCAGTCTGTGGCGGATGATCGGCCGGCATCGCTGGTACGCCGAACTGGTGGACAGCCGGCCACCGTTCGGGCCGACGACCCTGCGGCGGGCGGCCTTCATGCTGGCCGTGCTCGACAACGCCGGGCTCACACCGGCCGTCACCTACGTATCGCTGTTGGACAACTACGTGACCGGCACCGCGATGAGCGTCAGCAGAGAGATCGCGATGCTCGAGCGGTTCGGCATCGGCACGACGCAGGACCTGCAGGCGTACGCGGGCGAGATGGCGAACGACTCGGTCGACTCCTGGCTCCAGGACATGCCGCCCATCACCGCGGATGGACGCTTCGAGCTCGGCCTGGACTGCCTGCTGGACGGAATCGCCGCCAGGCGGCCGGTCGGCCGGCGGTCCCGCCCTCGCCCATCGCGCGGATGACGCACGCGGGGGCTGGTCGCGAGCCGCCGCAGGGGTTCCAGCTCACCGCCCGGCCGGCGAGATGACGCCGGACCGCCGGGCGCGGCGCGGGCGATCGTCCCTCACCAGGTGCGGGCCTGGAGGAGGAGATGACGGCGCACGGCGGTCCCGGCCGGGTTCGCGGCGCCTGCGCGGGAGACCAGGAACAACGTGTTGATCGGCGCGAGCTCGGGGTCGAGGAGCAGCCGGAGGCGGCCGTCGGCGAGCTCGTCCGCGCACAGATAGCGGGGCAGGACGGTGATGCCCGCGCCGGCCACGACGGCGGCCAGCACGCCGCGCAGGTCGGGGACGACCACCGCGGGGGCGCGGGTGAGACGGGTGTCGAAGACGGTACGCCAGTAGCGGCGCAGAATCGGCAGGTTCTCGCCGTAGGCGATGAGGGGCGCCCGATCCGGCCCCTCCCCCTCCCAGCCGGCGGCCGCGACCAGGACGAAGTCCTCGTCGCACAGCGGCTCGACGACCAGGCCCCGGCGGCGGGGCCGCAGGGTGGAGACGACCAGGTCGAGGGCGCCTTCGGCCAGCTCGCTCAGCAACCTGTCGGGCAGGCCGAGGGTGACGCGCAGTTGCAGCCCCGCCGTGACCATCGGAGCGAGGCAGGGGAGCACGCGGGCACAGGTCAGCTCGGCCGGACCTCCGAGGTGGACGACGCGGCCGAACACCTCGGCCGGGCCGCCGGGATCGCCCAGCACCAGCTCCTCCAGCGAGTCGAGGGGGACGGCGACGCGGCGGGCGAGCCGGTCGGCCGCGGCGGTCGGGGCCATGCCGCGCGGCACGCGGTCGAACAGCGGCCGTTCCAGCGCCTGCTCCAGCGCCTTGATGTGCCCGGTGACGGCCGGTTGCGAAAGGCCGAGCAACCCGGCGGCGCGGGTCACCGAACCTGACCGGTACACGGCGAGGAAGGTCCGCAGCAGATCGAGAGAGACGCTCACAGCACCCACACGTATCAGCATTCTGATACCGACAGGGTGGTCTTCCTATTGGATGCCGATGTCGGCGGTGGGTGACGATCTACGCGTCGTCCCGCGCAACGGCACGGGGGCATCGGACGAGGGAAGCAGGTACCGGCGGATGTCGGAGTACATGGAGCAAACCCACGGCAGGCGCGTCGAGCTGCGGGTCGGAGACGGCGTCATGGGCGCCTACCTCACCCTCCCGCGCTCGCCGGGCGCTCACCCGGGAGTCATCGTGGCCCACCAGTTGTTCGGTGTGACCCCGGACATCCGCGCGGTCGCCGACCGGATCGCCGCCCTCGGGTACGCCGTGATCGCCCCCGACTTCTTCCACCGATCGGAGGAGACAGGGGTGGAGCTGGACGCCGACGAGGAGGGCCGTGCGCGCGGCTTCGCGCTGATGGGCGAGCTGACCCGCGCCGGAGTGCTCGCCGACGTGCGCGCGGCCGAGCAGTACCTGCGCCGGCACGCGGGCGTCGCGGGCCCGGTCGGCATTGGTCGGGCTCAGCATGGGAGGTCACCTGGCCTACTACGCGGCCACCCGGCTCCCCCTGACAGTCACCGTCGTGCTGTACGCGGGCTGGCTGACCGGAACGGACATCCCGATCAGCAGGCCCGAGCCCACCGTCGAGCTCAGCGGCGGCATCACCGGGCGGATGGTCCTCATCGTCGGCGCGGACGACCATCTGATCACCGAGGAGCAGCGCGCGATCATCGAGGCGCGTCTGCGGGCCGAAGGCGTCCGGTACGAGATGGCCGTGCTCCCCGGCGCCTCGCACGCGTTCCTGTCCCCGAGTGCGCCCACCTTCCACGCGGCCGCCGCCGAGCATGCCTGGAAGCTCATCGAGCAGAACTTGACGGCCGAACTGGGGCACGCCCCTCCGCAAGCGTGAGCCACCGACGAACGCAGAGGACGATCAACGACGCGAGGCGGGGCGCCGGGTCCCCGACGCCTGCTCTCGCCCACCTGGTAGCGGGCCGCTCTCCGAGCTCTGCCGCGCGGCGATGGCTCAGGAGATGAGATCCAGGCCGGTGAGGCCGGCCGAGAGCGCCCAGAGACGCGCCGCCTCATCGGTCGGCTCGTCTGTCGTCTCGTCCCTGTCCGCCGGACCGCCTTCGACGATGCGGCAACCGGCGCAGTACTCGCCGCCGTGCCCGTCCAGCTCGGGCGAAGCAGCGGCCCACACCATGGTCGCCGCACCTCGCTCGGGTGTCGTGAACAGGCCCGGCGCCGGATCACCGTCGGCGTCGAGCCAGCCGGCGGCGACCATCTCCTCGACCGTCAGGTGTCGTTGCAGGGAGGTGCGGATCCATCCCGGGTTCACCGAGAAGGCCCGGACGCCGTGCGGTCCGCCCAGCCGATCGAGGTGGCGGGCGAACAGGATGTTCGCGAGCTTGGACTGGGCGTAGGCGGCCCACTTGTCGTAGCCGTGCGCGAACTGCACGTCCTCCCAGCGGATGCGCCGGCCGGGGTCGTATCCCGAGGAGACCGCGACGACGCGGGCCGCGCCGGCCGCCTTGAGCACGGGCCACAGCAGGTTGGTCAGCGCGTAATGGCCCAGGTGATTGGTGGCGAACTGCGCCTCCCAGCCGGGCCCCACCCTGGTCTCCGGGCAGGCCATGATCCCGGCGTTGGCGATCAGCATGTCCAGCGAGTCATGGCCGCGCCGGAAGCGTTCCGCGAACGCCCGGACGGAGGCGAGGTCGGCGAGATCGACCTGGTCGACCTCGACTCCCTCCACGCCGGTCAGCGCCTGCCGCGCCTGCTCGGGATCGCGGGCCGGGACCACGACCAGGGCCCCGGCGTGCGCGAGCGCGCGGGTGGCGGCCAGCCCCAGACCGGAGTGACCGCCCGTGACCACCGCCGTCCTGCCGCTGAGACCGATTCCCGCGAGGACGTCGTCAGCGGTGCCGACCGCGCCTGATGGACGGCGGGTCACGCCGACGGTCTCGTGACTGTTCATGCCGCGAACGCTAGATGCTAGACCGAGGTATAGGTCAACGGGATACGTTCGGCACCATGCGGAACGATCTGAGCATCGGCGAGGTGGCGAAGCGCATTGGGCTCAGCGTCCACGCCCTGCGGCTGTACGAACGTGAAGGCCTGCTCGCCGGCGAGGTGCGGCGCGACGACAGGGGCCGGCGGGTCTACAGCGACTGGGACGTCGAGTGGCTGGCCAACTGCGTCAAGTTCCGGGCCTCCGGCATGCCCCTGGCCACGATCGGCCGCCTGGCCGAACTCGTCCGTGCCGGCAGCGGCAACGAGGCGGAACGGCTTGAGTTGCTCCGCGCGCACCGGCTCCGCATCGCCGAGCAACTCGCGCGGCTGCACGACTGCCTCGACCTCATCGACACCAAGGTGGCGAGCTACGAGAAGCACCTCGCCGCCGGCGCCTCCGGAGACCCCTGGTGACGGCACCCCGCCCAAGACCCGATCGTCGCGCGCGGACCCTTCATGAGCCTTCCCCGGACCGTCAAGGGCTCGCGATCGTCCCGGAACCAGCCTGCCGCGAGGTTTCGGAGTCACACCTGAGTCGCTACCATCGATCTATGACTGCCGGGTCGGCCACGCGCCGCACACAGGACGGACGCCCGGCCGCCGCTTGATCACCCCGCGGGCGAGAGGCCCGCCGCGTCACGAGAAGCGCGCACAGCCACTCGTGACGAAAGGAGGTGACATACATGAGCTGGCAGTCCTTCCTCGCCGGTCACCAGGTCGGTGACATCATCGAAGGCGTGGTGACCAAGGAAGTGCCGTTCGGTTCGTTCGTCGAGTCCGACGGCTTCACCGGTCTCGCCCATGGGCGATCGTGGCCCGTCGGCACCCGCGTCTCGGTCCGGATCCTCGCGATCGACCCCGACAATCAGCGGTTCAGCCTGGCCGCCGTCTGAGTGAGCGCTGATCCGGGGGAAGCGCACTCCCCCGGATCAGCGCCCCACCGCATTATCGCCAGCGGCCGGCGGACGCCGAGCGCCCGCCGGAGCGTCCGCGCTGACCGTTGTTCTGCCGAGGGCGGTCATCAGCCGCCGGTGGAGTGGTGGCTCTCCTTCGTGCCGTCGAGCAGCGAGGTCGCGGGGGGCGCGCTCGGCGCGGGTTCTCCATCAGGGACCGTCGGAGGAGTCGCGCTCACCGTGGGGGCGGGGGGAAGGGCGTGGTCTCCTGCCAGGCCCGTGCCCTCCAGCAGGCCCATGTGGGTGTTCACGAACTTCGCCGCGCTCTCGGCGAAGCCGCGGATCAGCGTGTTTCGGGTGGAGGCCCGGACGGCGCCGATGGCGGGGAAGATCTTCCCGTGCGCCATCCGCAGACGCATGACGGCCGTCTGGTCGTAGGCGAGTCCCTTCTTGGCGGAGATCTCGGCCATCCATCCCTTCTGGTCGTCGTTGGGCTCATCGGGCAGCGGCACGCGCAGTTCCTCCGCCACCTCCCGGACCTCCGCGTCCAGAAGTTCGTGCTGCCGGGCGATCTCCCCCAGGTTCTTCCTGGTGACGGCCCGGAAAGCGCGTTTCGCGGCCTGCCTTCCCGTCGGGATCTCCCAGAGGCCGGCCAGACGTACCTTGACCACCAGATCGCGGTCCGCCGGACTCAGTGGGCCCCACGGCGTCGACACCGTCCCCTGCGCCGCTTCGTCCTGTGCCGCGCCGTCCTGTGCCGCTTGGTCCTGCGCCGCCGCGTCCGTGGGCGCCGCGTCCGTGGGCGCCGCCCCGTCCGTGGGCGCCGCGTCCGTCGGAGCGGCCCCGCCCGCCGGGGCCGCGCCGTCCTTGGTCGCCTGCGCCGAGGAGCCGGAAGCGTCGGCGTCGGGCTCGGCGGCCGCCGCCGACGCGAGAAGCCCTCTCGCCAACTCCTCTGCCGGCACGGCGCTGGGCGCGGGGTCCGTGGCGGCCGCGATCGGCTCGCCGAAGATCCTGGAGCAGGCCGTGGTCGTCTGAAGCGCGATGAGGCTGAGAACCACGGTGGCGACCGAGGCGATACGTGCGCGTCGCATCTGTACCCGATCCCTTCTCCCCCTGGGGAATTGCGATCCATCGTCACAACGACGGTGGCCGTTCATGCGGAGCTACGGGCGGTTCCCGTGAGTGGTTCGATGCGATTGGAACGAGTTTCTACTCAGCCGCGAACGGGGGTCGCGCCGGAGCACGACACGAACCCGTTCAGGTGGAGCGGGAGACGCCGAGCCGAACGCCCCGCGTCCAGGGCGAACGGCCTGAATAGGATCGACGTCATGATCTCGCCCCCCCGCTCCGACACGGTGTTCGCCGACCACGTCTTCACCGTCCCCCTTGACCACGACCGTCCCGAGGGCGAGCGGATCCAGGTGTACGCGCGGGAGGTGCGGGCGGGCGGCAGACGGGCCGAGGACCTGCCGTGGCTGCTGTACCTGAACGGCGGTCCCGGCTTCTCCTCCCCGCGCCCACTCGGCGGGGAAGGCTGGCTGGAGCGCGCCATGGAGGACTACCGCGTGCTGCTGCTCGACCAGCGGGGCACCGGCCGCTCCACGCCGCTCGACCGGCGCAGCCTGCCGCGCCTGGGCCCGCCGAGCGCCCAGGCGGAGCACCTGACGCACTTTCGCGCCGACTCCATCGTCCGGGACGCCGAACTGATCCGCCGTACGCTCATCGGCGACCAGCCGTGGAGCGTCCTGGGTCAGAGCTTCGGCGGATTCTGCACGGTGACCTATCTGTCCTTCGCCCCGCAGGGCCTGGCGGAGGCGTTCGTCACCGGCGGCCTGCCCGGCCTGGGAGCCCGGGCCGACGGGGTGTACCGCGCCCTGTATCCGCAGGTGGAGGCAAAGAACGCCGAGCACTACGAACGCTACCCCGAGGACGTAGAACGCGCCGTGCGCGTCGCGAGGCACCTGCGCGACGGCGAGGTGCTGCTCTCGAACGGCCGGCCCCTGACCGTGGAGCTGTTCCAGACGCTGGGCAACCTGCTCGGCGGCGGCACCGGCAGCCGGCGCCTGCACTACCTGCTGGAGGACCCCTTCGCGGGTGGAGATGATCTCAGGGACGGCTTCCTGGTCGAGGTGGAGGCCGAACTGGCCTGGACCGCGGGAGCTCCGCTGTACGCGCTCATCCACGAGGCGACCTACGCGCAGGGCGAGGGCGCCACCGGCTGGTCGGCACAGCGCGTCCGCGACGAGTTCCCCGGATTCGCTCCCGCCGCCGCCCTCGACGGTGACGGCCCCCTGCTGTTCACCGGGGAGACGATCTACCCCTGGATGTTCGACACCGACCCCATCCTGCGGCCGCTGCGCGAGACGGCGCACCTGCTCGCCGAGCGCCCGTCGTGGCCGGCGCTGTACGACGTCGCCCGCCTGGAGGCCAACACGGTGCCGGTCTCGGCGGCGGTCTACTACAACGACATGTACGTCGCCCGGGAGCTGTCCCTGGACACGGCCCGCACGATCAAGGGCCTGCGGCCGTGGATCACCAACGAGTACGAGCACGACGGCCTGCGCATGGACGGCCGCGCGGTCCTGGACCACCTGTTCTCCACGCCTTAGTGCGCTGTCACGAACGTTCACCTGCTCGGACGCCGTAGCGGGCGCCGGCATCGCCGTACCACGACCCGCCTACCCGGCGCCGACCACTGCAGCACGTGGCCGGGTGGAGAGCCGGGCCCGGTGAACGGATGTGGTTACCGCCATGTCCCTCCGTACCACGTCGCACCACCCTCCGCGCTTCGGCCGTTACACCGCGTTCTGGCGCCCTTCCCCGGCGCCGTCCATCTGATCGGAGACCCTGGCCGATCAGTGGACGACGTTCAGCGGTATCGGTGAATCGCCGTCTGTTCCAGCCGATCGTTCGGCTGCGCCGCGGTCCGGGCGCGCGAATGGCTACCTTCTCCGGTGTCCGTATCGTCGACCGCTGGAGGGCGTTCTCAATGGCGCTGCCCACGAAACTGGTTCTGGTCGTCCGTGCCGATCTGCCTCCCGCGGCTGCGGTGAACGCGGCGGCCGTGCTCGGGCTGAGTCTGGGCGCACGGCTGCCCGAATCGCTGGGACCGACGCCGCAGGACGCCTCGGGCGACCTGCACGCCGGGCTGAACCCTCATCCGGTGCCCGTGCTCAGTGCCACCCCCGACCAGCTGCGCGAGCTGTACGCGAAGGCGCGCGCCAGAGACGACACGATCACCGTGGGATTCAACGAGACGGCTCGGCGGGCGCGCGACTACAACGACTTTCTCACCGCGCTGGCCACGACGCCGGGCGAGGAGATCGACCACGTCGCCGTCGCGGTCTACGGTCCGCGCAATCGTGTCTCGGCACTGACCAAACGGCTGCCTCTCCACGCGCCCGTCGAACCCGTCGCCGATCGCGCGGCCGAGAGAGATTCGACGGCCTTCGAGCTGGCAGGGCCCGTTCTCGAGGGCGAGTTGGTGCGCCTGGAACCCCTCACCCGCGATCACGCCGGCGATCTGGCGGTGGCGGCGGAGGAGGACCGCGGCTCCTACGCCTACACCTGGGTACCGCGAGCCGGTGAGGTTGAGCGGTACATCGGCGAGCAGCTCGAACGGGCCGCGACGGGAAAGCTGGCGCCCTACGCGCAGGTGGCGAGGTCGTCGGGGCGCGCCGTGGGTGTGACGGCCTTCTGGGATCCCCGGCCCTGGCCAAGGAGCGCGGACCGCCTGCACGCGGTCGAGATCGGTTTCACCTGGCTCGCGGCGTCCGCTCAGGGAACCGGGATCAACACCGAGGCCAAGCTGCTGATGTTCCGCCACGCGTTCGAGAGCTGGAACGCCGCCCGCGTCGACCTGAAGACGGACGCGCGGAACGGCCGCTCCCGTGCAGCGATCGCCGGCGTGGGGGCACGGTTCGAAGGGGTTCTGCGAAACTGGTCCCCTTCATGGGCGCCAGGCGAGCAAGGGGCGCTCCGCGACTCCGCGATCTTCTCGATCGTCGCGGAGGAGTGGCCGGAATGCCGGGCGATGCTCGAGGCGCGGGTCGCCGCGATGGTCAAGCGCGGCGACCCGGACACCGTGGATTCGCTCTGAGGCCCACCGATGGGACGCCCGTGCTCCGCCGCCGTACTCGCCGGCTCAGGAGGTTCCGGAGGTCCGTTGCCGTGCCCCCCGCCGAGGACACCGCCGTGGACGCCGCGTCCACCGCTGAGGCGCCCGTCGAGCTTCAGGGCGGGCCACAGCAGGTCCGCCAGCGCGTAATGACCCAGGTGGTTGGTGGCAAACTGCGCCCCCCAGCCGGGCCCCACCCCGGTCTCGGGACAGGCCATGATCGCGGCATCGGCGATCAGGATGTCCAGGGTGTCGCGCCCGCGCCGGAACCGGTCCGCGAACGCCCGGACGGAGGCGAACTCGGCGAGGTTGGCGAGATCGACCTGGTCGATCACGACCTTCTCCACGCCGGTCAGTGCCTGCCGCGCCCGCTCGGGCCGACGGGCCGGGACCACGACCCGAGCTCCGGCGCCCACGAGCGCGCGGGTGGCCGCGAGCCCCAGGCCGGAATACACGCCCGTGACGACCGCCGTCCTCCCGGTGAGATCGATCCCGGTGAGAACGTCGTCAAGGGTGCGGGCCGCGCCTGATGTGCCGCGTTTCGCGTCAGTGGTCCTGTGGCCGGACATGCCGCGAACGCTAGACGCTAGATCGAGGTCTAGATCAACGGGTTATGTTCGGCATCATGCGGAACGGTTTGAGCATCGGCGAGGTAGCGCAGCGCATTAGGCTCAGCGTGCACACCCTGCGGCTGTACGAGCGTGAGGGACTGCTGGCCGGCGAGGTGCGGGGTGACGACGGTGGCCGGCGGTCTACAGCGACTGGGACGTCGAGTGGCTGGCCAACTGCGTGAAGTTCCGGGCTCCGGCATGCCCCTGGCCACGATCGGCCGTCTCGCCGAGTTGGTCCGTGAAGGCGGCGGCAACGAGGCGGAACGGCTGGAGCTGCTACGCGCGCACCAGCGCCGCATCGCCGAGCAACTCGCGCGACTGCACGACTGTCTCGACCTCATCAACGCCAAGGTGGCGACCTACGAAAGACACCTCGCCACCGACGCCCACGGCGCCCCCTGGTGACAGCATCCGCAGGTAACCGACCGTGACCAAGTCGTATCGTCTCCTCCCCGTCGCAGCGCGCCTCGCCGTAGCGGCGCTCGCGGTCCCCGATGCCGCCACCCGGACGGCCGAAACCGGCCTGGAGCCGCGGCGGCGATTCGCGCACCACTCTCCAGACCGGCACGGCGCCCTTCCCGTTCGAGCGGGACGCGGGCCTGGTGCGCGCCTACTTGGTCTGCACGATGGAGTACTTCCCGTTGCTCCCGTGCACGGTGAACCGCTGATAGGGGTTGCGGGTCTTGTAGCAGCCGACCTTCAGGATGCAGTTGGTCAGCGTGCCCTGCATGGCGGACTGATAGGTGGCGGTCCTCAACCCGTACTGCCAGTTGACGGTCAGCCTGCCGCCATGGTCGTCATAGCCACCGTAGTTGTTGGTGACGTAGGCGTACCGCTCCTTGATTCGCGTCACCTTCTTGCCGTCCCAGCAGAAGTTCAGGACGTTGTGCCATTTGATCAGAACCGAATTGAAGACCGAGGACCGGTAGGTGATGTAGCGGTTCGCCCGGTAGCAGCCGCCCCTGGCCCGCGTGGTGTCGTCCAGGTCGCCCGGCGTATCGTCCCCTGTCAGGACGGTGGCGGCGAGATCGGGGATTCGCTGCTCCCATTCGGGGTGGTTCGCGAGCACCGCCTTGTCGGCGTCGGTGATCTGGTAGTCCTCGGAGGCCTTCAGCCGGTCGAGGATCGGGGCGACGTCGTCGGGCACCGCGAGGTCAGGCTGGGCGACGGCCGGCGCCACCGCGTAGCCGCGTACGGACACCTGCAGGTGGACGGTGCCCGAGCTGTGGTTGGTGATCGTGATCAGTCCGCTCGCGTTGGGGACGGCCAGATCAAACCCGTTGGCGCTCTCACCGGCGCCGTCGAAGGTGACGCTGGAGATGCCGGGGTCCGGCACGCCGGTGGAGTAGACCGACAACCACCCGGCCGCGGCCGGGCGCCGAGCGTCGACGTTGAGCGCCACCGCGGCGATCCGGTCCGGCGTCAACCCGGAGTCGGTCGATGCGTCGAAGGTGACCGAGTCACCCGGGGCGATCGCTTCAGTGGCGCCGTCGGGGATGCCGGTGCCGTCGAGCGAGTCGACGAGAACTTTCGGCGCGACCGGCTGGAACGAGGAGCCGGCGGCGTCGCCCTTGAAGTATCCGCGTACGGTGAGGGAGATGTCGACGGCGCCAGTGCCATGGTTGGTGAGTTTCAGCCTGCCCGTGCTCGACAGGCGCGCCGACTGGAAGTTGCTGTCGCTCTCGCCGCTCCGGTAATTGAGCGAGGAGACGTTCGGGTCGGCCTCGTCGGAGGGGTACAGCGAGAGCCAGCCGAAGGTCGTCTGGTGCATCGCCACGATGTTGACCGCCGCGGCGGTCACGTCCGCGGCGGGGACTCCCTTCTGACCGGCGACGTCGATGGTGACGGTTCCGCCCGCCGGGACCGGGGCGGTGGGCGAGCCGGTGCCGATGCCGAAGCGCGTGTCGTAAAGGTAGCCGGAGTCGAGGGGGTGGTACTCCTGACCCGGCTGGGTGCCCAGTGCGTCACGGTAGTAGCCCCGGGCGCTGACGGTGAAGTGGACGGCCCCGGCACTGTTGTTCTTCAGAGTCACATCGCCGGTCCCAGTGATCCTGGTGACGTCGTAGCCGGTGGTGGTCTCCCCGGCCGCGAAGGTGATCGTGGAGACCGTGGTCGGCACGTCCGAGGGATAAAGCGTCAGCCAGCCGAACTTCTCCGGGCTCATGACGTTGAGGCTTAGGGCGACGGCCGACACGCCCGAGCCCGGGATCGCGCCTCTTCCGGTGACCCGCACGGTGACCGAACCGTTGGCCGGAACCGTCGCGCCGCCGGTCATGTCGCCTGCGGCACGGGTGTCGAGCAGTGACGTCGGGGCCACGGGCACATACTGCCCGTCGCCGGCCGCGTCGGCGTTCACCGTGCCAATGCACGGTGCCGCCACGAGAGCCAGGATGGACGCGAGCGACGCCGCGACCAATGCGATGGCGCGCGTCATCGCGTGAGGGGAAAGCAGCATGAATCTCCTCGCCTAGGCGCCGAAGCGCGATCAGGGGCGTTCCGCGGGTGATGAGAGCTCACCCGGACCGCGTCACCGGCGACGTTACGGACGTGGCCGGACGTCGTCGTCGGATGCCGGGTTGAACCTGCGGTAAACCTGGGCCGTAGTGATCCGGAGATCGCGCGGCGAGCTACCACAGGTGATTGACGACATCGGTGGTACGGAGAGGAGCCGCCACCCGTTGACGAGCGGTGGCCTGCGGGTCTCGCGACTTCAGGGGAGACTCGCCAGAGCGGACCAACCGGGGATGGCGACCAGGAGGCCGGTGAGCAGACGTCCGGGCCATCGCGACGCATCCTGAAGTACCACGAACGGGGTGAGGCCGGCCCGAGGAAAGGCCGAGGCTGTCATCCTGACCGGCGGCAACCGCAACGATGTCACCCAGCTGGTGCCGCTGCTGGAGGCCGTCCCACCCGTGCGCGGCAAGCGTGGCCGGCCTCGCAGGCGTCCCGATGTCGTCCTGGGCGACCGCGGCTATGACCACGACAAGTACCGCAACCAGGTCCGAGCCCTGGGCGTCCGACCGCTCATCGCCCGCCGAGGAACTGAGCACGGCTCCGGCCTGGGCAAACAACGCTGGGTCGTCGAACAGACCTTCGCCTTGCTGCACCACTTCCGACAGCTGCGCATCCGCTGGGAGATCCGCGCCGACATCCACCAAGCCTTCCTCAGCCTCGGCTGCGCCCTCGTCTGCTGGCGACGCCTCACCTCATTGCGTTAGCAGTTTCAAGGGCGACTGGGACGCGGGTCTCAGCGGCGGGTGGCGGCGGAGAGGGTGGCGTAGACGATGATGTTGTCGGTGTAGCTGTGCGCCTTGGCGTTGAACACGCCGCCGCAGGTGATCAGACGCAGGCTCGGGCGGTCCACGTGCCCGTAGACGCGCTTGGTCGGGAACCGGTTCTTGCTCGCCTGCTCGGCCCCGTCCACGGTGAACCGCGCCGTCGAGCCGTCCGCGCGGACCACCGTGATCGTGTCGCCGCGCTTCAGCTCGCGCAGACGACTGAACACGGCGGGACCGCCTCGGGTGTTCACATGGCCGAGGATCACCGCCGGGCCCATCTCGCCCGGAGCCGGTCCCAGCCGGTACCAGCCCGCCAGCTTCGGCCTGCTCAGCGGGGGCACCTCGATCTCACCGTTCCGGTCCACCCCGACGGACACGAGCGCCGCGTCCACGCCGATGCCCGGGACGCGGACCCGGGTCGGCACCGACTTGCGCAGCGCCTTCACCGGCGCGGCCACCGGAGCCGGCGGCGAGGCGGCCGGCGCGGCCTCGACCAGAGGCGCGTTCACTCCACCGGGGCCGACCGTCGCCGTACCCACCGACGAGGACGCCGCGTCCACGGTTGAAGCCGTTGTCGAGGTCTCCGTCGAGGTTCCGTCCGTCATGGACGTCCCTGCCGTGGTCTGCCGCTCCGCACCGGAGGAGGTCGTGCCGTCGGCATCGTCCGCCGGGAACATCTGGGCGACGACCGGCGTCGGCTCGGAGCCCGACGCGGCGTTGTTCTCCGTGGGCGACAGGTACGCCAGCAGGCCGGCCATCACGGCCCCGATACCCGCCAGGGAACCGGCCGTCACCAGGACCGGCGCCAGCATGCCCT
The DNA here is from genome assembly GCF_053602655.1 of Sphaerisporangium sp. NPDC004334. Taxonomy (NCBI): domain Bacteria; kingdom Bacillati; phylum Actinomycetota; class Actinomycetes; order Streptosporangiales; family Streptosporangiaceae; genus Sphaerisporangium; species Sphaerisporangium sp. NPDC004334. The sequence goes on from NZ_JBSGDZ010000049.1 coordinate 33,944, forward strand.
TCCACCGCCCGCGCCGAGGCTCCTCGCCGTCCGGCGCCGGCGGTAACGTCCCGCTCAACCCGCCCTTCCCCGGCGGCGTCTCAGCACGAGACCGCCCGCCACACTGCCGAGCAACAGCACGGAGCCGTATGCGATGAAGGCACCGGGCCTCGGATCCTGTTCGGGAGCCTCACCGGTGTGCGCGCCACCTCTGGGGGTCACCCGCACCTGGGGAGTCGAACTGGCCTTGGAGCCCTTGGAGGTCTTGGACGCCTTCGGCGTCGGACTCGCTGTCTCCGTAGGCGCCCCATGCCCCGAGCCGCCCCCCGAAAGCACGATCACCCCGCGAGCCGAGTCATCCCCATCACTGATGTGCTGGTTCCCGTTGTTGCTGTTGTTGCCGTCATTGTTGTTCCCGCCGCTTTGGTTGTTCTGCGCGGGGACGACGTCCACGACCATTGCTCGCGGATTGCCGGTGAAGTGACAGTTCGTTCGGAAGTGGTACGGCGGGATGGAGATCTGATCCGTGATCACCTTGAACGCGTCGACCAGCATGTACTTCCCGGTGGGCGCCTCGTTCGTGAGCGTGAGATCGTGTTTCTTGTACTCAAGATTGTGAACGGACCAGAGGACCTGTTGACCTTTCCTGGTCGTCACCTTCTGACCGTCCGCCTCGCGTGAAGCATCTGGAGCGGGGTCGGGATGCACCGAAACGCCATCTAATGCGACTCCGACCGCTCCCATTTCAGGATGGCGTTCGGTGACGTACTCGATGCCCGTGCCAGTGAAGCTGATCGTCACCGTCTCCTTAGCTGTTGTCGTCTGGTGGACATCCCCGAGATAGTCGCCGAAGTCCTTCCGCTCCTCACCACCAGAAGACGACCAGGCTGCGCTGTAGACGATCGGCCCCTGTGTGCCGGTATTGGTGTCGTTAAGCACCACGGTCTGTTGGGGTGGTATGAAGTCGAAGGCTAGATCACGCGGGGTGATCAACAATCTGCCCTCTTTGGTGCTGCCCACAGAGCCGAGCATCGCCGTCGGCAGTTCCAGTGGACCACTAAGGCGCAGTTCCGCCTGGTCCTTGGTGCCGGTCGAGTCGAGCTTCCCTTGGAAGAGCCCTGCGACATCGGCGGTACCGGTGACGAAAAGACGGCCACCGGCCGGGAAGTTCCCGGACGAGGCGAGAGGCGATTCGTCGAGCGTCCACTCCAAGGGGATGCGCTCACCGACCTTGACGGTCGTGGGCACCGCTACCTGAACCTGGAGACGCCGCTGCCCTGGTGGTAGGAGAGCACCGTCCGTGCAGGTGTACTCGAAATGGTGGTATGCCGTGTCGGCCGAACCAGTGCTGGCGGGAAAGGCCATGATCGCGGCGGAACCACCCAGCACCACCGCTGCCAGGGATCTGCGGAGCTTGGGAGCCCAGCCGTTCACGATCGCCTCCGATCACGCGTCCAGGCCGACAGGCAGCCGGAGGTAGATCGTATGACTCTGCGGGCTTACGGCGGGCTTATGCAGGAGTAACACTGCAGAAAGTGGCTGATTTGTGACGTAGGGGGACGCCCTCGACCGTGCGGGGTCCCCGGGTCCGGCGATGACCAGAATCGTATTCTGGTGCGGTAACCCCAAGGAGGAAGCGAATGCAGCGAGACCTCTTCGAGGAGGAGCATCTGCTCTTCCGTGAGACCGTGCGCGAGTTCATGACGCGCGAGGTCGTCCCCCACCACGAGCAGTGGGAGAAGGACGGCATCGTCCCGCGAGAAGTGTGGAAGAAGGCCGGCGAGCTCGGCATGTTCGGCTTCTCGGTCCCCGAGGAGTACGGAGGCTCGGGCATCTCCGACTTCCGCTTCAACGCGGTCATCGTCGAAGAGATCATGAGGTTCGGCGCGACCGGGCTCGGGTTCGGCCTGCACAACGACATCATGGCGCCGTACATGGTCGATCTCACCAACGACGAGCAGAAGCAGCGCTGGCTCCCCGGCTTCGCCTCCGGCGAGCTGATCACCGCCATCGGCATGACCGAGCCGGGCGCGGGGAGCGACCTGCAGGGCATCAAGACGACGGCGGTCCGCGACGGCGACCACTACATCGTCAACGGCCAGAAGACGTTCATCACCAACGGCGTCAACTCCGACCTGGTCGTCGTGGTGACCAAGACCGACCCGGCGGCGGGGGCCCGCGGCACGACCCTGATGGTCGTCGAACGCGGCATGGAAGGCTTCTCCCGGGGGCGCAACCTGGAGAAGATCGGCATGCACGCCCAGGACACCGCCGAGTTGTTCTTCGAGAACGTCCGCGTCCCGGTGGCCAACCGGCTCGGCGAGGAGGAAGGCCAGGGCTTCATCCAGCTCATGGTGAACCTCCCGCAGGAACGCCTGTCGATCGCGGTGGCGGCGGTCGCGGCGGCGGAGGCGGTGCTGGAGACCACCATCGAGTACTGCAAGTCCCGCCAGGCGTTCGGCCGCAACATCGGCAAGTTCCAGAACACCCGCTTCGTCATCGCCGAGCTGTCCACCGAGGTGGAGATCGCCCGGCACTACGTGGACAAGTGCATCCGCGCACTGAACGCCAAAGAGCTCACGGTCGTGGACGCGGCCAAGGCCAAGTGGTGGACGACCGAGCTCCAGCACAAGGTCATCGACCGCTGCCTGCAACTGCACGGCGGCTACGGCTACATGGTCGAGTACCCGGTGGCCAAGGCGTGGATGGACAGCCGCGTCCAGACCATCTACGGCGGCACCACCGAGATCATGAAGGAGATCATCGGCCGCTCCTTCGGCTTCTGAACCGACGCCCCGGAACCGACGCCCAGGGAACGACGCCCAGGGAACGACGCTCCTGAACCGACGCTCCTGAACCGAGGCCGAGCCGAAGCGCCTCCCTCGAACCCCTGAGCCGGCGGGCCTGAAGCCCACCGGCTCAGGTGCGGGTCGGCGATGGAGGCGTATGGCGGGCGCCAATACTCGGCCTGACCGCGTATGGAATCCGTCAAAACGCGTCAACCACGCCAAGCATCGCGATTGTCTCGTCCTGCGGCCCCTGCCGGGCCCTGGGAGGCGTCTTGCGGGATTGCGAGGAGTGGCGATGGCCGACGTCGGCTTCGTGGCCCTGACGATCGTGGTGTTCGCGATCGTCGGACTGGTCGTGCGCGGGGTGGAGCGGCTGTGAGCGCCGTGAACGCCGCCGGACTGGCGGTGGCCGCCGCCCTGGTGCTGTTCATGGTCGCCGCCCTGCTGTTCCCGGAGCGGTTCTGATGGGCACCGCGACGGCGGGCGCCGTGTTCGTATGCTCCCTCGTCGTCGCCCTCGCGCTGACACACCGCCCGCTGGGCGACTACATGTCACCCTGGGCAACCGCCAGGCCTCGGCGTTCCTCCCGGTGGAGGGGGTGCCGGAGCGCGAGCTGGCCGAGGCCGCGCAGCTCGCCAGCCTGGCCGACGAGACCCCCGAAGGCCGCTCCATCGTCGTGCACGCCAAGCGGCGTTACGGCTTGCGGGAGCACACGCCCGGCGAGCTGGACCACGCCTCGTGGGTGGCCTTCACTGCGCAGACCCGCATGTCCGGGGTGGAGGTGGACGGCCGCCAGGTGCGCAAGGGCGCGGCGAGTTCGGTCATGAAATGGGTGCGCGACCACGGCGGCCACCCCACCAGCGAAGTAGGCCCGCTGGTCGACGGCATCTCCGCCTCCGGCGGCACCCCCCTGGTCGTCGGCGAGATCACCACCGCCGGCACCGCCCGCGTGCTCGGCGTCAT
>NZ_JBSGDZ010000050.1:0-36433 GCF_053602655.1 Sphaerisporangium sp. NPDC004334
CGGGCACGCACCGCCCCGCGCGCCCGGACCGGCCGAAGAGCCGCAGCCGGGCACGCAGACCGCCCGGCGCGCCCGGCGGGCCGCGCAGCGGTCCGCCTTTAAGGACGTGGAGAAAGTCCTCATCGAGGGTCGTTGGCGGCCTGGTCCTGGTGTGCTTTGGCTGTCTGAGCTGGCCGGTGGTTCACTGGGCTTGTGGTGAGGGCTCGTCGTCCTCGTCCGGATGGTCTTGCCTGGTGATGTGCTCGGGCGGCTGGCCGGTTGCCGGGTCGGCGGCGAAGGTGCCGATGTTCTTGACCGTATAGATGAGGCCCTCGGCCAAGAGTGCATTGATCACCTTGCGGGCTGTTCGGCGGGCGATGCCGAACTCTTCGGCCATGCGAGGTTCGCCAGGGACGGGGTGGCCCGGCTTGTAGACGCCGGCTTTGATGCGGCGGCGCATCTCGGCGAGTACCTGCTCTGACTTGGGCTGATCAGGCCGGAAGTCGATCACATCTCCGACGATAGGAAGCGAACGGTAGGCCCAGGTCACGGGGCGTTACGGGGCGTACCGATCGGCAGGGGTAGGCAAGAGTAGGCAGGCTTGCCTATGATGCCCGGCATGGATGCACCGGAGCGGGACCCCGGGCAGGGGTCGCAGAGTGTTGTTCCGGGCCACCTGGATCTGAGTACGCCCAGCGTGGCGCGGATGTACGACTACTACCTAGGCGGCAAGGACAATCTTCCGGTCGATCGTGAGTGTGCCGAGGAGGTGATCCGCAAGACGCCGCATGTGCGGTTGATGGCGAAGTCCAACCGGGAGTTCCTCGGTCGGGCGGTGCGGTTCCTGGCCGGCGAGTGCGGGATCACTCAGTTCCTCGACATCGGGACCGGGCTGCCGACTCAGAGCAACGTCCACCAGGTGGCGCAAGAACTCAACCCGCGGGCGCGGGTGGTGTACGTCGACAATGACCCACTCGTGCTCGCCCATGCCCGCGCGTTGCTGGCTGACAACCCCAACACTCACGCCATGGCCGGCGACCTTCGAGAGCCGTTGCACATTCTGGGCGATCCGCACGTACGGGGGGTGCTCAACTTCGGCGAGCCGGTGGCGGTGCTGCTGTGCGCGGTGCTGCACTTCATCCGCGACAGCGAAGACCCTTACGGCATCGTTGACACCTTCATTCGCGCGATGGCGCCGGGCTCGTATCTGGTGGTCTCGCATGCCGAGCAGCGCCGGGCGTTGATGGCGGCGAGGGCGGCCTACGATCGGGCGAGTGCTCCGGCGGTGCTGCGGACGCTGGTGGAGATCGCGGGGTTCTTCGACGGCCTGAGCCTGGTCGAGCCGGGCGTGGTGTATGTGCCGTTGTGGCGGCCGGACGGCCCGGTGTACACCGACGACCTGCGGGTGCCGGTGCTCGGCGGAATCGGGCGCAAGCCGTGATCCCCGGGCTGGCGCCGCCTCGGCATCCGGCCATCCGGGCCGCCTACCGGCTGCGTGATGCGCTGGAGCGGCATGGCATCGCGGCCGACGTCAACGAGGGAACCGGGCTTGCGCTGGTGTCGGTCTGGTATGACCTGGTGGTCTGGGCCGGTCCCTGCTACCTGTGGTGGGCCGGCGGGTTCTCCCCGGTGACCGGGCGGTTCACCTACCGCTACAGCCCGGCCGATGACCCGGTGACGGCGGCACGCCGGGTGGCTGAGCGGTATCACGAGCTACGCCGGACACGTTCGCCGGACGCGCCTTCCTGGATCACAGGTCATCCGCTGTGATCGTCGCGCTCGGCGAACGAACCCCTGCGGGTGGGCACGGTCGGCCGCGGCAAGCCGGCTGTGCCCACCTGCGGGTGTGCTGGACCTTCGTGTGGCCCTATGGCGGGGTCATGCCGAGTGGGGCCACCTGTGAGGACTGCGGGACGTGGTGGCGCCTGGACCTCATCCCGCCGGCGGTGCTCCTACGTCTTCCCGGTGGGGTCGCTCCGAGTGAAGGAGACGGCGAGTGAGGGCGTCGTACGCTTCGGCGATCTCGGCGGCGGCCTGGTCGGGGCCGATGCGGTCGGTGTGGAGGCGCAGGTGAAAGAAGCCGTCGTCGGCGTGAGCCTGCAGATCGGTCAGCGTTTCGTCCCATGCGGTCAAGCGCTGGGCGGTGTCGACGTCCCCGCGGCCCTGGGACCGCTGTTCGCAGACCTCGCGCGGTACCCACAGCAGTACGCGCAACCAGGGGTCCCGGCCGACGAGGGTACGCACGTCGGGGATGTTGCCGATGTGGGCGACCGGGATGAGTCCGGCGCCGGTCATGGTGTCGATCTCGGCGCGGTCGATGGCGTAGGTGTTGCCGTACCGGTGGGTCTCGGCGACCGTGCGGCCGGCCTGGCGCAGCTCGTCCAGGCGGGCGGCGGTGACCAGGTGGTACTCGTCGGCTCGGCCGGTGCCGACCTTGAGCTTGCGCAGCAGCCGAAACCGCGGGTCGAGCCGGTGAAGCGCGGTGGTGGTGGTGCTCTTGCCGCTGGCGGGTGGGCCGTAGAGGACGACCCCGGTGGGTGGCGCGGTCACGTGAGGATGCGCTTGAGGGCGTCGCGGGTCTGGTCGGCAAGGCTGATCGCCGCCCCTAGCCGGTTGTCCACCGTTAGGTGTGCGGTGGACGGCGGGTTGTCGACGTCAAGGCCGGCCACGTACTGCTCCCAGTTCGCCAGCTTCCACGCATCGCGGGCGGCGGCGCGGAATTCGATGTACTCGCGCATGGACTCGGGATCACAGCGCACCCAGATCGCCGCGACGTCGATGCCCTTGGCGGCGCACCGGTTCTCCAACCGGGTGAACCATGCCTCGTCGCGTAGTTCGGTGATGAACGGGGCCGACAGGATCGCCGAGGTGCCGACATTGAGGTTGTCCCACGCGGTTTCCATCAGGCACCGGTACTCCAGCGGGCGGACCTCTTTCATGTACAGCTCGGTGTGCCGGTCGTTGGCGTCGCTGCCGAGAGAGATCAGCAGCCGCTCGACCATGGACCGGGTGAGAGAGTCCTTGTCCAGGAACGCCCACCCGGTGATGTCGGACAGGAACCGGGAGAACTCGGTCTTGCCGGACCCGGCGTACCCACCGACGAGGACAAGGATGGGCTTGGGGTCCCCTCCGGCATGGCGGCGGCGCCAGGCGTCGACCACGCGGGCGCGGAGCGCTGCCTGCGGTGAGCTGCTGTCGGCGATGCCGTCGACCGAGACCTTGGTGAACGCTTCCTCGATGACCAGGGCCGCGGCGTTGTCGGCGGCAGGGTCGGCGGGTGCGGGCAGATCGGAAATCACGATGTCCGCTTTCTGTGATTCACCGGGCAACGGTAGGCGAAAGCCAAGTTCGGGCTCGGTGGCCTGGTAGAGCAGGCAGTACGCGCGGCGGTAGTGCGGACCGGGGTAAATCGACCCGTGCTCGTGTCCCCACAGCGTTTGGAAGTTCGCGGCGGGCACGGCCAGGCCGTGACGTTCGGCCGTCTGGCGTAGCTGGTCGCCGGCGCCTTCGAGGGTCAGGCCGTGCGCTTCACGGTGTTCCCGCAGTTTGGCGGGTGTCCAGCCTTGGCGCCGGGTCGTCTTCAAGTGCATTCCTTCACGTTCGCGCTCGGGGGTAGCGGACTGCTTCGGTGGTGCATGTGAAAACGCTCGTGTAAACCGCTGATGAGACGGCGTGCAGAAGCTTAGCTAGAGCCGCGTGATACAGAAAAGCCGCTGGTGACGGTGAACTTAGGTCATCCCACAGGGACGCAAACCCCGGGCAGGGAGGCCACCGTGAACAGCAGCGCAGAGCAGAGGGTCGCCGAAGAACTGGCCGCGATCCACGCGGAGCTCGAAGAGCTCACGTGCCGCGTCGGCCAGATCGTTTCGGCTCTTGGAACACGGCCGACTCAAGATCGGCGAGACGCTGACCGAGATCGCCGAGAGCCGCCCTGATCTCCGCCAGTTGATCCAGGATCTCCCCATGGCCGTCCGTCGACGGCGGCGGCTCGTCGGCCGGCGGCCGGTCGCGGACGAACACGCCCTTGCCCTGCTGGCCGATCACGAACCCCTCGGTCCGTAGCACGCTGATGGCGGCCTTCACCACGCTGGCCGATACCTCGTAGCGCTGGCAGAGCTGGGCGATCGACGGCAACGCCTGGCCGGCGGGCAGAGCGCCGGAAGTGATCTGCCCGCGTAGCTCGTCGGCGATCTGCAAGTAACCCGGCCGGCCGGTGTTCTGGACCATCTGTCTCCTTACTTACCCACATCTCAAGTTCACCACGAACCGGCCTCCTCGCCAACCAAGCGCCCCTAGAACTCATTGACAACTTAGAATTCCAAGTGTTCCATGAGGTCTAGGCATCCCGACTCGGAAGGAACCCCTTCACCATGCGCACCATCCCGATCCCCGTCGACACCAACCGGCTTCAGTTCACCTGCGTCAAGGCCGCCCGGCCCCGGCTGGTCAATAAGGACACCGGAGAGATCAAGCGCGACAAGAACGGCAACATCGTCTACGAGGTCACCGTCTCGGTTGAAGACGACTTCGGCCGTCTCGAACTCCTCAAGATCGGCACCTCGGCCGAGCCGGACATCACCGCCGGCGATGAGGTCACCCCGGTCAACCTGATCGGCTACGTCTGGGAGCAGAGCATCCAGGGCGTCATGCGCTGGGGGATCGCCTACAAGGCCACCGACTTCGTCCGCACCACCCCCGGCATGCCCGAGCAGGTGGCCTGATGTCCCTCCTCGACCTTATCCCGCGACCGCTGCTGATCGGTCTCGGCGTCCTGGTCGTCCTTCGCCTATGGCGCCGCTTCGCCCCAGTCTCCTTCTGGTACCTGATCGGCTTCCCGCTCAAAGCGGTGCGACTGCGCTGGACCTGGCGGCACATCGCCACCGGGTGCGGCCTCACCAAGAAGCGTCACCGCTGGTGGTTCACCACCGTTCCCGGCCTGGTCGCCTCGACCGGCGTCGTGCGGGTCAAGCGCCGCTTTCAGCGGGTCGCCGTCGACACCAAGCCCTGGATGAAGCTTCCCCGGCCGGTCCGGCACGGCTGGCGCGTCACCTTCCATCTCCTCGACGGCCAGATCCCCGACGACTACGTCAAGGTCTGCGAACGGCTCGCGCACGCCTGGCGGGTCGAAGCGGTCCGCGTGGTCGACTCCCGCCCGGGCCGCGTCACCTTGCAGGCCACCACCCGCGACCCTTTAGCCCACGTCCTGCCCGTCATGCCGACCGGTGACCCGGACGGCGGGTGGACCGCGGCCGACCTGCTGCGTCCGGTGATAGGCGTCCTGGAATCCGGCGGCCCCTGGACGCTGGACTTCCGGCTCATCCCGCACTGGATGAATGTCGGCGCCACCCAATCCGGTAAGTCCAACCTGATCAACGCCCTCATCGTGGCGCTCGCCCGGCAACCGGTCGCGATCGTGGGATTCGACCTCAAGGGCGGGGTCGAGCTGTCCCCCTACGGGCCGCGGCTGTCGGCCCTGGTGACCACTCGCGCCGATGCGGTCAAGCTGCTGGCCGAACTGATCGGCATCATGGGCGCCCGAATGCTCGCCTGCCGCCAGCACGGCGCCCGCGACATCTGGCAACTCGCCGACGCGCTGCGCCCGATCCCCATCGTGGTCCTGGTCGACGAGTTGGCCGAGCTGTACCTGACCGCCGACAAGGCCGAAAAGGACGAGGTCACCAAGACCGCCACCGCGCTGCTGCGCATCGCCCAGCTCGGACGGGCCTTCGGAATCCACCTGCTGCTGTCCGGACAACGCATCGGCTCCGACCTCGGACCCGGGGTGACCGCACTGCGCGCCCAGATCGGCGGACGCATCTGCCACCGCGTCAACGACCCCGAAACCGCCGTGATGACTCTCGGCGACCTCGACCCCGACGCCCTGGTCGCCGCCCGGTCCATCCCTCCCGGCATGCCCGGGGTGGCGGTGGTCACCGGCGCCGATGGCCGCTGGTGCCGCGCCCGCTCCGGCTACGTCTCCGCCACCGCGGCCGAACAAGCCGCGCACGCCTTCGCCGACCGCGCGCCGTCCTGGGACCAGGTCAAGGCAAGCGGCCTGGGCCACCAGCTCGACGCCGCCACTCAGCCCGAGATCGCGGCCTGAAAGGGGTTCCTACCGATGAACGCACCGCGCGGACGTGCCGCCCGGCTGGGCGGGTGGCTACTGGACTCCGGCCCGGTCGCCGTGGTCGCCCTGATCGCCGGTGCGGGCTCCTTCACCCACATCCGCGACACCGCCACCCAGCACGGACAATCCGGCTGGATGGCCTGGGCCGTCGCCGTCTGCGTCGACCTCACCTGCGTCATGGCCGCCCGCGAACGCCAGCGCGACAAAAAGACCGGCCGCACCCGCACCGGCCTGATCTCCTGGCCCACCCTCGTCCTGGCCGGCGGCGTCATCCTGTCCCTGGCCGCCAACCTCGCCCAAGCACACCCCTCGGTCTGGGGCTGGATCACCGCCGCAACCCCCGCCGCGGCCTTCCTCGTCGCGGTCTCCATGCTCGAACGCCGCGCCGTCCTTAACCGCTCGTCCCCGTCCCCGGCGGCCGTACCCGACTCGGTACCGGCGCCCGTCCCTGTTCCCGCGCCGTCCCCGGGGGCCGTCCCCGTCCTCACACCGTCCCCGAAGGCCATACCCGAGTCGGCTCCCGTCCCCGATCCGTCCCCGCGCCCCGTCCCGCAACCGGCCCCGTCCTCGACGCTCGTCCCCAGCGAGGACGAACCCCCGCCGGCCCCCGGCGGGCTGCTCGACTACGCGAGGCGCGTAGCCACCGAACACCACGCCAAACACGGCAAGCCCATCACCCGCGACACCCTGCGCGCCCGGCTCGGCATCTCCAACCAACTCGCCACCGACCTACTGCGGCAACTCCGCAACGCCCCCGACCCCGCCTGACACCGAAGGGACACCCGCGATGGCGCACACCCCCGATCGCCCGGCCTACATCAACGGCCTACGCGACCTGGCCGACTTCCTCGACACCAACCCCGACATCCCCATCCCCAACAGCGCCCTGACCGCCTACTACTACCCCCGCGGCACCGATGAGGAGATCTGCGACCAGGTCGCCCACGTCGCTCGCGTGCTCGGCGCCGACGTCGACCCTCGCGACCTGGCAGAGGGCCACTTCTCCGCCGGTATCGCCTTCGGCGTCGCCGAGTACAAGGCGGTGGGCCTGCTCGCCTCCTCCCGCGCCCGCTGGGCCGCGCGTAGGAGCTATGAGGACTCCATCACCCTCGACTCCACCGACCCGCGCCGGGTGCCTGAGATGACCGGCACGAATGACGACCTCATCGTCATCCGCTACCGCTGCGCCACCTGCGGCGGGACCGGCGTCGACAGCATGGCCGACACCTGCCGCGACTGCGACGGCACCGGAGCAGACAACCACGGGGCCTAGAGCCTTGGCGCCCCCGGCGTGGCCGCACAACCGCCAAGTTCCGCGCCACGTCGGGGGCCATCCCCCACCGAACCCGAAAGACCCGGAAGGGACACGCCCCATCATGCCCAACCTCGGCAACAAGACAGCGGTAGCCGGGATGATCGCCCGGCTCCACGACCCGCAATACGGCCGGTGGGCCGCGCAGATCCGCGCGATCGGCGGATGCCGCCAGCCCATCCACTTACGCGGACGGGTCCGCCACATCGACGCCGCGACCGGCCACGTCCTGCACACCTACAACACCAACCGCGAACCCGGCGGCGTGCTGCGCGTGCAGTGCAAGACCCGGCGGGCTTCGCGCTGCCCGGCCTGCGCTGAGATTTACCGCGCTGACACCTACCAGCTCATCCGCGCGGGCCTGGCCGGCGGCAAAGGCGTCCCCGCCTCGGTCAGCGCTCACCCGGCGCTGTTCGTCACTCTCACCGCCCCCTCCTTCGGCCCCGTCCACACCCGACGCGAACACGGCGGCAAGGTCCCGCCCTGCCACCCCCGGCGCGACGCCGACAAATGCCCGCACGGGCGTGTCATCTCCTGCACCGCCCGGCACGGCAACGAGGAACACCGCCTCGGCGAACCGCTCTGCCCCGACTGCTACGACTACGCCGCAAGCGTGCTCTTCAACGCCCTGGCCCCTGAGCTGTGGCGCCGCTTCACCCTCGCCCTGCGCCGTCACCTGGCCAAGCTCCACGGCCTGACGGTCAAAGAGCTGGGCGAACACCTGGTCATCTCCTTCGCCAAAGTCGCCGAATACCAACGCCGCGGCGTCGTCCACTTCCACGCCGTCATCCGCCTCGACGGACCCGGCGGACCTGACGCTCCGCCACCGTCCTGGGCCGATCGTGACGCCATGGCGCAAGCCGTACGGCACGCGGCCGGCGCGGTCAGCGTCCCCGCTCCGGCCCTGGCCGGTGAGCCTGCCCGCGTCCTGCGCTGGGGCGCACAGCTCGACATCCAGCCCATCACCATGCACGGAGAACTGACAGAGCAGGCGGTCGCCGGCTACATCGCCAAGTACGCCACCAAAGCCGCCGAATGCGTCGGCACCATCGACCGGCGCATCAACTCACCCGACGAGGTCACCGGCCTGAGCCTGCGTGACCACCCCCGGCGACTGATCGCCGAATGCTTCCGCCTGGCCCAACTCGACCGGCTCAACGAACTACGGCTCGCCCAATGGGCACACATGCTCGGCTTCCGCGGCCACTTCTCCACCAAATCCCGCCACTACTCCACCACCCTGGGCGCCCTACGCGCCGCCCGCGCCGACCACATGCGCGACGAGGACATCAGCACCGGACGCCTACCCCTGTTCGACGAGGACACGATCCTCGTGATCGCGCACTGGGAGTACGCCGGCAAGGGCCTGTCCGCGGGGGATCAGATCCTTGCTTCGTACCTGGCCGGGCGGCCTGAGCCTGCTACGTCGGCACTTGCGGAGGTTGGTCCATGAACCGCCGCGACGAGCTCATGCCGTTGTCCCAGGTCCTCGAAGAGCTGGGCGGTATCTCTCGCCGGACGTTCTACCGCTGGCGTGAGCTGGGCCGCGCGCCCGTCTGCCTCAAGCTGCCGAATGGTGATCTGTTGGTCTGGCGCAGCGACTTCACGGTGTGGCTTGAGTCCCGGCGGGAGGCCGCGTGAACGCCAGCTATGACGTGAAGTTCTTCGAGATCTACCGCAACCAGTCCAGTAAGACGCCGTCCTACGTCGCGCGCTGGTCTGTCGCCGGCCGCCGGACGTCGAAGACATTCCGGACCAAGGAACTCGCCAACAGTCACATGCGTGACCTTCGGATGGCTGCCAGGAATGGCGAGGCGTTCGACATCAACACCGGGCTACCCGAGTCGAAGCTGGCATCTGAGCCGAACCGGAACGGCCCTACCTTCCTGGCCTTCGCACATCGGTTCATAGCCCAACGATGGAAGACCTCAGCGGCCCGAACGAGGGAGACCGACGTCTATGCCCTGTTGGCCCTGGTCCCGGCCCTGGTGAAGGACCTGCCCGGCCGGCCCGACGATGGCGACATGCGCCGAGTCCTTCGGGAGTACTACCTGCTTCCCCACGAGCGGCGCGGAGAGTTGCTGGCCGAGCAAGCCCCGGTTCTGCGCTGGCTCGAAACGGCGTCGCTGCCGCTGGCCGAGCTCGAACAGGCGCGCGTGATCCGGCTCGCCCTCGATGCGATCTCCGTGACCTTCAAGGGGGAGAGGGCGGCGGCGAACACGGTCCTACGTAAGCGAGAGGTCTTTCACCATCTCCTCGAACTGGCCGTGGAAGAGAAGGTGTTCGGCGTCAACCCCCTCAACAGGGTCAAGTGGACGCCTCCGGAAACGGTGGACGCGGTCGACCCCCGGACGGTGGTCAACCCGCGTCAGGCTCGGGCGCTGCTCGATGCCATGCCTCGCGTCGGCCGGACGCGAGGGGCGCGGATGCGGGCGATGTACGCGTGCATGTACTACGCGGCGCTTCGCCCAGAGGAGGCGGCGGGCCTCAAGCGCGAGAACTGCGACCTGCCGCGGGAGGGGTGGGGACTGCTCACGTTGGAGACGGCGCGGCCCTTCGCCAACAAGCGGTACACCGACTCGGGCGCCGCGCACGACGACCGCGGCCTCAAGCACAGGGCGGACAAGGACACCCGGCCGGTGCCGATTCCTCCAACTCTGGTGAAGATCCTGCGCGAGCACATCGAAGAGTTCGGCGTGACCGGCGACGGCAGGCTGTTCGCCACAAGTAACGGCGGCCTCTACACCAACTCGGCGATCTCCCGCGTCTGGAAGTCCGCACGCAAGGAAGCGTTCACCCCTGAGCAGGTGGCCTCTTCCCTGGCGGCGACGCCGTACGACCTTCGACACGCGGCCGTCTCCCTCTGGCTCGCCTCCGGCGTCGCCCCCACCGAGGTCGCCAAGCGAGCGGGCCACAGCGTCGAGGTACTTCAGCGCGTGTATGCGAAGGTAATCGACGGCCAGAGAGAACTAGCTAACACTAAGATCATGCGCGCGCTGGACGAGTGAACCAATCTCTCGGCAGCACGATGGCTTTGAGCGCGACCGGAAGTTGAGAGACGCCGCTGGTCGGGTTGCCGACCTCCGGCATATGAACCTACGGCGGTCCGCAAGGCCTAGCGAGCGGGCTAACGTCGTCTATTTTTAGGGCGCGACGAGTCGAGCTGGCAGGGGAAACTGGCCTTGAGTGCCCGCCCTCTGCGGGTACGCCGTGGTCCCATAGACGGACTCACTCCCGATGAAGCCTGGGTTCCCAAGCTGGGAGGTCTTGTTCGGCCGCTTCGCGCCTATCACCTGGAGGGCAGGCAAGCATGGCCCTGGCACCTCCTGGTTTAGGGGAACCTGCGAACGTACCGTCCAGGGCATGGGTGACGACGATGTGTCATACGTCAAAGGGCACTACCGGAAACGCCCTGGTGGTGGGAGAACTTGGGTTTCCCCGCATACCCGGCGCAAGCGGCGGCGGGCGGTCGCGGTGGCCGTCGGTGGGGCTGGCGGAGTAACCGTGGTCGCCCTAGCGGCCGCCTTCGTCTACGGGCTGACGCAGGGAGCCCTCCCACCGCCAGCCAGCGATCAGCGACCCGCTGTTCCCACCTCACCCCATGCCCCCACTGTCCAGCAGGCCCGTCCCCCCAGCGATCCCTGGCCTACGCCGGGACAAGAGCCGCCACCGCACTACGAAACTCCCCCAGATCTGCACCGCCCCTGAGCACTGTCCGAGAGGTCGGCACCAGCGCCGCCGGCGGCGGGGGCGAACCCCCGTCAGGCTATGACCGGTCCACCGGCGAGATTACGGACCCCCACGTCGGCCCTAGTGGCGGGAGTCAGGTCGCCCGGATCGGTCAGAACGGTGGTCCGTCGGAAAGGGGGGAGTAAGCGGGGCGAGGGGGAGATGGCGGAGGAGGGGGCGGAACTTTGGCTCCTAGCACGGGAGGCGGGAGTTCCTCGGTGTCGAAAGCGGCGCTCCACGCTTGCCTGAATAACTCCCTGTGAGTCGATGTAGGAGGGTCCCCGTACCCGTTGTACTCGTTGTCCCGGTAGTACTCCGCGTCGGGGTCGATGCCGGCCAGCTCGCACAGCGGGGCGTACACGGCGTAAGCCGTCTCCCATCGCTCGGGGATGATCTTGCCGTGCAGCGTGCGCCGGACTGTCTCCTGACTCGCGGTGCCGTCCAGGTTCAGCCGTTTCGCCGTAGAGACAATTTGCTTGAGCGGGGGACGCCCGGCACTTCGGTACATCTGGAAGAGCACGATCAGAAGGTCTCGGTGAGGACCTTCGGGGACCTGCTCCTTGGACGGCATCGCGATAGCCCTAACCAAGATCATCCTCACGACAGCTATTGGCGCAGTGTTGACCAGCCAAGTCTATTCTTGACAACCTTCGACTAGGAATGGCGTTCTCAGGACGACATAACTGAGGCCTGCAGCGCCGAAAAAACCACTTCAACCAAAAGGGGCAACTGCTCCAGGGCAGCCCGAAACTGGGATCTGAGCAGGTGAACGGCCATTTCAGGCGTCGCCCGCTCGATGCGAGGTACGACGGGCGTACCCGCAACTCCCTACGGAGGGACTGTGTACCTGCTCACCATCCGCGCCGCCGTCGTGGTCATCGCGGCGGCCTTCGTCGCGGCTATCGCGTTCGCCCTGACCACGTCGGCCGGCACGGTCTGGCAGATGGCTTTGCTGTATGCCGGCGGTTCGTTCGGCTTGGCCGTCCCGTTCTTCAACGCGATCATTCCTCCCACTGAGAGACCGTCCTCCCCGTCCCAGGATGAGACCCACGGTCTCTGACGCCGAGTAGGAACCGAGGGCGCTCAATGCGGCCGGGTGGCGTGTACGGCATGGCGATGTAACGCGGCGGCTGGCACCGCGTATGGGGTCGTATGGGCGAGGTGGACAAGTCCGGCTCGGGTGGGCCAGCCGAGCCGGACAAGTCGCGGCCGCGGGCGAAGGCGCCAGGGCTGCGGTTGATGCGTATCGGCCCAGCGTTGGCGGTGACCGGGGCAGCAGCGGTGGCGCTGTTGGCAGGGGTGATCACCGGCGGGCTGGTGCTGTTAGGTGTGGAAGGGCTGCGTCCGGAGGCGCGGGTAAGCGCGGCCACGCTGTTCGAGCTTCTGAAAATCGCGTTCGCGGTGGTAGCCGGGGTGGGCGGACTGGTGGCGTTGGTGGTGGCCTACCGGCGGCAAAAGGTTGTCGAGGCTGCCCAGATTCTGGCCGAACAGGCCGAACAGCGTGCCCACCGTGGTGAGCAGCGGGAGGCGACTAAGCTGCATAACGACCGATTCGCCACCGCCGCCGGGCAACTCGGCCACGACTCCCCGGCGGTACGACTGGCTGGCGCGCACGCCCTTGCTGGCCTGGCCGACGATGCCCCGACCCGGGAACTGCGACAGACGTGCATTGACGTCCTGTGCGCCTACCTGCGCATGCCTTACAGCCCGGAACCGCTTGACGATGTGCCAGAGGCCGAACGCCTTGCGTTTGCTGGGCTGCGTGAGGTCCGGCAAACGATCATTCGACTGATCACGGCACACCTGCGTGAGGGGGCCGTGGTCTCCTGGCAGGGCCACGACTTGGACTTCACCGGGGTGGTGTTCGACGGCGGCGACTTCAAGGGGGCTGTCTTCTCCGGCGGTACGGTCCACTTCACCGGCGCGAAGTTCTCCGACGGTGCGGTCCAATTCATCAGCGCGAAGTTCTCCGACGGCATGGTGAGCTTCATCGGCGCGGAGTTCTCCGGTAGGACTGTCGACTTCATCCACACGGAATTCTCTGGCAGCAGCGTCAGCTTCTTCGGCGCGAAGTTCTCGGGCGGCCTGGTCAGCTTCCAGGGGGCGAAGTTCTCCGGTGGCACGGTGAGCTTCGGTGCTGAGTTCTCCGGCAGTGTGGTCTCCTTCATCTACGCAAACTTCTCCGGCGGCGTGGTCGACTTCATCGGCGCGAAGTTCTCTAGCGGCATGGTCGACCTGAGTGAACCCAAACAGTGGGATACGCCACCGATCGGGCTGCCGGATCCGGTGCCGACGGAATTGCGGCTGCCAGCCGGGGGAGCCGGCGGTGGGGGGGCGTCAGAGGGCGGTGCCGGGGAGCCGGTCATCAGGGAGGAGTGAGACCCTACGAGGTGTGGAGCCCGGCGTGCATCCAGTTTCGTCCCATGCCGGATTGGCCACGGAGGTGCTTGTCCCGATCGGTGATTCGTGCGTGGTGGGGGAGAGTTGCGGGATGACCTCGGGTAGATCCCGCGGCGTCGCCCACTTGTACGGTTAACCTGGCGAAACGGCTTCAAGATCATTGCACGTATATTGCACGAGCCCTGACATGTGGCTGCCTACGACTGCACGTGCCTGCCCAAGATCGTCGGGGCCATGGGAGAGAAGCCCCAGGTAGGGGAGGGTTCTCGCTGATCAGAAAGTGCCCCCGGCAGGATTCGAACCTGCGGCACCCGCTTTAGGAGAGCGGTGCTCTATCCCCTGAGCTACGGAGGCGGGATCTGGTGTAAGCGTACCGAAAGGCGAGCACCGTGTGGGCCGTGGCGGGGCTCGGCTTTGCGGGGGGTCTCTCATGTATGCGATGTGCGGGGGTAAAGGGCTGACATGCCGCCAACGGGGCGTAGCTGTCGGTGACTACCGTCACGTTCCGTGACTGGGCGACGACGTAAGAGTCCGAAGAGGGGCCAGGAGATCCGGCCTGGGGTGCTCGTGTTCGCGATGTTGGCGCCGGCGATGCTCGCGGTGGGACTTCTCGTGGCGGAGTCGACGGGGTACGAGCAGCAGGCGCGGAGCGGGACCCGGCATTCGGTGAAGGTCAGGGGCGCAGAGCGGTTGCGGGAGGTGCCCGGCGCGTACTTCATCACGCCAACGCCGGCGCCGCCGCACGCTGAGTACGTGTACGAGGGCGCTGTGCCACCGCTGAAGGTGCGCGGGAAGAGCGATGGTGGGGAGTCCGTGTGTGCGGCGGGTGGCCGGGAGCGTCCTGGGGTGTGGCATCAGCTGAATGGGCGCGTAGGTGGGTGTGGAAGTCCTGGGCGCGGAGGTCGTCCGCGGGGAGGGGGTGGGTCGCGGCCTGCAGGACGGGCGGATGGTGGGGCGGTGCTGCTGGGTACGCGGCCGGAGATGAGCGTGAGACCTGCGACGGTTGGTCGGCCTCCGGGAGACGATGGGCGCTCCCCGCGGAGGGGGGAAGGTAGACGGCTGCGGCATCCGTCGGAAGGACGGGCGCGTCAGGGGGTTGATGGGCCGCGCGTGCCAAAGCAGGGCGCGGGGGTGCGCTCCTCGGACGTGGTGGTCAGGGGATGCGGCGCAGCGGGGCGCGGGCAGCGGCGGGTCTCCGATGCGATGGTGGACAGGAGGCGTGCGGAGGGGCGCACGGGAGGGAGCGCCTCGGACGCGCGGAGGGACGGGAGTGGCGCGGATACGCCCATGGCGGGGCACGTTGCGGAGGCAGGGAGCGGTGAGGGCGACGCTGTGAAGGCGGGTGCGAAGGGTGGCGAGGCATGTGAAGCGCCACGGCGGACGGCCCCCGGGAGGATGGTTTTCGGCAGGACGGATGAGGCGGGGAGTGAGTGGGAGGCAGAGGCCGGGGCCTGAGGGCCGTCACCCGTGGGGCGCGGGAACTTGTGGATGATGATGGGCGGGAGCGCACGGGGTGGTGTGGTGACGATGTGAGAGATCGGACGACGTGCGGGCGGTGGGGTGGCGGTGCGGGGGATCGGAGGATGTGTGGGCGGTGGGGTACGGCGCTGGGGTGGTGATGGCATAAAAGGCGTGATCCGTACATAACGGCTCTTGCGACTCCGGCCCGGACACTCAGTCCGCTGTAGTAACGTGCGTGCGGGCGCAGGTCACAAGTTCGCAAATGGAGGGGTCTTAACGTGCCATCTCCTCGATCGGCGGGCCTGGTCGCGGTCCTTATGGCGATGATTTCCATGATCAGTATGACGTCGCCCGGTACGGCGCACGCGCGATCGGCCACGCACGAGACGGCTGACCGGAAACCCGATCCGACCAACCTGACAGAGCTGCGGCGCGAGGCCGAGAAGTCGTCCCAAGCGCTCGCGGACGCCACCAAGGCGCTGGAGCAGCGCCAGACGACGCTGGCGAAGGCCGACAAGGAGCTCAAGGGCAAGCTGGAGCAGTTGCGCACGGCGAACCTTCAGCTCGGCAAGATGCGACAGCCGCTGTCGGACCTGGTCCAGTCGCTGTACCAGGAGCCTTCGGGCGGTGACATGGCCCCGTTCCTCAACGGCAGCGACGACGCAAGCCTGCGGGCGCTGAGCGACATGACCTACCTGGTGTCCGGGCGGGACGAGATACTCGCGGACGCCGGGCGGCTGTACCAGCAGCAGCAGAGACTGGCCGGCGAGGCGCAGGATCTGCGGGCGACCAAGCTGCTGGTGGAGGCCCAGCTCAGCGTGGAGATCGACACGTTGAGGAAGCGGTCCGCGACCGTTGTGAAGTCGCTGTCGCAGACGCTGGTGAAGCTCGGCGTGCGGGTCAACCAGGGCGGCCGCTCGGGTGCGGCCTGTGACCCGACCCGGGTGAGTTCGGCGGCACAGTATCCGAACGGGCTGTTGCCGGCGGACGTGCTGTGCCCGCTTCAGCAGCGTGGGCGTGAGTTGCGGGCCGACGCGGCGATCGCGTTCGTCGCGCTCAGTGAGGCGTACCGCAAGCAGTTCGGTACGCCGATTTGCGTGACCGACAGCTACCGCAACCTGGCGCAACAGCAGTCGATCTTCTATCGGCGGCCGGGGTTCGCGGCGGTGCCGGGGCGTAGCAACCACGGCCTCGGCCTGGCGGTGGACCTGTGCGGCGGCGTCCAGACCTTCCGTTCGGTGCAGTTCAACTGGCTTGAGTCGAACGGCAAGCGGTTCGGCTGGATACATCCCGACTGGGCCTATCACAGTCCGTTCGAGCCTTGGCACTGGGAGTACGACCCGAAGCTGGGGTCGTTGTTGTAAGACTGGCTCCGCCTGATGCATATCTGGCTTGGATCCCCCCGCAGGGACCGGCGGACGACGCCCGTGGGCGTTGCGATGTCCACCTCCAGAGGCAGTGCGGACTCCTTGTCGCCTCTGGTCGAAGTCGTGCGCGTTCGGTCCACCGCCTGTGGCTCGGCTTGGGGTTTGCGATGCCGTTCGTGGGCTCAGGTGGCGCGCTCGCTGATCGGTGGGAATGAGGTGCCGTAGGCCGTTAGTGGGTGTGGCCATGGATGGTGATCGAGAGGCGGGAGCCCGTGCCGGCCTGGGCCAGGCGCGCGGCCTGGCCCGGCGTGGTGGCCAGGACGACCAGGGCGCCGGTCTCGGCCATGTCGCCGGTGGACGTGCCGCTCCAGCGAGGCCCGCTGGGTACGGCGATGACGGTGACGGCCTGCGCCGCCGTAGAGGTGCGGGCAGGTGCGGCACTGGGCGCGTCGCCGTGGTCCGGCGGTGCGCTTGTGGCCGGGTCGGCCGCCGGAGGCGGGGCGAGGTCGTCCCAGGCGGATGATGAGGCGATGACGTCGATGACGTCACCGGGACGGAGCAGCCGCGCCGAGGCGGCGTCCGTGACGCGCACCGGGGTGGCGAGCAGGCCAGGGCCGTAGGCGTCGATGAGGGCCGGACCGAGCAGGCGGAGGTCGGTGATCGGCTCGCCGCGTCGGGCGGGGGCGGTGAGAACGCGTCCGGCCACCCGGGCTCCCGGGCGGAGGGCGCCGTCGGGGACGGTCTCCTCGGGCAGGTGGACGACCGTCAGGTCGGACACGGTCAGCGCTCCGCCCCCGAGGTCGTGCGCGGCGGCCAGGATCGCGACGGAGGGAGCCGGGCGGACGGCCAGGCCGACGCACGCAGTCCCCAGCGCGGCGAGTGCGACGGCCACGAGCCGCCGACGCCGGCTGAGCATCCGGATGACGCGCATGGGTGTGGCGGCCTGCATGATGCCTGGCTCCTGTCGAAGGGGTGGGAGTGCCGGCCACAAGCTATCGGCCCGTGGGGGAGTATCGCGGGTGTCGGCTCTCCCGCACGGAGTCGCGGCCTCGTACGGAGTTGCGCCCCCGGGAGAGAGTCGCGGTCCAGGATGGCCGCGCACGCGCGTCTCGGGCGCGCGACCGTATGAACACGCGCGTCTGGGGCGCGCGACCGTCGGCTATGCGCCCGCGCGGCGATCGTCGGTCATGAGGTCGGTCGCAACGCGGTACGGCTCGCGGCCTGCAAGGTGAGCTGAGGGATCTCGCGGGGAGGTAGGGCGGAGAGCGCTGGAGGAGGGTGGTCAGGGGAGTTCGAAGGGGAGCTTGATGCCGTTCAGGGCGTCGCCGCAGGGGCAGGCGCGGTCCAGGGGGAGTTCGGCGACGACCGAGCCGACGAGGGTGCGCATGCGCTCGCTGTTGGCGGCGAAGAAGGCGAAGACCTCCTCCTGCGTCACGCCCTCGCCGGTGTCCACGCCGGCGTCGTGGTCGGTGACCAGCGCCAGCGAGGTGTAGCAGAGGGCCAGCTCGCGGGCGAGGACCGCCTCGGGGTGGCCGGTCATGCCGACGATCGACCAACCGTTGGAGGTGAACCAGCGTGACTCGGCTCGGGTGGAGAAGCGGGGACCCTCGATGATGACCAGGGTGCCGCCGTCCACGGCGTTCCACCCCTCGGCCTCGGCCCGGGAGTAGGCGAGGGCCCTGCCGACCGGGCAGTAAGGGTCGGCGAACGGGACGTGCACCGCGCCACCGGCGTCATAGTAGGTCTGCGCCCGGCCGGAGGTGCGGTCGACCAGCTGGTCGGGGATCACCAGCGTGCCCGGCCCGTACTCCGCGCGCAGGGAACCGACCGCGCTCGGGGCGACGACCTGGCGCACGCCGAGAGAACGCAGCGCCCAGAGGTTCGCCTGGTAGGGGATGCGGTGGGGCGGGAACCGGTGATCTCGGCCGTGACGGGGCACGAACGCCACCGTGCGCCCGCCGATGCGACCGACCGTGATGATGTCGCTGGGAGCCCCGTAGGGCGTGGTGATCTCGATCTCCTCGGCGTCGTCGAGGAGGGAGTAGAACCCGGAACCGCCGATGACCCCGATGTCAGCTGTCATGACCATGGGCTCGAGATTAGCGGCACGGACGTGGGGCGGTGAGGGTGGAGGGCAAGGCTGTGGACAACCGTCGGTGCCGCCGCTCAGCCTGTGGACGAGCGTCAACGCACACGCGGTCGGCTCTGGTCACCACACCCGGCCGACGCCGGGGCGCCAAGGATGCGAATCGGGTTGTACGGCGGATGGCCGTACAACCCGGGGAGGCGTCAGGCGGCGGAGCTGCTCGGGGTGGCGCTGGCGGAGGCGGGCTCCTTCTTCGCCGGCGTGCTGGAGCCGGAGTCCGACGAGCCACCGGAGTCCGACGAGCCGCCCGAGCTCGAGGAGCCGCCGGAGCTGGAGCCGGCGGACGTCGTGGAGGTGGTCGAGGAACCGGAGGAGCGGTTGTCCGTCCGGTAGAAGCCCGAACCCTTGAACACGATGCCGACGGCCGAGAACACCTTGCGCAGCTGACCCTGGCAGTTCGGGCAGGTGGTCAGCGGGTCATCGGTGAAACGCTGGACGACCTCGAGCCCTTCACCGCAAGCGGTACAGGCGTACTGGTAGGTGGGCACGCGCTCCTCCTCATATGGCTCAGTGTGGCTCAACGCAGATTGGCACTCTACCGCTGCGACTGCTAATGGTACGCAGCCGATTAGGCTAAACGCCACCCGGACGGGTTCTAATCCCTGTCGTGAGGTCCACCGCGGGGGTCGGGTGGGGTGGGCGTCGCGGGGGTCCCCGGCCGTTCTGAGGACCGATGAGCCCCATGACCCGGATGAGTCGGGGTCCGCGTCGGGGGCGGCGGTGCGGGGTTCTCTTGGGGGCCGGTCTCCGAAGTCGGCGGGGCCATCGTGCAAGAAGGAGGTCATTCGCCCCTTTCGCCGTACCAGCCGGCGAGTTTGCCCCGGCGGCTGACGGCGCGCAGCCGGCGTTCGACGACCTTGCGGCAGGCGGCCGTGGTGACGACGAGCAACTGGTCCTCGGCTCGCAGCCGCGTGGTGCCCTCGGGGACGAACGAGCGGCCCTCGCGTACGACCATGGTGACGGCGGCGTCCGACGGCAGGCGGAGCTCGAAGATCTCGACGCCGTGCAGCCCCGACCCCGGAGGGATGCTGACCTGCAGCAGGTCGGCGTTGAGCTCCTCCAGCGGCGCCGCCTCGACCCCGAGGTCGCGTGCCTCGGCCGGGGCGCTTACCTGCAGGACGCGGGCGAGAAACGGCAGTGTCGGTCCCTGCACCATGGTGAACACGATGACGATGACGAAGACCTCGTTGAACACCCCCTTGGCCCCGGTGATGCCGGCGGCCCAGGGGATGGTGGCGAGCACGATGGGCACCGCGCCGCGCAGTCCGGCCCATGACAGGAACGCCTGCTCCCGCCAGGACAGCCGGTCGGTGCGGGTCACGCGTACGGCCAGGGCGGAGACGACCACCGACAGCGGGCGCGCGAACAGCAGCAGCACCAGTCCGATGATCAGTCCGGGCACGACCATCTGGGGGAGTTCGAACGGGCTGGCGAGGACGCCGAGCATGACGAAAAGGCCGATCTGGGCGAGCCACGCGGCTCCTTCGGCGAAGCCCCGGGTCGGCACACGGTGGGGCAGGCGCATGTTGCCCAGTACCAGCGTGGCCAGGTAGACGGCGAGGAAACCGCTGCCGTGCAGGAGCGTCGCGCCGCTGTAGGCGACGAAGGCGAGGGCGAGCACGGCGATGGGGTACAGGCCGGAGGCGGGCAGGGCGACCCGCCGCAGGGCGTAGCCGCCGAGCGGGCCGACCGCGAGGCCGACGGCGCTTCCGATGGCCAGCTCGAACACCGCGTCCAGCAAGACGTGCCCCACGCTCGGCATTGGTGTGCTGATCTGGCTGAGCATGACGACGACGATGACGGTCGGCGCGTCGTTGAAACCCGACTCGGCCTCCAGGATGCCCGAGAGGCGTTCGGGGAGTGGCAGGCGGCGAAGGACG
The DNA here is from genome assembly GCF_053602655.1 of Sphaerisporangium sp. NPDC004334. Taxonomy (NCBI): domain Bacteria; kingdom Bacillati; phylum Actinomycetota; class Actinomycetes; order Streptosporangiales; family Streptosporangiaceae; genus Sphaerisporangium; species Sphaerisporangium sp. NPDC004334. The sequence goes on from NZ_JBSGDZ010000050.1 coordinate 20,402, forward strand.
GAGAACACGGCGGCCGCGTCGGTCGAGGCGAGGACCGCTCCGAGGAGCAGGGCGGTGCGCCAGTCCATGCCGAGCAGCCAGTGCACCGCCGCGGCCAGCGCGACGATGCTCACCGCGACGCCGACCGTGGCGAGTACCACCGCGGGAGGGACGGCCCGGCGTACATGCTCCCAGCTTGTGGTCAGGCCGCCTTCGGCGAGGATCACCGCCAGCGCCGCCAGGCCGATCTGCTGGGCGACCTTCGCGTTCTCGAACTGCAGGCCCAGGCCGGCTTCGCCGAGGAGGAGTCCGATGGCGAGGTAGATCAGGAGGCTGGGCAGCCCGGTGCGGTGGGCGACGCGCACGGAGGCGATGGCGGCGATCACGACGATGGACGCGAGGAGCAGCCAGAGATCAAGATTCACCGGCCCCCCTCCCGCGTTTGCGTCCATTGTGTCGTATTCGTATAGGCCACTACCACGAGCAACGGCTATGGGCTACCGTCACTCGCGACACAGACGAACAGGAACAACGGGTTTGCAGGGGACGAAATTGGCCGACGACACTTCCCCGGTCCTGGAGAGCGCGAGGAAGGACCATTTCGTCGACGGCGACGAGGTCGTCCCCCTGAAGGAACCCGATATATCCGATGCATCCCGAACGTCCGAGCCGGCGCAGCGGCCACCCGGGACCGTCAAGCCGCGCAGGAAGCGGCGGTTGTTACGCCGGCTGACGATCGCGACCGGGCTGGTTCTGGCCATGGTGGTCGCGGCGGCGTTCGCGTTGGTGATGGAACGTCAGATCACGCTCAACGGCAACATCCAGCGTATCCCTGGAGCGTTCCCCGAGGACGCGGGCCGACCGGCCAAGGCCGTGGGGGACGCGCAGAACTGGTTGCTCATCGGGTCGGACAAGCGGCCGGGCGAGTCGGGCAGCCAGCGGGCCGACACCATCATGATCGTTCACGTGCCCGCGGACCGGGAGCGGCTCACTCTCATCGGTATCCCCCGCGACTCTTATGTCCGTATCCCCGGCCGGGGAAACAACAAGATCAACGCCGCGTACGCCTTCGGGGGCCCGAAGCTGCTGATCAAGACCGTCGAGGACCTGACCAAGGTCCGCATCGACCATTTCGCGGCCCTTGACTTCAAGGGGTTCGTCGCGATGACGCAGGTCATCGGCGGTGTCGACGTCTACGTCGCGCGCAAGGTGTACGACCCGGCGAACAAGGTCACCTGGCCGCAGGGCCTGGTGCACCTGGAGGGCGAGAAAGCGCTGCTGTTCGTCCGTCAGCGGTACAACCTGCCGGGCGGCGACTTCGACCGGATCAAGCGCCAGCAGGCGTTCGTCGGAGCCCTCGGACACAAGATCATAAGCCGGGACATGCTGACCGACCCGCTCAAGCTGAACGACTTCCTGGAGGCGCTCACGCGCGCGGTCAGCGTCGACTCGGCCGTGACGCTCGGCACGTTGCGCGACCTGGCGCTGGAACTGCGGGACATCCGGCCGGACACCGTCGACTCCGCCACCGTGCCGACGCTCGGCACCGCCATGGTCAAGGGCGCCAGCATCGTCCGCCTGGACAGGAAGGCGGGACGGCGGTTCTTCGACGCGGTCAGGAACGACGACCTGGAGGAGTACTTCGGCGAGAACGGCGGCCTCAACGACCTGCAGATCCTCCCCTGAGACCCCAACGCAGACGGCTCAGAAGGTGACGATGCCGGACGGGAGGGCGGCCATCGAGACGGGAAGGTCGTGCGGCTCGGCCGGCACGCCGTCGATCAGCTCCCCCTCGTGCAGCAGCGCGACCGTCGGCACGTTCGGGCCGACCCGCGCCAGCGCGCGGTCGTAGGAACCGCCGCCGCGCCCGAGCCGGACGCCGGTGGTGGCGTCGACCGCCAGTGCGGGCACGATCACCAGCCCGGCCGTGCGGACGGCGTCCACGCCGCGCCGCGTGTCCACTGGTTCCATCAGGCCGCGCGGCCCGGGCGCCAGCGAGTCGGGGCCGTCGTAGACCGCCCAGTCGAGGTCATCGTCGGGCCGCAGGACCGGCAGGATGACCGTCGTGCCGTGTTTCCACAGGGCGAAGATGAGGCCGTGCGTGGCCGGTTCCGTGCCCGCGGACCAATAACAGGCGACCAGCCCGGCCATCTGAACCCAGGGTCGGTCGAGTAGCGTTTCCCTGATCGCGGTGGCCGGGCCGCGCGGATCGGACAGCCCTGCACGTGCGGCGACGATCCTCCGGCGCAGCTCCGCTTTGTCCACACGGCCCTCCATTAAGGTGCATTCATGGCTGACTTCGATCCAGTGACGAAAGTTGTCATCCCCGCCGCCGGTCTGGGCACGCGATTCCTCCCGGCGACCAAGGCGACCCCGAAAGAGATGCTGCCGATCGTCGACAAGCCGGCCATCCAGTATGTCGTCGAAGAGGCGGTGTCCGCCGGGCTCCTCGACCTCCTCATGGTGACAGGCCGGAACAAGCGCTCCATCGAGGACCACTTCGACCGAGCGTACGAGCTCGAGGAGGTGCTCGCCGCCAAGGGCGACTCCGAGCGGCTCAACCAGGTCCTCGAGCCCGTCGAGATCGCGACGTTCCACTACGTGCGCCAGGGGGAGCCGAAGGGGCTCGGCCACGCGGTGCTGTGCGCCAAGCAGCACGTCGGGGGCCACCCGTTCGCCTGTCTCCTCGGCGACGACCTGATCGACCACCGTGACCACCTGCTCAAGCGCATGATCGAGGTGCGCAACACCTACGGCGGCAGCGTGGTGGCGCTCATGGAGGTGCCGCGCGAGCAGGTCTCCCTGTACGGCTGCGCCGAGATCGCCCCCACCTCGGAGGACGACGTCGTGCGCGTCACCGGGCTGGTGGAGAAGCCGCCGGCGGACGAGGCGCCGTCCAACTGGGCCGTCATCGGACGCTACGTGATCGACCCCGCCGTCTTCGAGGTGCTGGAGAACACCGCGCCGGGACGCGGCGGGGAGATCCAGCTCACCGACGCGCTGCTGGAACTCGCCGGCCGTTCCACCGAGGAGGGCGGCCCCGTCCACGGCGTGCTGTTCCGCGGGCGCCGCTACGACACGGGCAACAAGCTCGACTACCTGCGCACCGTCGTGCAGTTCGCCGCCGAGCGCCCCGACCTCGCGCCCGAGTTCATGTCCTGGCTGCGCGAGTTCCTCAACGACGCCCCCGAGTCCCTGACCGACGCCTCCGAGTGAGGCTTCACTCCGGGTGGATGCGATGAAGACGGTTGACGCCCATCTGGCCGAGATCCTCGGCGCCGTGCGCCCGCTCGACCCCGTTCAGGTCGATCTGGACTCGGCGCTCGGCGCCACCCTGGCCGAGGACGTCGCCTCGCCCGTCGCGCTGCCGCCGTTCGACAACTCGGCCATGGACGGGTACGCCGTCCGGGCCGAGGACGTCGCGGGGGCCGGCGAGGACGCGCCCGTGGTGCTGCCCGTGACGCTGGACGTGGCCGCGGGGGACACCGCGCGGCGCGCGGTCGAGCGCGGGTTCGTCACGCGCATCATGACCGGCGCGCCGGTGCCCGAGGGCGCCGACGCGGTGGTGCCGGTCGAGTGGACCGACGGCGGCACGGTGAAGGTCGCGATCCGCCGCACCCCGCCGCCGGGCAACGCGATCCGCAGGTCCGGGGAGGACGTGCGGGCGGGCGACGTCGTGCTGCCCGCCGGCACGGTCATCGGGCCGGCCCAGCTCGGCATCCTCGCCGGAGTGGGACGGCGCACGGTGCTCGCCCATCCGCGTCCCCGCGTGGTGGTGCTGTCCACCGGCGCCGAGCTGGTCGAGCCGGGGACGCCGCTCGGGCACGGGCAGATCTGGGAGTCCAACAGCTTCACCCTCGTCGCGGCCGTCCGGCAGGCGGGCGGCGAGGCGTCCCGGCGCGGCGCGGTCGGCGACGATCCCGCGGCGTTCTCGGCGACCCTCGACGCCCTGCTCGGCGAGGCCGACGCCGTGATCACCAGCGGCGGCATCTCCATGGGCGCCTACGAGCCGGTCAAGGAGGCGCTGTCGCCGCTGGGCACCGTCCGGTTCGAGAAGGTCGCCATGCAGCCGGGGATGCCGCAGGGCTTCGGGCTGCTGGGCGACCGGCAGGTGCCGATCTTCACGCTGCCCGGAAATCCGGTGTCGTCCTACGTGTCGTTCATGCTGTACGTGAAGCCGGCGCTGGCCCGGATGCGCGGCCTGCCCGCCGGCCCTCCGGTCACCGTCACCGCGACGACCGCCGCGGCGCTGCGCTCACCGGCCGGCCGGCGCTCGTTCCTGCGCGGCGTCCTGACCAGGCGGGACGGTGCCGCGTCGGTGACGCCGGTCCACGGGCAGGGTTCCCACCAGCTCGCCGCGCTCGCCGGGGCGAACGCACTCATCGTGGTCCCCGAGGACGTCACCGAACTGCCGGAGGGGGCCGATGTGGAGGTGATCCCGCTGTGAACGAGCCGACCGCCGCGGGCGGGGTGATCCCGCTGTGAAGGACCTGACCGCCGCGAGTGAGGTGATCGCGCTATGAGTGAACTGACGCACATCGACGAGTCGGGCGCGGCGCGCATGGTGGACGTGTCCGCGAAGGAGGTCGGTGTCCGGACGGCGTGCGCCACCGGCCGGGTGCTGCTGTCGCCGGAGGCCGTGCGCATCCTGCGATCGGGAGAGGTGCCCAAGGGAGACGCCATCGGCGTGGCGCGCATCGCGGGCATCCAGGGCGCCAAGCGCACCCCGGACCTGATCCCGTTGTGCCATCCGATCGCCCTGCACGGCGTCAAGGTGGAGATCGTGGTGGTCGACTCCGGCGTCGAGATCACCGCGAGGGTGAAGACCGCCGACCGCACCGGAGTCGAGATGGAGGCGCTCACCGCCGTCTCGGTGGCCGGCCTGGCGATGATCGACATGATCAAGGCGGTGGACCCCGCGGCGGTGATCACCGATGTGCGGGTGGAGGAGAAGACCGGCGGCAAGACCGGTGTCTGGACGCGGCCGTGAGAGCGCTCGTCGTGACGGCTTCCAACCGGGCCGCTGCGGGCGTGTATCCCGATAAGTCGGGACGACTGCTGGCCGAGCTGCTCGCCGAGGCCGGGTGCGACGAGGTGGACGGCCCGCGGGTCGTCCCGGACGGCGAGCCCGTCGAGGCGGCGCTACGCGAGGGGGTCCGCGCCGGGTACGACGTGATCGTCACCACCGGGGGGACCGGCCTCACCCCGCAGGACCTCACCCCCGAGATGACGCGGCGGGTCATCGAACGGGAGGTACCCGGCATCGCCGAGGCGGTGCGCCAGGTCAACCGGGAGAAGGTGCCCACCTCGATCCTGTCGCGCGGGCTGGCCGGGCAGGCGGGCAACACCTTGATCGTCAACCTCCCGGGGTCGTCCGGCGGCGTACGCGACGGCATGGCGATCCTCGCCCCCATCCTCCGGCACGCCGTCGACCAGATCCGAGGCGGCGACCACCCCCGCCCGTCGTAACCCCGGGACCGCGCAGTGCGAACGGGCCCGGCGGAGGCCGGTCTCGCCCGCGACTCGGGACGGCGGCCGGTCTCGCCCGCAGCCCGGGACGGTGGACGCGCGGATGACGTGATCGACATGCGGTGTCAAGAGAGGGGCGGGCGGCCGCCATGGCGGATTCAGGGTCGGACAGGGGATGATTGTGCCGTGGATCGACTTCGCGGCTGGCCGGTGACCCTGACAGAGGGACCGGTGGGACTCCGGCCGCTGCGGCTGCGTGATGTCAACGCCTGGCGTGAGACGCGGTTGCGCAACGCCGACTGGCTGCGCCCATGGGAGCCCAGCAACCCCGAGACCCCTCTGTTCCGCACCGGCCTCGGTCCCTACATCTCCATGGTCGGCACCCTGCGGCGCGAGGCGCGGCAGGGGCTGGCGCTTCCCTGGGTGGTGACCTACCGGGGGGCGTTCGCCGGGCAGCTCACCGTCGGCGCCATCGTGTGGGGCTCGGCCCGGTCGGCGCAGGTCGGGTACTGGGTCAGCGGCACCCTCGCCGGACGCGGCATCATCCCCACGGCGCTCGCGATGGCCGTCGACCACTGCTTCTTCACCGTGGGCCTGCACCGCCTGGAGGCCAACATCCGGCCCGAGAACCACGCCAGCCGCCGCGTCGTCGAGAAGCTCGGCTTCCGCGAGGAGGGCGTGCGCCGCAGGCAGCTCCACATCGACGGCGCCTGGCGCGACCACATCTGCTACGCCCTCACCCTGGAGGACGTCCCGCGCGGGCTTCTCGCGCAGTGGCGCCAGACGAGGCAGAAAACCGCCCATGACGGTTCGTCGTGAGCGACGGCAAAAATCTTTGACGTAGGCCTGGGGATAAACAGGTTGACGATCTCGCGACACACCGCACCGAATGCTCGTCAATCAGTGACACGCGGTCCTACGGTGCGTGACGTGAACACATTTGCGACGGCCCACACCCCGTGCTGTGTTCATGCTGCCCGCACGGTGGCCCTTCCATACATCGCGCTGGGGGTGGGCGCGTGAGCAGTGCCTTCCTCTACCTCGGCATCGTGGTCATGTGGCTGTGCGTCCTGGTCCCGATGTGGCTGCGCCGCGACCGTCACACCGTGGACATCGCCGAGTTGTACGCCGACGGCGAGGACGACGACTCCCGCGAGTCCGCGGACTGCGAGGACTCCGACGACTCAGAGGAGTGCGAGGAGCCGGAGGGCGACACCCTCGCCGACCACCCGGTGTCCCGCGTCTCCGGGATCTCGGACACCTCCCGCCTCTCGCGTGTCTCCGGCGTCAGGGCCCACGCCGCCGACCCGGCCGACGACGAGATCACCATGGAACTCGACCCGTCCGGCCCCCGCCGCGACAACCCGTCCCACCACCCCGGCGCCTCGCACCACCCTGGCGCCTCCCGCCACGACAACGCGCCCGGCGACCCCCGCGCCTCCCGCCACGACAACGCGCCCGGCGACCCCCGCGCCTCCCGCCACGACGACACGTCCCGCGACGGCGACGCCTCCCGCCGCGACGGCGCCTCCGAAGCGCCCTCGTCCCCCGCCACCAGGGCGGTCTCCGGCACGGGCTCCTCCACGCTCTCCGGAGCCGGGCACGCCTTCGGATCCACCGTCCCGGCCACCAGGACCCCGGGCGGCGCCCCGGTCACCCGCGCGGCCGACTCTCCGGCCACCCCCGCCCTCTCCGCCGGCCCGGACGAGACCTCCGACGAGGACACGGCGGGCGAGTACGCCCCCGGGGGTGACGACATCCTCGCCGAACGCCGTCGCCGGGCCGGTGTCGTGGCCCGTCGCCGCCGATGGCTGCTCTTCAGCGTGCTGCTCCACATCGCCTCGGTGGTGACGGCGGGCGTCGGCGTGGCCCCGTGGTGGAGCGTCGCGCCCTCCGCGGTCGTGCTGCTCGCCTACCTGGCCGTCCTGCGGGTGGCCGTCGCCGTGGACGCCGAGCGCCGGGCCGCCGCGGCGAAGGCTCACGCCGAGCAACGGCGCAGGGCACAAGAGCGGCGCCGCGTGCTCGAACTGGCGGCCGAGCAGGCCGAGGCCGAGGTCATCGCGTTCCGCAAGCCCGCCGAGCCCTTCGACCAGTACGCCGACCGCTCCCGCCGCGCCGTCGGTGACTGAGTTCCGGCTCGCGCGCGCACCCGGGTGGCGCGGGCGGTCCCCAAAGTTTGCTAATCTGGTCCAGTCCTTGGGGCTGTAGCGCAGTCCGGTAGCGCACTTCGTTCGCATCGAAGGGGTCAGGGGTTCGAATCCCCTCAGCTCCACCCAGGTCAAAGGCCGTTTCCGCTGATCGGAAACGGCCTTTTTGATCTCCGTACAGCAACGCCTTACAGCAACCGCCGGATAGACGCTGATCGCCCTGGCCGGGGTCGCTTATGCGGGGAGGGTGTCTCCGGGGAAGCCGTGGCAGGGGTGAACCTCGCAGCGGATCATCCCGGCTCGAACGCAGGGGTCCTCGGCCATGATCTCCGCGGCTTCTTCGGCCGGCACGGTCATGATCACGACGCCGGCCACGGTGTCGGAGGCGACCGGGCACAGGATCGCGATCACCCCCTCGGCGCGCAGCGATACCATGCGTCGCTGGTGTTCGAGTTCGATCGCGTCCGCGCCGTCCATGGTCCGCTCCGGCCCCCACTGAAGGAGCGCCAGGCTGTAAGGCTTCGCGGTCGCGGCCAGGGCCCGAATCTGTTCGTCGGTCACGGTCGTGCTCATGATGTCTCCCTACTTCTAGACGCGCTCGGCCAACGAGACGATGATTCCTTCGGGCCCGCGGACGTAGGCCATCCGCCACACGCCTTCGTATTCGCCGATGCCTCCCACCAGGCCGTAGCCGTCGGCTGCGGCGTGGTCGACCGCGGCTTGAAGGTCGTGCACCTCGAAGGCGACGTTGCGCAGGCCCAGTTCGTTGGCCGGCGCGGCAGGCGAACCCGGGAGGTGGTCCGGCCGCGTGAAGCTCGACAGCTCCAGCGTCGTACCTCCGCCGGGCGCTCGCAGCATGACGATCTCGGTGCGGGCGCCGGTCAGGCCGATCACCGTGTCCAGGAACTCGCCTTCGACGGCCATCTTCGGATCGGCCTCCAGTCCGAGGCTGACGAAGAACGCCGTCACGGCATCGAGGTCGGCGACAGTGATGCCGACGTGGTCGAAGCGCCTTATGAATGTCATCGGATCCTTTCGGGGTCTCCTTAAGAGATGCCGAGAAAGGTAGCACTCTGGATTCCGTAAGGGAACCCCACTCGCCAGGTCGCTGCCAGATTGGTGACGTGCTCGGCGCGCCGTCGACCTGCTTCTCTCCGTGCGTGAACGGGCCCCGATCGAAGATCACGATGTGGAAGCCGGCGTCACGACCTTTGGTCATCAGGCCGAACCCGGGCCCGGGAGGACGTCGCCGGCGGAACACCGACATGATCGCAGTCGGCGCGGGAGTCCGCCGGCCGTTCCTTGATGAGCGGCGGTGATGGGTTCGATGGACGAGCTCTGCACCAGATCCTCACACGTGCTGCGCATCGCCCGCATACGTGTCTGCTTTGATGGCGCCGTGATCAAGTGGGGAATTCCGGAAGGGCGCGAGGTCTACTGGACCTTCGGATGCGGGCTCTCTGCGATCATCACCGTGGCGTGCGCCACGTTCGGAACCCTGTTCGATGTCTACCTGGTGGCTCATGCGCAGGTCTACTGCCTGGGGCACCTGAACGCGGGAGAGAACCTCGCCGGCACCTTGTGGTCCCTGAGCCGATTCGTGATCTTTCCGATCGTGTCGGTTCTGTCAGCGCTTGTCGCTATGTCATTCCATCTGCTGGCCAGGCTGCCCTGGCTGGCCCGTCGCACATGGCCGGGCCTCATCCTGCTGGCTCTCACCGTCGCCGGTTCCGTCGCCGGGCCGATGGCGATGACCTTGTACGACGTGGCCACGGAGGGCACCCCGGGCGACTGTGTGCTCCCGTGGTGGCCGTCATGGCTTCCCTCATGACCCCACGAGATTGTTCCGGTCCCAGGCAGTCTGCGGGGTCAGGCCGAGGGCCGTTCGGCGGATCTGTGTTCAGGGGCAGGTGTGTTCCAGGACTCGAGTAGGCGCAGTGCCTGTTCGGTCGGGGAGCCCGGTTCCACGTTGTAGACGTACAGGGTCTGTTCCGCGTCTCCGGGAACTGGGAACGACTCGAAGACGAAGCGCAGGTCGCCGACGACCGGGTGATGGTGCAGCCTCGCGCCGTGGGTGCAACGTAGCACCCGGTGGTCGTTCCACCAGGTCGTGAACTCCGGTGACCGCAGCATGAGCTCGCCCACCAGGTCCGCGAGTTGCCGGTCGTGGGGCCGGCGCCCGGCTTCCAGACGGAGGATCGCCACGGTTTCGGCGGCGATGCGTTCCCAGTCGCCTACGGCATGCCGCGCGGAGGGGTCCAGCAGGTAGTAGCGGGCCAGGTTGCGGGCCGGCACGGGCAGGGCGTCGAAATCGGTGAGGACGGCCCGGGCCAGTCGGTTGGAGGCCAGGATGTCGGTCCGCCGGCCGAGGACGATTGCCGGCACGTGCTGCAGTGTCCGCAGCATCAGGTACAGGCCTGGACGGACTCGCTGCGGGCCGGTGGGGGTGTGGCGGGTGGCGGCGTTCGGCCGGGTCGGCAGGTCCCGCAGGTGTTCGGTCTCCGACGCGTCCAGGTGCAAGGTCCGGCTCAGGGCCTGGAGGACTTCGGGGGAGGGGTCGCCGGCTCGTCCCTGTTCGAGCCGGGTGTAGTACTCGGTGCTCACTCCGGCGAGCCGGGCGACCTCGTCGCGACGCAGTCCCGGGACCCGGCGCGTGCGGCCGTCCTCGGGCAATCCTGCCTGGTCAGGCGTCAGGCGGCTACGCCGTGCGCAGGAGGTCGGCGAGCTCCCTTCGGCTGTCCATACCTTCAGTGTGACGTCTCTTGTGCGTGATATGTCCGGTTTGGGTAGCCCTGTTGGTACTAGCCCTGGCAGGGTGCGAAGAGCGTCCTTTGCGGGCGGTCCGGCCATGGTGTGCTGGATCAGCGGCCCGGATGCGCGGACCGCCCTTGAGCAGAATCCAGGAAAGGTCCCTTTCAATGACCTCGCAGTCCTCTACCACCCCGCTGGCCGGGCGGGTCGCCGTCGTCACCGGCGCCTCCAGCGGTATCGGCGAAGCGACCGCCGAACACCTGGCATCGCTGGGAGCGAAGGTCGCCGTGCTGGCCCGGCGTGAGGACCGGCTCGCCGAGCTGGTCTCGCGTATCCAGAAGAACGGCGGCACCGCACTGGCGATCGCCGCAGACGTGACCGACGTGCCGGCCGTGCGCGCTGCCGCCGACCGGGTCGAGAACGACCTCGGCGGCGCGGACCTGCTGTTCAACAACGCGGGCGTGATGCTCCCGGCCCCGATCGAGGAGCTGGCCCTCGACCAGTGGCAGCGCCAGATCGACCTGAACGTCACCGGCCTGATGAACGTCATCGGCGCGTTCGTTCCGCAGATGGTCCAGGCCGCCGCCGAGCGTGGCGTGGGCGACCTGATCAACATGTCGTCGATCGCCGCGCAGAACATCTTCCCGAACTTCGCGGTGTACTCGGCGACCAAGGCTTACGTCACGCACCTGTCCCGGCACCTGCGGACGGAGCTGGGGCCGAAGAAGGTACGAGTCTCCGCGATCGAGCCGGGCATCGTCGGTACGGAACTGCAGGACCACGTCACCGACCCCGGGGCGCTGGAGTGGCTGGCCGGGTCCAAGGAGACGATGGAGTGGCTGACGGCGGAGGATATCGCCCACACCATCGGCTTCCTCGCCTCCCAGCCGGCACGCGTCAACCTTCAGCAGGTCACGATCATGCCCACCGGCCAGGCCACCTGATCACGCGCCGTCGGCCCGGCCCAGGACGCAGAACTCGTTGCCCTCCGGGTCGGCCAGGACCGTCCATGGCACCTGGCCCTGGCCGAGGTCGACGTCGGTGGCGCCGAGGGCGCGCAGCCGGGCCACCTCCGCCTCCTTGCCGTCGAAGGGGTACGGCAGCAGGTCGAGGTGGACGCGGCTCCGCACGGTCGTGCCGCTGGACTCCCGGCGGAACTCCAGGTACGGCCCGGCACCCTTGGCCGAACGCATGACCGCGTGATCGTCGGTCACCTCGTGCAGCGTCCACTCCAGCGCCTGGTCCCAGAACCGGGCCATGGCCCGCGGATCGGCGCAGGCGACCACCACCGCGGCGATCGGCCCGGTGTCCCGGTAGGTCTCCCGAGGCTTCAGGACGCGGAACACGTTGCCCTCCGGGTCGGCCAGAGCCGTCCACGGGACATCGCCCTGGCCCGCGTCGGCGGGCGTCGCGCCGAGTTCCTTCAGGCGCGCGACGAACTCCGTGTGATGGGCCGCGGAGGTGGTGGCGAGTTCGAGGTGCACGCGGTACTTCACCGTTTCGGGGTCCGGCACGATGACGAAGTCGATGTAGAAGCCGGCGGGGTCCGGCCATACAACGCCCTCGGGCTCGAGGTTGGTCACGCCGGGGCCCTCGCTGGAAAGACCCCAGCCGAGCGCCTCCGCCCAGAACCGGCCGAGGGCCGAGTCATCTCGAGCCTTGAAGTTCACCTGAGCGAGTCGCAGCGCCATGCCGCCGATCATAGGCCCGAGCGGACCGGGAACCGCGCCGGCATTCGCCCGCCGAAGGCAATCCGCGGCGACGAAGAAGAGGGGCGAACGCCCAGGATGCGAGCGGGTGGGGTCACGGCTCGGCAGAGCCGCGGGTCACCGAGGCCGCTTGCCCTTCCCCTTACGGCCGGCCTCTTTACGGCCCGTTTCTTTACGGCCCGTTTCTTTACGGCCCGTTTCTTTACGGCCCGTTTCTTTACGGCCCGTTTCTTTGCGGCCGGTTTCTTTGCCGCCGGTCGGCACGGCGCGGCGACCGGAGCCCTGTGCGGGTTTCTGGGTCTTTCCCTGCGCCGGTCTCTGCGCGGGCGGGGCCGGGGCACGGCCCCGCGAGCTGTTCACCGTCCGCCCTCGGACGATGCCGATGAAGTCCTCCACCAGGTCGGTGGTCGCGTCCGTGGGCCAGGTCAGCGCGACCTGAGACTGCGGCGCGTCCGGCACCGGCCGGTAGGTGAGATCTCTGCGATGGTGGAGGCGGGCCAGCGACTGCGGGACCAGGAGGATCCCGGCGCCGGCCGCCACCAGTTCCACCGCCTCCGCCGTCGTGGCCGGTCGGGTGAACGCGGGCTGCCCGGGCCTGACCGTCCACTCGATGGTGTCGTCCACAGGATGGAGCACCTCGTCGTCGGCGAGTTCGGCGGTGGCCACCTCGTCGGCGGCGGCCACCGCGTGGTCCTTGGGCACCACGGCCACCGTGGTCTCCACGTAGAGAGGGATCACGCTGAGCCCGTCCCGGTCGACCGGCAGTCTGACGAACGCGGCGTCGGCGCCGCCGCTGCGCAGCAGGCTCACCGCCTCGGCGGCGGGAACCGCGACCAGGGTGATCGGCACGTCGGGCAGCCTCTCGGTCCAGACGTTGACCCATTTGGCGGGGGTCACTCCGGGCACGTACGCCAGCCGGAACACCTCGCCGGTCTCTTCCTCGGTCACTTCCTCAGCGTAGCGATGTCAGGGGAACCCGTTCCCACTGGCTACTCTTGGCGCCATGCCCAAATCGAAGACCACCCAGACGATGAAGCCCGCGACCGCGGCCAAGAAGCTGGGTGTCCTCCTCTCGGCCACGCCCGCCGAGTTCCAGGAGGGTGTCGTCTCCAGGGACGAGCTGAACGAGTTGCAGTCGACGCCCCCCGCCTGGCTCGTCGAGCTGCGCCGCAACGGCCCGCACCCCAAGCAGGTCATCGCCGCGAAGCTCAGGGTCTCCACCTCCGGCCTGGCCAGAAGCGGGATCACCGGACCGCTCACCACCGCTGAGATCGACGCGCTGAAGGCGGAGAACCCGGAGTGGCTGGAGCGCGAGCGCACCATCTACGCCGAAGCCCGCAAAGAGGCACTCCGCCTCAAGGAACGCCGGACGGACGAGCCCCCGCCCGTCTCCGGCGCCCCCGGCCGATGAGACCGGGGGCCATGTCATGAGCGCGCCGCCTCGTAGGCGGGGAGCGCGGGCGGGGTGGTGCGGGTCGCCGGGCGCATGGTTTGGATCAGTACGGCCGTTCCGGTGAAGATGACCGCGGCGACGACGCCGGTGACGTGCAGGCCGGCGAGGAACGCCTCTCGCGCGCTGTGCAGCAGCTCCGTGGCCTGACCTGCGGGAAGGTGCCGGCCGGCGGCGATCGCGCCGGCCAGCGAGTCCGAGGTTCCGCCCATCCGGTCGCGGTAGACCACCGCGGCGGCCACACCGAGCAGCGCGAAGCCGAGCGAGCCGCCCAAGTAGTTGCCGGTCTCCGACATCGACGCCGCCGAGCCGGCGCGCTCCGGCGGTACGGACCCGACGACCAGCCCGGTGCCCAGCGCGAACAGCGGGCCGGTCCCCAGCGCCAGGACGGCGATGCCGATCATCGCCAGGGGCAGCGTGCCCGGACCGTCGACGCCGACGAGCAGCAGGCCGCCCAGCGCCGAGACCACCAGTCCGCCGGCGATCGCGGTCGTCTGCTTCATCCGCCGGGCCAGCGCCGGCGCGGTCATGGTGCCCACCGCCACGCCCAGGCCCATGGGTGCGAACAGCACCGCCGAAGCGAACGGGGAGAAGCCCAGCACGCTCTGCAGGTACTGCGTCACCTGCAGGCCCGTACCGGCCATGGCGATCCCGGCGAGGACCAGGGCGATGATCACTGCCGCGAAGGGACGGTTGCGGAACAGTCGCAGGTCCAGCAGCGGCGTGTCCAGCCGCAGTTGGCGGCGGACGAACAGCCACCCGAGGGCCGCGCCGACGAGAAGGACCACCGCCGGCACGACCGACAGGCCCTCGACGGTCAGTCGCTTGATGGCGTAGACGATCAGCAGCACCGCCGCGAGGGACAGTCCGACGCCGGACGGGTCCAGCCGGCCGGCGTGGTCGCTGCGGGACTCCGGCAGCAGGACCGGCCCGGCGAGCACCAGCAGCACCATGGCCGGTACGGCGGCCAGGAACACCGATCCCCACCAGAAGTGCTGGAGCAGGAACCCGGCGAGCACGGGCCCGAGCGCGCCGCCGGTGAACTGGCAGGTCGCCCAGACCGCGATGGCCTTACCGCGCCGCTGCGCATCGGGGAACATGGTGGTGAGCAGGGCAAGGGTGGACGGCGCCAGGGTCGCGCCGGCGATGCCGAGCAGCGCGCGCACGACGATCAGCGTCAGCGGGTCGGCCGCGAAGGCGGCCACGACCGACAGCACCGCGAACGCCGCGGCGCCCGTGATCAGCAGCCGCCGGCGGCCGATGCGGTCGCCGAGCGTGCCCATCGTGATGACCATACCGGCCACCATGAATCCGTAGCCGTCGCTGATCCACAACTGCTGCACGCTGCCGGCGCCCAGGTCGGCGCTCAGCCGTGGGAGCGCGAGGAGCAGTGCCGTCGTGTCCATCGCGACGATCAATGTCGGCAGCATGAGGAGGGCCGCTCCCAGCCACGCCCGGGTTGTTCGCATGTCCAAGCTCTCTGTTCTCTCGACGTTTCACCGGTTGGTCGGAGCAGGCGAGAGCTTCTTGACATCGGGACGGAAAAAATCATGGTGAAAGTTCGGGCGGGTCGCCGGGCCGTCCCGGCCGGTGACGAACCGGCGGGACGGCGGGAGCGGGAGGCGGCGCCCAGGGACGGCGCCCCGGACGGCGCCTCGGGACGGCGCCTCGGGACGGCGGCCCGGGACGGCGCACAGGGACGGCGCACAGGGACGGCGCACAGGGACGGCGCCCCGGAGGGCGCCGCCCCGGACGGCGACGTGGTGCGGAAGCGGTGGGGGAGGAGTTCAGACCTCTTCCACGCTGCTCGGCTCGCGCCGGGACAGGTCGATGCCGAGCTCCTCCGCCGCGCGGAAGACGTCCTCGTCGGTGTCGCGCATCTCGATGGACATGCCGTCGCTGGAGAGCACCTCGACGTTGAGGCACAGCGACTGCATTTCCTTGATGAGGACCTTGAAGGACTCAGGGATGCCCGGCTCGGGGATGTTCTCGCCCTTGACGATGGCCTCGTAGACCTTCACGCGGCCGAGAACGTCGTCGGACTTGATGGTCAGCAGCTCCTGCAGCGCGTAGCCGGCTCCGTAGGCCTCAAGGGCCCAGACCTCCATCTCGCCGAAGCGCTGGCCGCCGAACTGGGCCTTACCGCCCAGCGGCTGCTGGGTGATCATGGAGTACGGACCGGTCGAGCGGGCGTGGATCTTGTCGTCGACCAGGTGGAGCAGCTTGAGGATGTAGATGTAGCCAACCGCGATGGGATAGGGGAACGGTTCGCCGCTGCGGCCGTCGAACAGCCGGGCCTTCCCGCCGCCCTGCACCAGCCGGTCTCCGTCACGGTTGGGGACGGTGCTGTCGAGCAGGCCGACGATCTCTTCCTCGTGGGCGCCGTCGAAGACCGGGGTGGCCATGTTGGTGCGCGGCTCGACCCTCTCGAGGCCCTTGTCGCGCAGCCGCTCGGCCCAGGCCTCCTGCACCCCCGTGATGTCCCAGCCGCGGGCGGCGATCCACCCGAGGTGGGTCTCCAGGACCT
>NZ_JBSGDZ010000051.1:0-35196 GCF_053602655.1 Sphaerisporangium sp. NPDC004334
GCGCACGTCGGAAAGGACGACCTCGGCGGTGTGGGAGGCGCGGATGCCGTGCTTCCTGAACTTCTGCCCCTGCGACAACCCCGGGGTGCCGGGGGTCCACCGGCGGGTGGGGCGTCCACATGTACCTCGTGACCGGAAGCCGCCCGGCGTACACGCCGACCCGGTGAGTGTCGCCAGGACGTCCGTCGTCCGCAGAAGATGTCCAGCACCTTCCTGCAAGGTGCATGGTGTCATTCCAGCGGAACGTCCCACCTCAGGTGATCACCGCCGTCGTCGCGACTCTGGGGCGCGATGGCGGCATGAGCGGTTCCTTCTCATGATCAACAGTGGCCTCAGCCAAGATCCCGGTCGGCCGTCACTCGCTGCGGCTCACCCGCGATGCGGGCGGCGAGCGCCGTGTCGAGAACGGCGGAAACTCAGCTGCGAGCAGGACTGCTCACCCCTCGACAGCTACTGCTGGAACACGATGTGCCAGCCGAACCAGACCAGAAACCCCAGCAGGGCAGCACTGGCGGCGAGCCTCCAGTGCTTGACCGGGTAGATGCCCAGCCACTCACGAAGCCGCTCCGACAGCGTGTCACCCTCGCGGTGGTTCAGGAGCGCGATCGTCTCCAGCACGGCGAACGACCCGAGGACCAACCCACCCCACACCACCCACGCCGTGTTCACGACACCACCGCCGCGATCCGCACTCTGTCGCCACCACACACGAACGCCACGATAGCCCCAAAGATCACCCCTCCCACAGGCCCAGCCGCACACGTCCGCGCCGGCCCGTACCACAGCCGAAGCAACGGTGGCCGACGACATCCAGCACCCCACACCCGCAGACCGGCACCTCAAGCCCGCAGACACCCGCTGGGTGCAGGCCGGACGCCCTACCCCGGACCGGTTCGGGATGACGGTGGAGCCGGTCGCCCAGTGGCTCTGGCTGGGCAGCCCGGACCACGTGTTGCGCTGACCGCCCCGGCAGCCCTCCGCAGCCAGCGGAGGGCTTTGCCATGCGCTGACCTGCAGTTTCTTATCCTCCCCGGCGTGAAACCACGATGGGTCGGACCGGACAAGGTCGAGATCGAGCACATCGTCCTCAACGGCCGTGAACTTCTACGCGTCCGCAAGTATGGATTTCTCGTCGCCTATGCCGGATCGGTCCGCGAGCTCCAGGCCCACGTCGACCTGGCCGACCTCGTCGAAGTAGTAACTCTCACAGACCGCCGCAATTCACCGTAGCTCAGCGATCGATCACCACCCGGTCGCATCCTGATCGGCGTGAGCATCCGGTCGCAGGCAGACGCTCTGGTGCTATTACTGCGAGGACTCGAGCAGCTGCTTCACCGCCGCCAGGAGTGTCGGACCGAGAACAGTCGTCGCCTTCCCCAGAAAGCCTCCGATCCGCTGGAGCAGCGTCTTCTTCTCCTCCTGGGTAAGCTCGCCAGCGTTGCCCTTCTCCTCGATCTCGGCGATCGTCCGGTCCAGGCCCTCGGCGTCCGCCGGGTCGAGGCCCAGCGTCGGCGCCGCAGCGCGCACCCCGTCTAGGACGCTCATGATTTTCTTGATGGACGCTGCGCCAACCCCAGACCGACCGCCTCCGTCTCCTCCTGTGTCCCATCCCTACAGGAGATCCCGCTGCGCTACCGCTCCATCGTCTCGGCCACGGCACTCGACGTCGGCCTGATCGTCACCACCGCCGCCATCGGCGCCGCAGACGCCCTCGCCACGGCCGCTGCGGCGGCGTGCACGTACCGCCGCGTCGCCAACCACTGGGAGTGCGTGACGCCCGGCGCGTACTGCCCTGCGGCCGCGCACGGCAAGGCCGGCATTGCGAAAGGTGTCCGGGAAGAAGTACCGGTGCACGCGGTACAGCAACGGGCGCCGGCGGTGGAAGCGCGCCTGACCACAGCAGGGCGGCTCCGACCATCATCAGAGCCGCCCTACGCAGGATCGACACCAGCGCCAGCCGAGCTGGAGACAGCACCGGACGGCCACGGGCGGAGAACGCCGCGGCGAAGTCCCCTTCCTCGAATAGGACACTTAACGCATCTCGGATACGGATCGCCAGGCTGCCTTTCGGGAAAGCTGCCCGAGCTACCGCCAGGGTTCCCGCCGGGATCTGATCTAGACCATTCGAACGCCGCGACACCCACGAGTCCATCCGCAAGCAGGAACGACAATAGCGGCCTCAGGATCACCAACGTGATCATAAGGCCGCTGCTTTGATCTACTTCGCCACGGTGTCCCGAAGTAGAACGGCGGGGCGCTTTCAGCGTTCCACCGTCCTGGAGGATGAGCCGGAGTCGGCTAGCAAGTAAATCGGTTGACCAGCACCCACTGCAAGCCCATACTAACTATGAGCTCAGTGGCGCATATGTGCCTGTGGTCCAGCCGATGAACGGCGGAGGGTATGTGAATGTTGAATGAGCGGCGTTCCTTCGAATCCTTGCAACCTCGCGGCAACTATATTCGGCATGCCAACGGTCAGGGAGAAATATCTCCCATCGTCAGCGCCCTTGACCGCGCCGACGCATCATTCGACGTGGTGGAAGGACTCGTCGGCGACCCCTCCTACGTATCGTTCAGGTCGGCCAACTTTCCGAACCACTACCTGCGACACCAGAACTCTCGCCTGATCCTTTCGGAGTACGCTCCGGGGGATCGGCTCATGCATGAAGACGCGTCCTTCATGCCAGTCAGCGGCCTCCTTATCCCTGTCTGGACATCCTTCCGCTCCTACAATGTTGCTCACAAGCTGTACATCCGGCATCGAAACCTCCACCTCTACGTCAGCGAGATCAACCAGAACAGCCCTGAACTGGATCGCTCAGACGCGACATTCAATCCCATCAACGCATTCTTGGAACCTCCGGAGACGATACGCCTCGTTGAAATGGCCAACGACAAGCGGATTTTCAATTCACCTGGGCCGCGTCCCCCGTTCCTCCGCCTCGATAAGCGGCTTGTTGCTGTGGCTCAGGATCACAGCCAGGACCTGGCCAACCATCCCGGTCTATGGGAGAAGCTTTTGGATGGCTTTCCGGGACACTACGGCTCGGACGACAGCACGCCACAGCAGCGGATCCAGAGCGTGATGGGTTCCGCCGGAACGGAGAACGTATACGTTCAGTGGTTCTGGGGAGGTGACGTCCCCTCACCCTCAGCCAAGGCGGCGCACGACTGGTGGTGGTATGAGAGTCTTCCTCACAAAGCCAACCTGCTCAATCCGAACCACAGGTCAACAGGCGTCGGCATCGCCACCGGCCCTGGGACGGTCCCTCAGGGCCATAAGCATGCAGGTGAGTCGGCGACCTTCCACTACTACACCCAGGTGTTTCACTCCTCGCCTTAGTTCCCGCGGGACCAAAGGCCGACGCATCACCCTGCGCCCACGGGAGGAGCATGAAGCCCTGCGACGCGCACGACAGAGGCAGAGCACCGACGAACGGCAGTAACGCTATGCCCACAGGGCGGGCGTGGAGGGCACCATCGCCCTGGGCGTCAGAGGCTTTGGCCTGCAGCGATCCCGCTACCGCGGAACCGCCAAGACCCATCTCCAGCACATACTCATCGCGGCGGCGCTGAACCTCACTTGGCTCGACGCATGGCTTACCGGAACGCCGCTGGCCCCGACCGCACGTCGCATTTCGCCGCTCTGCTTCCGGCAGCATGACCAGTCTGGGCGCGCTGTCCCTGCCCGGCCCGGCGCAGGCCATCGTAGGTGCCATCCCGGACCTGGTCCTCATCCCAATCCTCGCGGGACGTATTGGTGGTCTCAGCGGTGAAGCCGGCCAGGCACACGGCCCCAACGCGTGAAAGGCCCCATGATCACACCCGTGATCACGGGGCCATTTCTGTCTTATCTACTTTGCCAACGGTGTCTCTAGTGAGAGCCGAGGCCTTGCTGTGCCCCATGGCCGAAGCCGCGCCGGTGGCGCGCTCGATCGGGGCGATTGAAGTCCCGCCTCCGAGCCACTCGCAGAGCCCGCCACCGCCCACCGCGGACCGGCCCTCACCCACCAAGTTGCCCCCACACCCGACCGCCCCCACGGCGATCGGCTCCGCCCCGGCCGCCGACCGCCCAGCCGTCACGACCGCAACCGACCGACCGGCTCACCACACCGCCGCGGCCTGCCCCGAAGCCGACCGTCACCCCGCAGACGGTCAGCGAGCCGACCGAGCAGGCGGCTGACTGTGACGGGCTACGGCTACGGGTCGACCTGAACCCGCTGGCAGACGTGGACGCCTGCCTGCTCGACTAGATTCGGTCGCCGGGTGCCAGCCGGGCGTGCGCATTGCGCGCCCGGCGCTCGGCGGTGGCCTTGGTGTACCGCTGCACCATGGCCAGGCTGGTCCAGCCGCCGATGTGCATCAGGTCGATCGGGTCGCCTCCGGCGTCGAGGTAGCCGGTGGCCATCGTGTGCCGGAACCTGTGCGTATAAACGCCCGAGATCTCGGCCTCCCTGGCCCGCCGTTTGAGCATCTGCAAGATGCCCGTACTCGTCAGGCGCCGGTCGCCGCCCGCCGCGGTGATACCGCGTTCAGGCAGCCACAGCCATGGGCTCTCGGCGTGCTTGTGTCGGGCGCGGGCGCGCAGGTAGCGGTCGATGGCGGCGGCGGTCTTGCGACCGATCGGGGCCATGTGGGCGCGCCCGCCCTTCAGGCGAATCCGCAGCAGATGCTGGGAGAGAAAGACGTCGGTCTGCTCGTCGTCGCTGGGGTGGTAGCGCAGGCCGGCCAGGCCGCCGCCGCGCATGCCGTTGTCGAGCAGGACGCGCATGATCGCGGTGTCGCGGCGGTCGACGAAGGTGGTGCCGGCGCACGTCTTCAGCATCCGGGCGAGCTCGTCGTCGGTGAGGGGCTCGACGGGATCGGTGGTGACCGTGGGCGGCTGGACGTTGGCCATGGGCGAGGCTCCCACTTCGTCCTCGGCCACCACCCAGTTGAACAGGATGCGCAGGTTTCGGTAGTGCTTGTGGGTGTCGCCCGCGGAGTGCTCCTTGGTCTGCCCGCAGGGGCACGGCTGGGTGCGCCGGTCATCCAGCCAGCACCCGCTCATCCGAGCCGCGAAGAACCTGCGGATGTGCTTGGCCTTGATCTCATTGATCCGCCCCGGCATGTCATGCTTGTCGAGGTAGTCAACGAATAGGTGGGCAGTGTGCAGGTAGCTCGTGATCGTGCCAGACGACTTGCGGGCGCCGTCCAGGGCAAGCTTCCAGGAGGGGATCAGGTGAGCGAGTAGCGGGGATCTACCCATCTGGCGTTACTCCAAATCCGATGCTGTTTCATCGGTCTGCGGCTATGCTAGTGTGCCACACGGCTAGCAATCCCGCTGGTCACCCCCCCAATTCTCGCGCCCTTAGCTCAGCTGGACAGAGCATCGGACTTCTAATCCGACGGTCGCAGGTTCGAATCCTGCAGGGCGCGCCCTCATCACCAGGTCGCACCCCAGCTGACCTGGTCTTTTGCATTGATCGGCGAGCGCCCCCACCCGCAGCCGGATGCCACCCAATGCAGCCCCACCCACCCCTCACGGGATATACGCGGGATGAATCCAGCGACGTTTGCCCAGGTCAGAGGCACAAAAACAGAGGGCCACGGGATGACCGCGACCCTCCGATGGTAGATCGTCCTCACGCCGACAGCGCCTCGGCGATCCGCCTGTTCGCCATCTCCCACCGCCTGTCGACGCACTTGACACAGACCCGCAGCAGCACGTCCACGCGGCGCCCGGCCCTGTCCTGGAGCGAACACGCAGGTAGATTTCACGGGCGCAGGTCCATCCAGAGAGGCAGGGGACGCCGCGCGTCGGAGGCGTCAAGCAGTGCCATCGCCTCCAATTCGTAACTCTCCAGATCGTCGAACCAGGAGGGATACTCCCCTCGGCGGGTGAAGAACCTGACAGTCGTGCCGTGCAACAGGAAGTCGTCCGCAACGCCGATGCCTACGACCGCCGCCAATGTCCTGAACTCCGGCAAATGCCTCGCCTCATTGAGCGCGGCCCAGGCGAACACCAGGGCACGGCTGGCGATGGCGGGAAGGTAGACGTTGCGTGAGGGGTCAAGGTCGTCTCCGGGCACCCAAATGTCGTGGACGTGGTATTCGGTGGCGAAGTACTGCTCGCCCGGCGGCGGCGTGTCAACGGCAGAAGCGCAAAGGGCCGCTAGCAGCAGTGGTCCCCCTGATCGGTAGGCCCATCCCGCGTCCACCGTCTCCTGAAGATCCTCTGGGAGCGGGCGCGCCCAGGTTTCCTCCGGCGCTTGCGCCAGCAGGACTTGCATCCGGGAATTGACGATCACAGTGCTCCCAGTTTCCACGAGCACCTTGCGTGATGCAGGTGCTAAGGAATGACCTCGCCTCACGCCGACAGCGCCTCGGCTATTCGCTGGTTGGCGATCTCCCGCTGCCCATCGACGCACTTGGCGTATACGCGGAGCAGCACGTCCACGCTGTGCCCGGCCCGTTCGGCTACGTCCGGTGCTGGAACGCCGGAGTTGAGCCAGAGCGAGACAGCCGCATGGCGCAGGTCGTACGGCCGGCCGGCCATAGGCGATACGACCTGATCGGGAGTCAGCGCGTACGTTCGTGCTTCCTTCCACACCTTGGCGTACGCGGTCGTGGAGAAGACGCCACCGGTCGCGGTCCGGAACAGCCGCCCGTCCCCTGCCGTGCCATGCCGCTCGATGTGTTCGCGGAAAATCACCACCAGTTCCGGCGGGATCGGCACGTCGCGTATGGCCTTGCGCCGACGTTGCTTCAGCCCGCGGACATCGTGGGTGCTTCCCGAGTCGGAGAACCGCCGTCCGCTCTCCGGCCGTGTCTCCTCCAAGGTCAGCAGGCCCCACCCAGTTGCCGGAAGATGACAGTCCTTCTCGCGAAGCCCGGCCGCCTCAGCGGGCCTCAGGCCGGCGAAGTACATGCAGGCGAACATCCCCGCCAGCATCGCCCCGCGGGACCGGCCGACGTAAGTCACTGCGACAAGGAGTTCCCGAGCCTGCGCCGGGTTGACCACGACCCGCCGGTCCACCTCCCCCGAGACCTTGGCGGGCTTCCAGTTCACTCGGTCCAGCGAATTTGCCGAAAGATCCCCTAGCTCAACGGCGTACTCCAGCGCGTGATGGAAGACCGCCCGCTTACGCCGGAACGTCGAGTCAGCCGCCCGCGTCCCGTCGAGGGTGACCGACAGGGCCTCCAGCACCGTACGCACAATCTTGGCCTCTTCCAGCTCGACCATGAGCAGCGAGGCAGAGGTGAGCCAGCGCAGCGCAGCGGCGTGCTCAGGGTCGAGACTCCCCCGCCGACCATCAGGCAGGAAGACGTGCCCACGCAGAACCGACCGCAGAACCCGGAGATCGGGCTTACCCGGCCGGTCCCGCAGCAAGGCGAGCGTGACGCCGGTCATCGTGTCGGTGATCCCCTCACGCGACTTGGCCGCCGAGTGCGGCCACTTGGCCAGTACGTACGCCTGGGCGAACTCCAGCCAGGTCCGCGCGGCCTTGGCCTTGACCAGCGACTCGGGCAGCCCGGTCTCCAGCTCGAAGGCCTCTCCGCGACGAGCCGCCTGCCGCAAGTCGGACAGGAAGTTCTCGGCCAGGGCCTTGGCCCGAAGAGTCTTGGACTTCTCCCGGCCGCCGACCTTCCAGCGCACCTCGTACGACGCCGTCTTACTGGACTTGTTCCGGCGGATGTCCCAGAACTTGACGTCATAGCTGGTCGTCATGCGGCTTCCCGCAGCGTCTCCAGCCAGGCCTCGAAGTCACTCCGGTAGACCCGGATCTCGCCGTTGGGCAGTTTGAAGCCCTTGGGCGCCTTACCGATCTCCCGCCAGCGGTAGAAGGTGCGGAGGGAGACCCCGCCCAGCTCGGTGAGGATGTCGGGAACGGTCATCAGCTCGTCACGCTTGCTCATGCAGCTTTCCCCTCAGTTGCCGAAAGATCGTGTCCGTCTCCTTGCGCCTGGAGTTGGTTCATGTGGTTGCGCCACCGCTGCCGCTCATGGACCGACCGCAGCAGCCGTAGGGCCAGCGGAGGCACGTTGGCATCGCCATGCGGGACGGGACGCCAGACATAGCGGTGCGGGTCGACCGGCTCGTCAGCAACGCCGAGGGCCTCTAGCACCTAGGTACGCCGGTCCTGCTTGTGCTCGGTCAGCGTCTTGTTGCTCCACTTCCTAGAGACCAGCACGCGGCGGCCCGCGTAGCCGAGGTGTTCGGGCTTGTGCGCCTTGCCCCGGCACCGGCCCGGGGCCATGCCCGCCTTCGCACTCTTGGGCTGCACCCCGTACCGCAACCAGTTGGGGCAGGTCGGCGAGCACGGCTCGAACCGCAGCGCGTCGGCCAGCCGTTCGGCGTGGAGCCGCTGAGCCTGGTTGTCGGCGTCGAGGGTGTCGCCGATGGACTTGGTGAGGTACTTGGACAGGTAGCGAATGCACTGGTCGGCGTCCTTGGTCCCGGCGAGCACGCCTTGCACGTCAACTTGGGTGCCGAATCGGACCACATGCAGCGGGTCGGCCTCCTCATCGGCGTCGAGCCGGTCGAGGGCTTCGTCCCAAGTCGGTAGGAGCTCACCGGTCGCCGGATCGAGGTAACCGACGCCGTCGGACCAGACCGGTAGGTGATCGCCCTGGTACTTCACCTCGTCGATCGCCGGCCACCAGACCTGGTGGTAGGTCGCCGCGGCGATCTGCTTGATCTCCGCACGCGGCAGCGTCCCACGGACGGCCATATGCAGATGCGGGGCGAGCCGCTTCTGTGATTCGACGGCGGCGAAGTACTGCACGTCGAAGCCGGCCACACGGCGCAAGTTCTGCACGAACCGGTCCACCAGCTTGGAGAAGTGCAGCGCATCCCGCGCAGCTCGGACGTAGTCATAGGTGCTCGGGTCGATCGGGACGCTGTCCTTGATCCGCCCGTACGACGGCAGGGTGAGGGTAAGAAACATCGATGGCCGGAAGATCTTGCCGTCTGGCGCGTGGAACACCCGGCCGAGGGTCGAGGCGCTCATCTTGCGCCTGGGCAGATCCGGGGCATCCTGGCGCCGCTTGGTCGACCGGCACCGCTTGCCCGCCGTCCGACCGAGGACGTTGCCGCGCATCCCGGCGTTGTTGATCTCCTCGTCCAACTCGGCGATCGCCGCATCCAACTCCTCGGTGGACCGCCCCGCGGCTTCGGCCTGATCCCGCCATACCTGGGCGTCAGCCCGTACCTCAACTAGGCAGCGCTGATAGTCGTCCGCCTCATCTGGGGTGACGATCGGTTCGGCCTCCAGGTGCCAGCCCTCCCGGCACTGCGCCATCCGAAGCTGCCTGTTGCGCTTCGCGCAGGAGGGGCACTTGGACTCCAGCGTCGCCCCGCACGGAACATCGATGATCTCGGACTTGCCGGTCGCGAGGTCCAGCCGTTGGAGCGCGACGGGACGGATGCACACGCCGTACTGCTTGGCGATCTGCTCGACCACATCCCGCGCCAGCGGCATGGCCATCCGCACCGCCCGAGGCAGCGACCGGTCGTTGGCGTTGGTCACAGGGCATCACCGCCGTCCTCGGCCGGAAGCGTCACGGCGGTCTGTCCGCACTCCTGGCACTCCACCAGCCCGCATGCCGGGTCCAGCCACAGGACGTTGAGACAGCGGCACACCTCGCAACGCAGGCCGTCGAGGAAGTGAGTCAGCGTCATACGGCCTCACCCACCGGGGCGAACTCGGCCGCCATCGTGCGGATGTCAGCGTCGGAGACGTACGCGGCGCGAACGCGTACCGGGTCGGGGCTGGTCTCCAGGCGGACGTATCCGCTGCCGGCCCCGGCCTCGGGGCGGGGTGAGATGAGGTCGGCGAGTGCTCCCCGGTCTCGGGCTCCGTCGCCGAGGACCATGTCCACCTGCTCGGATTCGTCGAGCCGCAGGGCGATCTTGTCGGGGAACAGGTTGCGGATGTTCATGACCTCCTTGCGGGGGTCCTGTAGCGCGGCCAGCACGCCGACGCCGACCGTTCGACCTTGGGTCGTCAAGGTGGCGAGGGCAGCGGTGATGCGCTGGCGAAGGTGCTTGTCGGGTTGGTAGGCGGTCAGGAAGGCGACCTCGTCGACGACCACTAGGACGAACGGGTCTTCGACGGTGGGGGTGTGGTTGCGCTGGACGCCGGCGAACCGGCCTGCCCTCTCCTGCATGACCTTGACCGCCGCATCCAGCAGATCAGCGCACGCTTGGGGGTCGGCGGCGTAGCGGTAGCCGAAGATGGCGCGGCCGTAGGACAGCTCCATGAGCTTGGGGTCCAGCGCCCAGACCTGCACCAGCCCGGCGCGGACGGCGGGCAGCAGTCCACGGATCACCGACCAGATCACCGAGCCCTTCCCTGCGCCGGTGGCTCCGGCGACCAGGACATGGGTGCCGTGGAGCTTGAGCAGCCACGGGTGGCCGTTCTCCTGGATGCCGACCTGTACCGGCCCTGTCGAGGCTGTCTCGGGTATGGGGAGGGCCGGGAGCGGGACGGTGAGTGGGTCGCTGCGCGGGAAGGTGAGCAGGAGTCTGCCGGAGCGTTGGACGGTGATCCGGCAGGAGGTGGCGCCGAAGCCGTGAGCGAGATGCTCGGTGCGGTCGGTCCAGTCGGTGACGGCCTGCCCCGACAGCATCTGCACCGTGACCAGATCCGCCCACGGCGTGCAGGTGACGGCGAGCAGCCGAGGAAGGCAGTCGCGCCCCCGCAGATACCGTCCGAGCCCGGAGACGATCATTACCGGCTGCCAGTGACGCCGGTAGACCGAGACCAGCCGCCACCAGGCCAGCAGGGGCCAGCCCATCAGGCGCAGGAACGAGGTCCGGTCGATCAGCGCCCACGAGGTGCCAGCCGCGACGGCCAGGCCCGCGAGCGCGAGGACGTGCAGGTAGCCGTATCGGGTCCAGATGACGCCGAGGCCGGCGGTGATGGTGAGCGCGATCGGGTGCCGCCAGGCCAGGCCGATCAGGCCGGTGAGCATGCGCCAGACGGCGATGGCGACGGTCAGGATGGCCGGGGTCTGGACGACGGCCGGGCGGAAGACGACGGCGGTGTCCGGCGTGGTGGGTACCAGGCGTGCCGTCTCATCGCCGGGGAGCTTCTTGAACATTAGGCTTGAGCCCTCTCTTGATGTTGTGTCCAGGGAGACCAGGGGCCGCCGGAAGTACCAGTTCCAGCGGCCCCACCACATGTCAGGCCTCGACTCGGGCGGCCGGGGGCAGGTGGCGCTTGGCATACAGGCGCTCGCACTCCGAGAGGTAGCGCTCTGCCGCGTGGGCGAGCTCGCGGGCTAGCGCGATGTCGGCTCGGGTGACAGGGCCGCCGCCGGTGCTGGAGATGCTCACCTGGCCATCGGCGCTGGAGATGTCCAGGCAAGCCCGCTCCTGGTCGATGCAGAACTTGGAGACGGCCAGGTCGGGGGTGTAGAAGGAGACGTCCAGGCAGGTGATCCCGTCGTCGATCGCGGCTCGCAGGTGGGTGTAGGGCTGGTGCTGGTCGTCTCTCACGCAGCCACCCCGCGTCCGTTGGGCAGGCCGTGGTAGCAGCGCTCCACCGAGGTGGCGAACTGGTGGGCCTGGTGGGCGAGCTGGCGGGCGAACTCCAGGTCGGTGGCGGTGACCTCGTCGCCGGTGGAGGTGGTGACTAGGACCGACAGGGCGCCGAAGTCGAGGGCCAGGACCGGAGTGCGGGCGGGGTACGGGTGGTTGATCGCTTGAGCACCGCTGCCGGTGTTGAGCGTGATCGTGCTGATGCGGGCAGTCCTGCGGCGAGCCATCAGGCGGCTTCCTTTCCAGAGACGCTGGCGTGCTTGACCGCAGCCGAAGCCGCGGGAGTCGAGCTGACGTTGCGTGGAGCGCGCATCTCACGCGCCTTGACCGAGTAGGTGAGCCGGCCGTTGCGGTTGACATACGGCGTGACGGCGAGCTGGCCGAACTCCACCGGAATGAACGGCAACCCCGGCATCGGCGCCGGAGGCACCGGCTGAACCGGCGAGGTGATCTTGACCTTGACCGTCTTCTCACGCGCATCGGGGTCGCAGTCGATCACGGTGACCTGCCAGACGAACTCGCCCGTGGTCTTGTCACGGGCGTAGACCGGCTTGGTGGCGGTAGAGGCCTCGAAGTCCTTGACCTGGTCGACCTCACCAACCATGAAGCAGCCGTGGGGGAACACATCCTCGAACCGGATCGGGATGGCACCTCGGATACCCATCGCTTCATCTCCTGTCGATCCCCCTAGACAGCTACAGCGAGGCCGCTGAGACGAACTGTTTAGGGGGCTATGCAAAAGAAGATAGGCAGCGCGAAGCCCGGTTGTCTAGGGGGATGGACGCGAAGAGTGGCGTGTCGCTTACTGAGCGTCGTCGAGAGTTGTGACATATGCGGCCGTAGCGTCATCAAACGTCTTGCCGCGAGGCCAGCGACGCCCCTCCAAATCAGAACGCTCAGCCTGCCGCACGCGGCCGATCAACTCGCCAGGACCGGAGAAGTCGAGCAGATCCAGCAGCTGCCGCCAGGTGGCCAACTCGAACCGGTCGACCAACCGAGAAGCGCCATCGCTCAGCACAGCAGCCGCGCGAACCTCGCCAACAGGCATGGCGCCGCTCTGTGCCTGATCTCCGGCCGAAGGGTCCACCGAGGCGACCCAGAAACCGTCGTCGCGATTACGGTGCCGACGCATCGCCTCGACGTACTGGGCATGCGCCCGCTGATGTTCCGGGCTGCCGCCGGGCAGTGAGTCCATGAGGGTTCGATAGCGCGCACCGACCTGCGCTTCCCGATCGTCACAGACGACCACCGGCTCGGGCGACCCGGCAACGTCTAAGACGAGGACAGAGTCGGCCAGCACCAGCCACTCCAGCATCTCGCCGGTCCGGCGAAGCATCACCACGGTGGCCGAAGGCGAACCGGCATGGGTCAGATCGCAGCTGGACGCGTGCAGACCGGCCACGGTCTTGATCCCATCGGCCAGGATCTCGCCCAGTGTGCCGGCGCTTTGGGTCACCGACGCGACGAGCGTGGAGCCGAGCGTGTGGGAGTACCAGGCCACGCCGTGATGACAGCCGCACTCCACACCCGGCGGCGTTCCAGCGCCATCCAACAACACGACCGCATCCGATGTGGCAGCGATGAAGTCTTCGTTCAAGCGGCCGGGATAGGCGGCCTCGGTGGCGAAGGTCAGACGCACGTCGCGTAGTCCCTAGTCCTCGTCGTGGCGGTACAGCGGACTGACCAGCTCAGCCTTCACGGGCTCCCCGCTGTCAGGGTCGTACTCCACCCCCACCACCGTGGAGAACCGCTGATCCCCCACCTGCCCCCACAGTGTCGCGGTCTCGCTAGCCAGCAGGTGGATCACCCCGAGCGACCCATTGGGATGGATTCCCGCGATGGTCAGAAGACTGCCGTTACCGTCCGGCCGAGGCAGGCGTCCCAAATACGCCGAGTCCGTTGGACGAGGCGGCTCGGTCTGCGTGCCCGAGCGGTACACGGTCCCGGTGCGGGTGTCGCGCAGCAGCCAGCCCTTGTCATCGCGGTCCCACCGGATCACCGGATCCTTGTCGTAGCACTCGCGTACCGCCGCGGACATGCGCGGCCCGCAGATGACCACCAGGCCAGGACGGTTCAGGTCGATGTCACCGTCCACCGAGACGTTGTCGGAGCCCACGCTGAGCCCATAGCCGCGGGCAAGATTCTCCAGCCGGCTCCCTGCCCGCATGTCGTCCAACGCCACCACCGATCGCCCGGTCGCGGGATCAAGCCGAAGCGGAGTCACCACCGTCACTGCGCCCGTACCGAAGAACGCCCCTTCCGGCGCCGGCCCGGTGTGCCGGATCTGGTGAATCCGGCCCCGGGTGAGGCCGGCGGCCTCGGCGATCTGGGCGTAGGACATGCCTTGGGCGTGCAAATCCTGGATCACCCGGCGGCGCAGCCGAGCCAACTCAGTCACCTCTTGCTGGGCGGCGTTGAGCCGCTCGGTGGCCGCGCGCAGCAGGACGTACGGGTCCTCGATCGCGGCGATACGCTCAAGCTCGCTGGATGGCACGGCCGGTTCCTCTCGGTGATGCTCCACCGAGTCTAGGCCCCTAGACGCTTTGTCGTCTATTCCCCTAGACAGTACGCGTTTGAGCTGTTCACCACTTTGAAGGCTTACCGCCCTTATGTTCCACCTGCGATTGGGCACGCCGCGCGGACTCACCGTAGACCCCGGTCAGCGAGCCGCACGTGACAAGGACCACGTTCACACCGGGAGGGCAGCCGATCAAGCACGTGATGCCTCGGAGCCCGGCACAGGTGCGGCCGGGGCGTTCTTGCCCGCATTGACCAGCAGCAGCGCCCATACAGTGCGACCTCGTTCGTCGCCGCGGATGCCGTAGGTGTCGGCCAGGGCGCCGACGACATCAAGCCCCGGCCGCCCTCCTCATCGTCCTCCGGGGAGAAGACGCTGGGGCCGTGCGCGGCGCCAGCGTCAACGACGCCCAGCCAGACCCGGTCGCGCTGGGCGTGAATCATCACCTGAAACTGCCCGCCGAACCTGCCGCTGGCGGTGTGACGGACGGCGTTGGCGGCCAGCTCGCTGACGATGAGTTCTGCCGACTCCACGATCGGCCAGCCCGCGAGGAAGGTCGTGACAAATCGGCGGGCTTCCCTGACCGAAGGGGAAGTGCCGAGGAAGGACCGGGACATGCGCCATGCGCTCATGGATACGCTCCAACGTCTAGAGGGCTATACACCCACGTCACGAGCGTATGACCTGCACTTGGTCATCATCAAGGAATTCGACGCATAAATGCGTCACTTCTCTAGCTGGGCTGCCAACTTCCGGAAGTCCGCCCCGATTTCACCCAGAAAGTCCCGCAGGTCATCGCCATACACGGCCGCAGTCGCGAATGCCTCGAAAGCGTCCTCATGCATGGCAATCTCACCCGGCTCGGTCAACGTGAGATCACCCGTCAGACTCTCCACCACGCTCACGGCTCCATCGACGAGCGTGAAGCCATGCAACGGAAAGGCCGGCGCTTCAGTCCTCCAAGGCACCACACCCAGCCGAACATGCGGCAACGTCGACACCTGCACCAACCGATCAAGCTGCGCCAGCATCAACGACGGGGACCCCGGCCAGGTCCGCACCGCCCCCTCCGTCAGCACGAACGCGAACTTCCGGCTCTCCTCAAAGAGCACCGCCTGCGCCTCAACCCGCACGGCCGCCGCCTTAGCCGCATCCTCCTCATCCACATCCCGGCCGACCGCCAACGCCAACCGCGCATACTCGGCCGTCTGCAACAACGCCGGGATCATCGCCGAGGAGAACACCGCGATCCACTGAGCCGAACGAACCCGGGCAGCATTCGCCGCCTCCCGGCCGGCCAGCCCACCCCGCAGCCGCGACACCTCATCCCGCAACCGCGCCAGCAGCGCATCAAGCTCGCCGCGGTCCCTCTCCCCCAGCCCCAAAGCAGCCGAAACCCGCTTAACAGTCTCCGGCGTAGGCAGAAGCTGCCCCGTCTCAATCCGCGAGATCGTCGGCTGCCCCACCTGCGCCCGCTGCGCCAACTCCTTCCCCGTCAGCCCAGCTTCCCGACGCAGCCGCCGAAACAGCTCCCCCAACCCCCGCAACCGTTCCCGCCGCTCCTCCACACCGAGCGTTCTATCACGCTGAGCCACTCCACACCCTCGGTCAGTGGTCCTCGCCAAGGACCGTGCGATGCCCGCGGCATATGGCTTGCAGGAGGTGTGGGTGCGGTGTGCCCGACTGCACAAGTGGCCACCGACCACTGTGATGTACTCCAGCCCATATCGGCCAATTGCAGACAAATCCCCACTAACGCGCCACCATGGCCATCAGGTTCAGCATTTACGCCAATAGCTACTCCTATCATTCCCTTATGGCACTTTCCGAGCTCCGTCGTGAGATGGTTCTGTCCGCCATCGAGGAGTACGACAAGCTGGGAAGAGGTGCCTTTCTCAAGGCCTACGGATACGGCCCGGCACGCGACTACTTCCTCCTACACGACGGGAAGCGGTACGACTCGAAGGCCATCGCCGGCGTAGCACATCGCGGCGTAGACGGCCGACCGCTACGAGCCGACGACTTCTCCGGCGGCAACGCCACCGTCGCACGCACACTGAGCGACCTCGGCTTCGAGGTCACCCGGCCAAGCGACGTCATCGACGGGCACTCCCCGGGGAACCTGCTCCAGAAGATCCTCACACTCAAAACCGCCGCATCGGCTACGCCCGGCGCGCGGAAGCGGCACCAGCCATTGACCCTTCTCTGGGCCCTTGGCAGAGCAGCCCGAGGCGAGGATCGCCTGGCGCCGTGGACAGATGCCTCTCCCGCCCTCGAATCCCTCTTGAGGGAATTCGGCCATCCCGGCGACGGCCTACATGCCGAATTCCCCGTACTCCGCCTGTATCACCACGGGCTCTGGGATTTCCCTGGCCATGACGACGTGCCAAGGGCCAGAGGCAGCGCGGCCCAGCGCTGGATGCAGCAGAACCAGCCGCTCAGCGGTTTACGCCCGTGGGTACACGAGCTCGTGACCGACGAACCGACCGTCCGCGCTCAGATCGTCCTACGACTCCTTGACAAATACTTCCGCGAGGTCGACCACGAGGACTTACTCGCTGCCACCGTGCTTACCCCTGCACCCAATGCCATCATGTCAGCCCCGGACGAGGCCGCACTTCTCTCCGATGGGACACCAACACCAAGTCGCCGCAGAGTCACGATCAACCGCGCCATCCGTGACTCTGCGCTCGCAGAGCAGGTCAAACTCCTGCACGACTATGAGTGCCAGATCTGCGGCATCCGTTGCCGCCCGCATGGGCCAAGCCGTCGCCGGCCACACCAGCGCCATGGTCCAACTCACCTTGCAAGAAGCCCGCGGCCTGGCCTGCATCGGCGACCGCCGCGAAGCCGACAAAGCCCTCACCCGAGGAGCCGACACCCTCGCCAAACTGCCCATCCCCACCAACCCCGACCACCACTTCGTCTTCGACCACGCCAAATGGGTCTTCTACGCCGCCACCGCCTACACCTGGCTCGAAGACAACGACCGCGCCGAAGAACACGCCCTCGAAACCATCCAGATCCACACCCACCCCGACGGCACCAGCAACGCCCCCACACGGGTAGCTGACGCCCACATCGACCTCGCCATCATCCACGCCCGAAGAGGCAACCTCGACGACGCCGTCGAACAGGGCTTCGCCTCCTTCGACATCGAACGCAAGTCCCTCACCAGCCTGGTCAATCGGGCAGGAGATCTTGACCGCGTCCTTCGTCACCGGTATCGCCGCGAGGAGTTGGCCAAGGAGTTCCACGAGCGGTTCGTTACGGCTCGCAGTGCGCTCTCAAGCCGCCGACCGGAGCTTCTCGATTGAGACGCGACGATCGTTCATGCGTATCTCTGTACAACCGGCATCACTGACAGGTATACAACATCAGCGAAGTCGCTATGTCCGGCATCATGCGAGATGGACAGAACCCAACCAAGATCAAAAGTAACCTATCTGTACACCTATCAGGGCAGCCCACCTGCGGCGGCCTGCCGCGCGCCGGGCGATCGCTGGCCGCGCTGCGGCTCTCCGGCCGGTCACGACCAGCGACGCCCACGCGCTACTAAGCCGACACATGAATTATGAATCTTCACCGCTAATGTGGTCCAACTGGTGTTCCGGCCATGACCATGACGCTCTAGGGGGAGAACTGGACACGCAAGTCGCTAAGAAATTCCCGGTACTCAGCGCGATCCTTCTTAATCCTCCCTTGCGGCCTTCCGAGGAGACGATCTCCTACCAGAACGTTTCAGCAGCCCTGCCGGTGACCGGTTGCCATCGCCTATGTCTCGCTAACCTCCTCCTCGTTCCGTCTAAGGATCTTCCATCGTTAAACAAGATCACGGTGTCGGAGGAGGTAGTTGTTGCGTCGCGCGATGCGCTTAGAAAGGCAATTGCAGAGAGCGATGAAGTCCTGCTGGCGTGGGGCATGGGTGGAGTTAACGGAGCACTTAGGCATGTCCTCAATAGACAAGTGGGCTTTGTAGGCAGCCTCCTCCTCGAACGAGGGATCGGCAGAGTATGGACGCTCGCTGGGATGCCGAGGCATCCTTCACGGTGGCGGCAGTACCTCGGGCCCCAGAGGAATCGGGTCAGTGGCCACTCCTTCCATGACCGCCTCAATAGCACGCTGATACCGTTGACCCTCGACCTCCCCCAAGGCCGAAGCTTGATCGAAGATCCCTTCTAATCCATAATGCGATTCTTTAGAATCGAGCGGCGCGTGTCCATCTCTGCATGCAAGTCTCTGCCAAGGCAAGGAGAGTCGCGCCATCATCGTGGCCCTTGACGCAGCGGCCCTTGACCGGAGTCGGGCAGCCGATCGGCTGAAGTGCGACTTCAGCGCCCCGCATCTGAACGCCACTAGATGCCGCCTTCAGCCATGTAGCCAGCTTGATGCGGCATCCTTTTCGTCGCTTCCGCCCCTCGATGCGCGCTGCTGGACAATCACGGGCTGGACCCCACCCCCAGGCCGGCTACCGGGCGCCCTGCCGACCTAGATGTGCAGCTTCGGCGACGTGCGCCGCATCGGCACCGAAGAGATCGCCCCCATGATGCCAAGTTGCTGCGCCTCGTATAACAGACTGACATCGATGCGGCGGGGTGCTGCATCTTTGTCGCGACACCTTCCACTGCCATGGCACCCATTTCGCTTCTCATGCACATCAATCAACTGCGCTGATTACTAACCGTTACCAATCGATTGCGGAGAGCAATGCTATCCGGACATGTCATCATCAAGGACGAACCTGTCCCATATCAGCTTTGTTCGCTCTAGGCTCTATATTTTGCTCAGTTCGCCAGCTCTGGGTGAACCGAACAAGGGTTCCGGACCCAGGGAGGCTGTGGGTGACCAGTGCATGCCTAGCAGGGCAGCCTGGCCTCACGCCTACGGATTCGAACTGCATCTCAGCATTAAAGGTGGGTCTGGATGTGAGTCGTCCCGGTACGTTAGGGCACCTCATCCATCTCACCTTCCGTCTCGTGGCGCCTCAGTCCCGAAGGCTATCTCTCCCATGCGACACTCTGTCTCGGTTTGGCCCAAAACCGGCCTCGATGTCTGGACTGAACTTCGACGCCCGCCCGGACGGCTCGCCTTGGTAGGTCCACCCAGAACAAGTGACCCCGGAGCCGAACCAGGTTTCGTTGCCCTATCTATGGCCAGGCTCCAGCAGGAGTCCCCCCTCTCAGTCGGCTGGGCCCTAACCGCGTTCGACAAGCCACCGACCGAACTTGAAGTGATCGGAGAATTGAGCGGTCATCCTGTACTGGTCGACCTAGATGTACTGTTCGAACCCGAACTCGGCCTCAACCCGCTGCGCTTATTACGCCGCTTGGTCAGGGCGGGGAACGGAGTCATCGCAGTCTGGCCCGGGAACATTAGCAAATCTGAAATCCGCTATTCCACAGTTGGGCGACGCGATCACTATCAGGCTCCGCTAAGTGATTGCCTGATCCTTCATCCGCGTTCGACCTTCTTCGATGACCAAGCTCCGTTTGACCTCGAAAGGGTACCTTGATGCGCTACTGCGATCTGATCCAGTTCGAGCCCCTTGAGAGCGTCAAGCAACTTCGGACCGCCGGGGAAGCCAGTCAGGCCGCCGAGGATGTGCGGACCTTCGTCATCTCGAAGAGCATGCGCGATAACCTTACCAAAGTCGTCTTTCCTCAGCTGCGTTTCGATAATCCTGATGTGGATCACAAAGGTCTGCTTCTCATCGCCACATACGGCACGGGTAAGACTCATCTCATGAGCTGCTTGTCGGCGGTCGCGGAGAACGCGGATTTGGCCGCAGAGCTGAGCGATGCAGATACCGCCGCCGCAGCCGCCTCTGTCGCGGGCAAATTTAAGGTGATCAGAGTTGAGATTGGTGCGGTCTCAATGGGCTTGCGCGATATTTTAGTCCAGGAGCTGACCAGTGGACTCGCGGCTCATGGGGTTGAGTTCTCGTTCCCACCGCTTGATCAGGTCACTAACAACAAGATCGGCCTCACCGAGATGATGGCTGCCTTCGAAGCTATCCATCCTGACCAGGGGCTCTTGTTGGTCATCGACGAGCTGCTCGATTACCTCCGCACCCGCCGTGACACCGAGCTCATTTTGGACCTCGGATTCCTGCGAGAGGTCGGAGAGATCTGCCGAGACTCGCGTTTTAGGATCATCGCCGGTGTACAAGAGACCCTGTTCGATAACCCACGGTTCACGCTGGCTCAGGACGAAATTCGCCGGGTCCGCGAGAGATACCAACAGTTTCGGATCAGTCGCGAAGACGTCGCCTTCGTCGTCCAACGACGTATTCTGGGAAAGACGGAGGAGCAGAAAGCTCGGATCCGCGGCCACCTCGCTCAGTTTTCACAAGCTTTCGAATCACTCGGCCGAGACCTGGACAGTTATGTCGAGATGTTTCCTGTACATCCCGCTTATCTGCGCATCTTCGAGAATCTGGCCATTGTCGAAAAGCGCCGGGTGTTGACCAGTCTCTCGGAGCAGATTCGACATCGGCTCAACTCCTCAGTGCCGGACGAGGAACCAGGCCTAATCTGCTTTGACACCTATCGCTCCGAGTTAGAGTCGGATCCTGCGAATAAAACCATCCCTGCTGTAAAGATGGTCCTGGACCGCACCCGTACGATCCGAGATCGGGTGGAACATGGGCTCGCGGTGAAGTCGGATGTGACCCCAGCGCTACGGGTAATCGATGCCCTCGCTGTGCATCGGCTGACCACCGATGATCTCGAAGCTCCTATCGGCCTTACTTACGACGAACTCCGGGACGATCTTTGTCTGCTGCCTCCAGGCATCCCGGAACTCGATCCGTCCTTCCTATCCTCCAGCATCGAAACCCTCGTCGACGAAATCCTCAGAGCCGTTTCTGGGCAATTCCTTTCGGTGAACGGACTAAACGGTCAGGTATACCTAGACCTAAAAAAGGACGTCGACTACGAGCAGCAAATCGAGGAGCGCAGCACCACCCTTGAGCCGACCGACCTGGATACGGCTT
Organism: Sphaerisporangium sp. NPDC004334; assembly: GCF_053602655.1. Lineage (NCBI taxonomy): Bacteria > Bacillati > Actinomycetota > Actinomycetes > Streptosporangiales > Streptosporangiaceae > Sphaerisporangium > Sphaerisporangium sp. NPDC004334. Next base: position 21,040 of record NZ_JBSGDZ010000051.1, read on the forward strand.
ATTATAAGGCTCTCGAACGACTACTGGAGGTCTCGACAGACCCATTTCGCAGCGGATATCGTATCTGGAATTATGAGCTGCCTTGGGCCGAGAAACGAGTCACTCGGTCGGGCTACCTTTTTATGGGGGCGCCAAACGAACGCTCCACTGCGCAGCCCCCACGGGACTTCTATGTGTACTTCCTTCAACCCTACGCTCCGCCGACGTTTACAGACGAGCGTAAGCCAGACGAAGTTCTCCTCCGGCTTGTCGACCATGACGACGAATTCGAACGGGCACTACGGCGGTACGCAGCAGCGCAGGCTAAGGCCGCAGAGACAACTGCACAGCACAAGCAGCACTTCACGTCCCGCGGCGACTTGCATCTCCAGGAGATGATCGCCTGGCTTAAAGTTCATAGCAAGACCAAACTGCAGGTAACTCACAAGGGGGTCACGCGACCATTCGGCACGTGGCTCCCGCAGACCTCAGGATCGCTGCGCGACATCAAGTCTCAGGTGGACGCGGTCGCCGCCCATGTGCTCGCGGAGCATTTCCACGCCCGATACCCCGGATACCCTACGTTCGCCGACCCGGTTACCAATGCCAACCTGGGTGCGACGATCTCCGCGGCGTTGACCATGGTCGCGACCGGTCGGGAGACCAGGCTCGGCCGTATGGCGCTCAGCGCACTCGACCTGCTGGACGTACACAATCAGCCCACCGACGCAGGCAAGTACGCCCGGAACATGATGGAGGCGCTGACTCTAGCCGAGGGAAAGGCGGTAAACTCCGATACTTTGTTCGTCTCCGCGGACGGACCCAACGGGATAAAAACGTGGGGGCCTTGGCGACTCGAACGTGAGTGGGCAGTGGTCGTCGCGGCTGTGCTTGCCCATCTCGGCCGAGCTGAGCTCGGCTTCTCTCACGGCGCGAAGATCGGCGCCCAAGACTTGAGCAGCCTGGCCCAGTTCAGCCGAGATGACCTCGCCCAGCTCGCCTATGTCACCCCTCCGGCCGGAACCGATACCGCAATCCTCCGACAGGTCGCCCAATTGGTCGGCGTAGCCCCCGGAATGATCACGCTGCCGTTTGCCGGCGAGGTCGTCACCGAACTCGTTACCAAGGCCGAGACGATGTTCGCGGCGGCCATCCGGGCCAAGGCCTATGTGCAAAGCACGCCCCGGCTTTGGGGCGAAGAGATCTTCGACGACCCAGTGGGAAGACTCAAGAAGCTCACCGCACTGGCGGACTTGCTGGCGGACGTGAGGGTCCGCAACACTCCTGGAAAAATGGGGCGCTTCGTCGCGGGGTCGGCGAAACTTACCGAAAGTGCGGAGGGGAAGACCGAGCTAACGCGGGTCGAGTCTCTCAAGGAGGTCGCGGACACTCTGGTCAATGAGTTCCGATATCTGGAGAACGCGGGTGCGGTCTTGGGATCAGGTGATCCCTTCGCCGAAGATGTAGAAAACGGAAAGAAGGCGCTCCGCGAGATGCTCCGAGCCGTCAAGGTCGACAAGACGGCGGCTGGAAGGGTACGGCGCACTGCAGAGGAGCTCAAGGCCCGGTACAAGGCGTTCGCCATTGACCGGCATACCGCAGATCGGTTGGACGCCGCCGGGGACGCCAGGAAGACCGAGCTCACTGGATCTGACGTCTGGCAGGACCTGCGGCGGATGGAGACGATCCCGCTGCTTCCCAGTGGTCGGTTCGGTGAGCTGGACACCGAGATTGCCAGGCTGGTCACTTGTAAGACCTTCACTGGAGCGATGTTCGACTCATCCTTTGTCTGCGCTGGGTGCGACTACCGGCCAGCACCTTCCTCTGGTCCTACCGTCACTGCACGGCTTACCAAGGTAAAAGCAGATGCCCCGACCTTGTGGCGACAGTGGGTCGCGATCCTCAGGGACTTCGTCGCCGAAGAGTCTGCCACCAAACAGATTGGGCTACTGAACTCTGAGCAACAGGCTGAAATCGCCAAGCTCACCGCAGGCCGGATGTCTTACGGGGAGATATCTAGCGCCTTGGTAGCGGCGATCTCCGATCTCGCCAAGCAGTTCCACGTCATCGAAGTTACTGCGAATGGACTTTGGTCGGATCTCTTCCCCACCGGGGCGGCGATGACCCCTGTCGATGTCGCGGGTGCCTTCAATCAATGGCTGGCTAAGATCGCCGACTCAGCAAGTGACCGATCCCTCATCCGCATCGTCCCCGTCCAGGAGTAGAGATGACCTCTCCTGAGCCACTGGCTCTCGATCTCGGGACGCCCCTCTCCCGACACGCCGAAGACGCGGCGGCTCGGGCGGATCTGGCCGCGAGGATGGACAGCACGACCGGAGCGGGACGTCCGGCAGGCACCGACGAGGACCTGCTCGCCATGTCTACTCCTCCATGGCACACGGCTTGCCCTAACCCCTACATCGAGAAATGGCTCGCCAAGGCCGCATCGACTGCCCCTGACCGAGAACCGAGAACGCTTCCTGGCCCGTTCCTTGCGGACGTGACCGGGCGAAAAACCTCCCTGCAGTACAAGGCGCACGCCTATCCGACCAAGGTGCCACCCGAGATCATCGTTCAGTTACTCCTTCATTACACGGAGCCCGGCGATGTGGTCCTCGATGGCTTCGCCGGCTCTGGGATGACTGGCGTAGCTGCGCAGATGTGCGCCGACCCGGACCTCGAACTGCGTGGCGAGGTCGAGCGTCAAGCCAAGGAGCATGGCGGAAAGGTGACGTGGGGAGCTCGCCGGGCCGTGCTCAACGACCTTGCCCCCGGCGCTACCTTCTTGGCCGCTGGGCTCACCCTTCCCGTCGACGCCGCTGCCTTCGACCAGGCGAGTGCGGCCCTGCTAGACCGATTTGACCAGGAGTACGGATGGATGTATGCCACTAAGACTGAGTCCGGGAGATCCGCGCTCATTGACTACACCATCTGGTCTGAGGTCTTCACCTGCTTCAGCTGCGGCGGCCCTATCGTCTTCTATGATGTCGCATTCGATGCCTCGACTGGGGATGTGGCGGAGGAATTCGAGTGTCCCGACTGTGGAGTCAAAACTCGTAAGGGAAAGCGACAGGAGAAGCCTAATGCCGCTACACAGGCCAAGAAGACAAGCGGCAAGAACTCGCCTGCCATGCTCCGGCGAAAGGTACCTGTCCGCCTATTGACCGGCGAGGTGATCGAGCGGATCGAAATCCGCCCAGTTCAAATCCATTACCGTTACCGGGAAGCAGGGGTGTGGGCAACCGGCACAAAGAAGCCGGATAGCGACGACCTAGCCGTGCTTGACCGGATCTCTCGGATGCCGGTCGGCGGGATACCCATGGATCCGCTACCCATCGCCGAAATGGTGCACGGTTCACGTCTTGCACCTAAAGGCTTCACGCACGTCCACCACCTGTACCCGGACCGCTCCCTAGCCGCCTTGTCTATCCTGTGGGCCTGGGCCAAAGAGGAATTGGACCCAGATATCAGTCGAGCTCTCCGCTTCTGGATCGAGCAGGCATTCTGGGGTCTTTCTTGGATGAATCGCTACAAGGGATTCTCCTTTGGAAAGATTGGCGGATCTCAGGTAAACCAGCATATGACAGGCGTCTATTATATACCTTCGCAGATAGCGGAATGTTCGGTCAGATACAACCTCGAAGGGTCCGATCCGAAGCGGGGAAAGCGGGCGAATCTGGTCAAGCTCTGGTCTACGGCTAAGCGTCCCACTGATTCTGTGATGATCACCACGGGAGACGCTGGCAGACTCCATGTCCTTCCCGACGATTCAATTGACTATGTCTTCGTGGACCCGCCATTCGGAGCCAATATCCCGTACGCTGACCTGGCCCAGGTCGTCGAGTCCTGGCATCGGGTGCTCACAGATGTCGAGGATGAGGCCATCGTCGACATGAAGCGCCACAAGCAGATCGACACCTATGGTGAACTTATGGCAGGGGCGTTCCGAGAGTTCGCCCGAGTGCTCAAGCCCGGCAGATGGATGACCGTGGAGTTCTCCAACTCAAGTAACGAGATTTGGTCGGTGGTGCAGCAGGCGCTGACAGACGCCGGATTCGTTATTGCCGATACCCGGGTGCTCGACAAGAATCATTCCAGCTACCGTCAGGCCACCGCCGTCAATGCGGTAAAGCGGGACCTGATGATCTCGTGCTATAAGCCGGACACCAAAATGGCTGGAATCGTACTATCCACATCGGGAGCTGCCGAGGGAGTCGAGGCATTTCTCCGCGAGCATCTGAAGCATCTCCCAGTCACGGATGGCCGGCGCGGCAAGGCGCTGCCAATCCGGGCACGGTTTTCTGATCGCCTCTACGACAGGATGGTGGGCTACTACGTGGCAGCCGGTGTGGACGTGCCGATGTCTGCCTCTGAGTTCTATTCCTGGGTGGAGCAGACGATGGTTATCCGTGACGAGATGGTCTTCCTGCCCATGCAGGCCGCCCAATATGACCGGTTCCGGCTGACCTTCAAAGAACTGGAGGCAGCGACACTATTCATCACCGATGAGGCCAGTGCGATCACCTGGCTCCGCCAGCAGCTCAGACGGAAGCCGCAGCGAGTAAGCGAGATTCATCCGGCGTTCGTGCGGGAGTTGGAGACAGGTGAAACGCCGAACGCCGTGCCGGAGCTGCGGGACTTGCTCGAACAGAACTTTATTAGCGACGCGAGCGGCCGATGGATGGTGCCCAACCCGTCCGACGCCGTCCACCTAGAGCAGCTCCGCACTCGCGAACTGCTCAAAGTATTTGAGACCTACGTCAATGGGGCTGGTCCCCTTGACCGGTTTCGGGGCGAGGCCATCCTTGCAGGATTCAAGAAAGCTTGGGGGGACGGTGACTATGGCCGGATTGTGAAGGTTGGCAAGCGGCTTCCCGCTCATAGTCTTCCTGACCTTACGGCGTCCTTCCACTATTACCGCAATGCACTCAAGCGCCTTGAATGAGTCAAACCGTGACCGTTTTTCATCCTTGTGCGGCCTGCGGGGCGCGGTGATTTTGGAGGACGGCGATGGCCTTGCACAGGTGGCCGGCCTTGCTGGGGCTGCAGCGTAGTTTCCGGAGGATCCGCCAGCTCTTGAGCTGGGCGTTCGCGCGTTCGCCGGGTCCGCGTAGGCGGGCGTGTGCGCGGTTGGCCTGCTTTTGGGACTCGGGCTTGTTCATGCCCTTGTACGGAGTGACGACCGGGCCCTCGGCCCCCTGATACGCCTTGTCGGCTAGGGTGATGATGCCGGCCTTCTCCAACGCGCGCAGGATGCCCCAGATCCGGGCGGCGGTGAGGTCATGGGCCTTGCCGGGCAGCGCACCCGAGGTCCACAGGATCGTCCCGTCCGGTGTGGCGATGACCTGGACGTTCATCCCGTGCACGCGGTGCTTGCCGGAGAAGTAGGGCCGATCGGCTCTCACTCGGTCGGTGTGGATCAGCGTGCCGTCCAGCACCAGGTAGTGCACCCCGTCTCTCCTGGCCTTGCGCAGCGCCTGGCCGCGCTTGGGCGAGCGCGCCGACAACAGCATCACGGTCTCTTCCACATACCGCCACGCGGTCGCCGCCGACACCCCGAAACCGGCCCTGACCTGCTCGAAGGTCTCTCCTTTGCGCAGGTAGACCAGCACCAGCAACACCTGCTGTCCCGCGTTGAGCCGCCGCCAGATCGACCCGATCGCCTTGCGGTGCCCGCGGATCAGCCCGGCCACGTAGTTCAGCGTTGTACGCGACAAATCGACGGCAGCACGATAGAACAGCATCCGAGGCCCCTGGTTGTGACGGATGGATTGTGGTGATCAACCCGTCTACCAGGGGTCTCTCTATGTCGTCAGCCGAACGCCGGGCCTGCGATCATGCTGGACCGGCAGGCCGCCATCAGAGGATGAAAAGGGTCCGTATAGAACACTACGGTGACATGATGCAGATCAACACAGTCAGTGGAGACTGGGCGTGGTGGACGCCGGCCGCCAGGACCTGTCAGGTCCTGGCGGTAGAAGAACTGTGGGGAACCGCCACCGGCGACATCTACACCCCGGACGACCGCCAGGTCCACACAGTTCCTCTTACCGACTTGGCACCGATCGGGACCCGACTTTGGACTGTGGCGGAGCTACGCTGGCGAGCAGCGGCGTTACGGGTGCGGGCGCTGGCTGCCGCGGGTGAACCGCTCGTCGCGGGAACTGTTCCAGTTCGCCTGTTTCCCCACCAGACAGCCATTCTCACGCGCGCATTACGGCTCGACCCAGTTCGGCTGGCGATCTGCTGTCAGGTCGGCTTGGGCAAGACCACCACGGCGGGGAGTATCCTGGCCGAACTGATTGCCCGGAAGCGCGCCAGGCGGGTGCTCGTGGTCGCGCCCAAGGGAGTGCAGCTCCAGTGGGTGGCGGAAATGCAAGACAAGTTCGGTATCGACTTCGTCCGGATCGGGCCCGAGGGAATCCCGGTGGACTCCAGTCCTCATATCTGGCGCGCCTTCGATCAGGTGGTTACGAGTATCGACGCGATCAAGCCGCTGCGACGACGTGCGGGCTGGACCCGAGAACAGATTGCTCAGTTCAACGAGACTCGCTACAACGCTGTAGTCGGCGCAGAATGGGATCTCGTGGTCATCGATGAGGCACACCGGGTGGCGGGCTCCGGAGAGGATGTCGCCCGGCATCGGTTGGCGTCGGGGCTAGCCGTTCGAACCCCGCATCTGCTCCTGCTCACCGCTACACCGCACTCCGGCAAATCCGAGCCCTTCCGTCGGTTCCTGGCGTTGCTCGACCCTGCTTTCGACCAGGGGCGTCCCATCAACGCAGGTACGGTCACGGAAGTCATCGCCAGGACAGACAAGCGAACCGCCGTAAACCATGACGGACGGCAGCTGTTCCGACCGCGGACTACCACGTTGGAAAGCGTGCCGTTCGATGGGCATCCGCGGCATCGGGAACTCTATGAAGCTGTCACGGACTTCGTGCGGACCGGATACACCGCTGCTCGGGCGTCAGGGAATACCGCTGTTGGCTTCCTTATGCTGCTGTTCCAGCGCATGGTCACATCCAGCACTGCAGCGCTTCTATCCGCGTTGGAGCGCCGTCGACTGGCGCTCACCACAGCGATTGCCCGCCGTGCGGGTGAGGTCGAAAAGGATCAGTGGCTCGATCTCACGGGCGAGGACGCGGAAGCCATGGTTGATAGCTTCCCCGCAGATATCATGACCTTGAGTGCCCTGGACGAGCTACTCAATCTCACCCGGGCGACTATGTCTTCTGGACCCGACCCGAAGACCCTGTACCTCCTCAAACTATTGCGCCGTTTACAGCGCAGTGAGAAGGACCCAGCGGTCAAGGTCTTGGTGTTCACCGAGTTCCGAGCCACCCAGCGCATGATCGTCGAACTGCTCACCGCTCAAGGGATCACTACGGTCACCATTGACGGCACGATGGGGCTAGCGGAGCGAGCCGTGGCCCAGCACCGGTTCGCCACTGATGCGCAAGTGCTAGTCTCGACAGATGCTGGTGGCGAGGGAGTGAACCTTCAATTCGCCCATGTGGTAGTGAACTGGGACCTCGGCTGGGCGCCGACTGCGGTCGAACAGAGGGTTGGCCGCGTCGACCGGCTAGGCCAAACCAAAACTGTCAAAGCCTTCAACCTGGTGCTGGCCAACACCGTGGACGAGCGCGTCCTGGAAGTCCTATCCGCCAAACTCGACCGTATCCTCGCTGAACTAGGGGTGGATGCTCGAGCCGACGTCCTGGACACCGCCGCAGATCACGTTGCCGATCTCTACGTTGCCGCCATCATCACACCGGACCAGATGAATGCGGCGGCAGAGGAGTTCCAACAGGCCACCACCGCTGAGGTGCTCGATTCTGCGGACGGCCGGGCGCTGCTGTCCGAGATCGCTGTGTCTCCGCCTCCACCCCAGCCCAGCCAGCTACCCGCACTCCTCGCAACCGCATTAAATGCTGCTGCATCGGTTGTTCCATCGGTCAAGGAGATGGGTGGTCGTCGTGATCCGCTCACTCAATTGCCGTTGGTTGCCCCCAACGAGCCCGCTCCGATCATCAGAGGCGATGCGTCCGGATGGCTGCTAGTTTCTAGTATTTCCGCCGATGCCCGTACTGCGATGACCAGCGCCACCGTGGTATTCCTCCACGACAGCGGCCGCGTCGATCCAATGCGCGGTGAACGATTGTGGCGGTATCTCACAGAAGATAAGGAGCTCTCCCTGCTCGGCACGGCTCCCGTTGACCAGAGGCAGCTGGACGACCTGACGACCACCGCGCGCGACTACGCTTACCGGCCGTTGCAAGAACTCTCTACCGGTCACGGTTTGCCCGTGCCCAGTATTCGTCCAGCTCTGCTGGTCAGGGTCGAGCCATGACCCATTGGACGACGCTACTGGGCGATCTGGATGTCGCACCGGGAGAGGTCCTGCTCTATCTGGACCCGCACGGACTCGATCTACCCGTGGGACAGGGCGAACTTCATCGGGCCTCCACGCGGTGGGACGTCCGCCGCATCTACGAACGGCATCTACGGCACCGCCCCAGTGACGCCCACCCCGCGGTGCTTCACATAACTGCTTCCACGATCAAGGAATCAAGGGATTTGCCCTGGGATCTCAGCAAGCTTCCTTATCAGAGCCTAGATCCGGTTCTGCCCGATGACGTCCGAGGAGAGCTCCATCAGCTTCCGGCAGAAGTTGCCGCCCGACTCGCCGGACCAGGGCCTTATGAGACCCGGCTGGCATCTGCCGTACAACATCTGATCGGTCGCGCCTGGCCGCCGCATCCCGATACCGCCTTGGCTACGGTGGTTCGGATTTTACCCTGCGCCCCTTTATCGCTGCGGCGCACCTTAGCCACCTATATAGCGAGCGGGCCGGCAAGAGTACTGCTCGAGCTCAGCGATCCGCTCGTCAGACTGAACGAAATCTGGTTGGAATGGAGTAAAAGCGGATCAGCTCATCCTCTTCATGCTGATCTGGAGCGAGCCGCTGGCGAGCTCCTCGCGCTCGTCGACCAAGGGTTTCTGGCCCCGGCCGTAACTGATCGCAGTGATCTTCCGGCGGCACTGCGACTAGCCAGGCCCACCGTCGACCATCTCGCGGCCGCTGCGGTCCTCCTGCAGGACGCCCCGCCGCTTCCCGACTTGGAGAACAGCGAGCTGGACCAGTGGTTCGTGCTTGCAGATTGGTGGGCCCACGTCCGACTGGAGCTGGCGGCTGCTCCGCCAGTCAGAGGTGATGAACCGGCGGTAACCAAGGCGTTGGGCTGGTGGCAGGCTGCCGACAAGGCTTGGCTGGATTGGCTTCAGACCCACTATGGAGCCCAGCTGAGCCGGTCATATCTTAGACCGGTAACCGTTGATAAGGTCGCACACTACCTCGACCATATCGCGGTGAGTCGGGGCGAAAAGGCACTCTTACTGGTACTGGATGGGATGAGCCTCACCCATTGGCGGTATCTCCGCGACACGCTCAATCTTAGCGTCACCACCGAGCAGCAGGCGCTTGCAATGCTGCCTACTATTACATCGGTTTCAAGACAAGCAATTTTCTCGGGCACGCCTCCGGTGAGGTTCTCCCAGACCATAGATCGAACGGATCCAGAAGACCGTCGCTGGAAGGAGTTCTGGACCGGCCGCGGCGTGCCTGTAGACCAAGTGCACTATGCGCAGACACCGGGACGTCACTCGGGAGACTGGCCGAGTCTTCCTGATGTCTCTGCGGTTGGCGTGGCCGTCAACGCTATCGATGATCTGATGCACGGTGCTGACGTCAACGGCGATCACCAGATGCTCTCCGCCTTAGCCACCTGGTCACAGGCAGGTCTGCTATCGGCTGCGTTTGCCTGGGCCAGGCGTCACGGCCACCGGGTCTGGCTGACCGCCGATCATGGGAGCGTAGCCTGTAAAGGACTTGACCATCCCATCCCCGCCGAGGGAATTGCCGTTCCATCAAAAGGGCTACGGGTCCGCCAGTACGCGAATCGTCAACTGCGTGATGCAAGCTCATTGCCGGGACTCAAGTGGGATCCGCCGGGCTATCCGATCACAGCTCTTCCATTGATGTTCGCTCCAGGCCGCCACTGTTATCGAAAAAATGCTGATCTAGTTAGCCATGGTGGGCTTAGTCTCGACGAGGTCGTTGTTCCCTTCGTGGAGGTGACTCCATGATCACACGAGTCCTCCTAGACCGGGACCTCGCTCTGCCTTGGATGGACGCCGCGCTCACGGCGTCCATCCAGCACAGCAACCCAACCGAAGCCAGGAACGCCCTTAAGGAGGCCCTTGCGGGCGCGTGCCTCGCCCCTGGGGTCCTGAAGCAGACCATGACGGCGCTCACCCGAATGTGGATCACTCCCCCGCCAGAAAGTATGGGCGTGATCAAGTGGGCTCAGCAATATCATGCAGAGTTCGCCGACAGCCGCCCTCTCCACCTGGGGGCGCTGTTGACCACCCAGCCCTTCTTCGCCAGCCTCCTGGCGGAGACTGGTCGCATCCTAGCCGCTGGAGCCCTCGAGATTCGCACCCCTGAATTACGTCGCCGGATGCAGGGCATTTGGGGATCACGACTCAGCGTAGACGTCAGTGCTCAACGTGGAGTCAGGACCATGCGCGCCCTCGGATTGCTTCATGGACAGCCCAAGTCCTCGACCAGTCTCCGTTCCTGGCTGGAGGTCACTCCTGATCTAGCAGCCTGGCTGGCCCGAGGACTACTGGTCGCCCGGGACGCAGACTCCATCGGTACCGAGCATCTCAAGCTTGCTCCCGAGCTATTCTGCATCCGCTGGCCACGCAGCCTGCCTCGGTCTCCAGCCGGCCTGGAACAGCACGTTGAAGGAAGCGGGCGGACTGTGTTGGTACTTGATAGCGCCTAGGGGGTACAGACAGCATCTTGGCCAGACGACAAACTTTCGAACGAGTCCTAGCGATCAAGGTGCGAGAACCTGGTGGTTCCTACCCATCTGAGTCTTAAAGTACGATCACGGACAGGAGGATGGGATGCACATCGCCGAAGTTAAGATCTCCGGTGTGCGCGGCTTCTCTGGCCCGCGAAGTGTCCATCTGCGACTGACGCGCCCAGGCGGCTCGCATGCCGGATGGACTGTTCTAGCAGGACGTAACGGGTCCGGGAAGACCTCGTTACTACGCGCTCTCGCGCTGGCCATGGCGGGCCCGTCCATCGCACGCAGCCTCATGCCCAGTTTTAGTGGCTGGATCTCCCATGACGTCCTGGCCGGCACATCAGAAGTAAAAATTGTGCTAGATCCAAAGGTGGATTTTTTCTCTGGCGGCAGTGCGAAACGTCCAAAAAATTCGCTGTTCGCACGATTGACCTGGTCTCGTGATGAAATTGGGAACACTCGGCAATACGGTGTGCAGCCTGTTCTGCAGGGACGCAGTGAGGCAGCTTCCCGGGGTCCCTGGGCGGACAATCCGCAGGGATGGTTCTTCACGGGTTATGGCCCGTTCCGGCGCCTCGTGGGCGGCTCTGCTGAAGCCCAGCGCCATATGTCTAGCACCGGACCAGTCTCCCGTCTAATCAGCCTGTTCAACGAGGACGCGTCCCTATCAGAGAGCGTCAGCTGGCTCATCGAACTGCACCTGCGGCGACTTGAGGAGCGTCCCGGAGCAGAGGAGCTCCTGGATTTCGTCCAGGAGCTCCTCAATGACGGACTCCTACCGGACGGCTTTCACGTGGACCACGTCGACAGCGACGGGCTATGGGCCACGCGAGACGGTCAGGTCATCTCGCTACGTGAGCTGAGCGACGGATATCGAACAGTCACCGCCCTCGTTCTCGATCTCGTTCGCCAGATGAACCAGGTGTACGGCTCGAGGATAACTTTCCGCCCGGGAGGCAAACCGCGTGTAATGTTCCCCGGAGTCGTACTGATCGATGAGATCGATGTCCATCTTCATGTTAGTTGGCAGAAGAAGATTGGCGGATGGCTTAAAGAACACTTCCCAAACATTCAATTTATCGTGACATCTCACAGTCCATACATTTGCCAGAGCGCCGATCTCGGAGGGCTGATTCGGCTGCCTGGCCTCGATGAGGAGGTCCCGCCGCGGGTCGTCGAGAAAGATCTCTACGAACGCGTGGTCTACGGCAGCGGCGACGACGCTCTACTCACCGACCTCTTCGGCTTGGATTCGCCTTACTCCAGCCGCGCCGAAGACCTGCGGCGCCGCCTGACGGAACTCGAACGCAAGGTACTCCGGGGGAAGGCCAGCGCCGGAGAGCTGGAAGAGTTCGACCGGCTGGAGGAGACCCTCACCAGCTCCCTTATGGCTCGAGTGGACGAAGTGGCCGCGAGGATTGCCTGACGTGATCCGGATCTACCGGGTTGACCTTCCGCCCACGCTCACTCGGCGGCTGGTAAGACGAACCAATACCCTTCGTCAAAATCAAGCTGACGGCCGGGCGGCCCGTACCGCGTGGAAGAACGCTGACGGCACTCGGACCCAAATTACTATGCATCTTGCCGAAATGGCCCCGGGAATCAAACGTTGCATGTACTGCGGAGACAGTCTCGGCACATCGATCGACCACTTCGAACCGCTGGCAGAGGCACCGCTGCGGGCCTTCGACTGGCAAAATCACTACCTGGCCTGCAGCCATTGCAACAGTAATCACAAGAGGGAACTTTTCCCCCGGGACAGGAGGAGACTGCCTCTCCTCATAGATCCTTGCACCGAAGATCCCTTTGATCATCTGCGTCTCATGCTGAGGGAGGGACACTACGACGACCTGACTGCAAAGGGTCGGGCGACGATCGATACCTTCGGCCTTAACCGTGAGGACTTAAAACGTGGCCGAAGCCATGCCTTCGTTCAGACGAGAAGCTTGCTCCGCAATCGTGTACAGCTACTAAATACAGCACACGGCGCCGAAGAGGCGAACGAGATTGCCGCCTCATTGCGCGATCAACCCTTCGCCGACGTCCTTTATGCAATGCTCCGGTACCGTAAGCATCGAGAAGCAGCTCGACTCCTCCGCGGGGAGGATATCGTGGATGCGCTCGACGACCCCGAACTCCACTTCTGGCCCAAATGCAGCACGGGATAAACCGGCATATCATCCGTATTTCTTGCATCATTTCGGCTAATCAGTAAAAGCCTGCCGCGCGGCTTCCGCTCCTCGGGCCTTGGCGGCCCTGTGGTGCGGGTCCGCTAATGGCCGCGAAGCGGGGATCGGTGGAGACCAGGCCGAGGGCATCGAGGGCCTGCGGACCCGGTCCAAGCGGCCCCCACCAGGCCGAACGCCGCCCACGCCGAGGTCGTGCAGAAGATCATCTATCTGCGACAGAACTACCACTTCGGCCCGGAGAAGATCGTGTTGTGCCTGGCGCGGTACCACGACGTCACCATCAGCCGCTCGGGGTGTGGCGGATCTCAAGCGTCTGGACATGGGCCGCCGGCCTCGCAGCGTTACAAGCGGCAGGACAAGCGGTGGAAGCGGTATAAGAAACAGCTGCCCGGCCACCGGGTGCAGATCGACGTGAAGTTCATCGAGCCGAAGGCCGGCTTCACCGGCCGCAAGGGCGGCCGTAACAAGTACTACCAGTTCACCGCGATCGACGACTGCACCCGGCTACGGGTGCTGCGCATCTACCCCCAGCTCAATCAGAAGACCGCGATCCAGTTCGTCGACTACGTGCTGCAGCGCCTGCCCTTCCAGGTGCAGGTCATCCAGACCGAGAACGGGGCGGAGTTCCAGTCGGCGTTCCACTGGCACGTGCTGGACAAGGGCATCGCCCACACCTACATCAAATCCCGCACCCCGCGGCTGAACGGCAAGGTGGAGCGCTCGCACCGTATCGATGCCGAGGAGTTCTACCGGATGCTGGAGGGCGTGGTCATCGACGACGCCGAGGTGTTCAACGACAAGCTCCGCGAATGGGAGGGCTACTACAACTACCATCGACCCCACGGCGGCCTCGGCGGCCAGACCCCCTACGAACGCCTCAAGCAGAAGACCCAGACCCAGGCGTAAACGATCACTGTCGGTCGCACAGGACAGTTGTACGTTGCCGAGTTGCGCTCATAGGTGATCAAGGCGACGGCGCTCCGCGCCGCCGCACGGCCCGCCGCCCGCTCCGCCGGCCGGGCGTGCGGCGAGATCGGAAGAGGCAGGGGTAGGGAAAGAGAGTGAAAGTGAACGTGAATATATCGGTGGTGGGGGTAACATTATAAATC
>NZ_JBSGDZ010000052.1:0-34536 GCF_053602655.1 Sphaerisporangium sp. NPDC004334
TACACGAACCAGATCTCCCCCACTCCCATCACCCCGCTCTTCACCACTTAGGTCGCGGCGCCGGAGGTCGCGGCGCCGGAGGTCGCGGCGCCGGAGGTCGCGGCGCCGAGGGCGGCGGCCAGGGCGGCGGGGGTGCGGTGTTCGAAGACGTCGCGGGGACTCAGGGTCAGGCCCGCCCGGCGGGCGCGGCTGGAGACGCCGATCGAGCTGATGCTGTCGCCGCCGAGCATGAAGAAGTCGTCGTCGACGCCGGCCTCGCCGAGCTTCAGCACGGCCGCGAAGATCTCGGTGAGGACGCGCTCGCGCTCGTCCCGCGGGGCGCGCGCCGTCGCGCGTACCGCCCGCGGGGCGGGCAGGGCGTCACGGTCGAGCTTGCCGCTGGGGGTCAGCGGCAGGGCGTCCAGCTCGACGTACGCCCCGGGCAGCATGGACGCGGGCAGCGTCCCGGCCAGGGCGGCGCCCAGCGCGGCCACGTCGACCCCGCCCTCCCCCCCTCCCACCACGGCGGCGCCGTCTCCGGCCGTATCCCGACCACGCTCCCCGCCCGCCTCCACAGCGGCGCCGCCCCTCACCGCGTCCGACCCGTGCTTTCCGTTCCCGGCCGGAACGGCGCCGTCTCCGGCCGGGCCGGGGGGCTTCGCCGGGACGATGTAGGCGACCAGGGTGGATCCGCGAACGGTCACCGCCGCCCGGGCCACGGCGGGCAGGGCGGTGAGAGCGGCCTCGACCTCGCCCAGTTCGATGCGGTTGCCCCGGAGCTTCACCTGCCGGTCGGTGCGGCCGAGGTACTCGACGACGCCGTCCTCGCGGCGGCGCACCAGGTCTCCGGTGCGGTACATGCGGCCGCCGGCCGCGCCGCAGGGGTCGGCCACGAACCGCTCGGCGGTCAGGCCGGGGCGGGCGTGGTATCCCCGGGCGAGCTGGACGCCGGTCAGGTACAGCTCGCCGGGCACGCCGGCCGGTACCGCGCGCAGGCAGGAGTCCAGCACCCGCAGCCCGGTGTTCCACACCGGGCGGCCGATGGGCACGGTGGCGCCGATCGATCCGTCGTAGGGGTGGTAGGTCACGTCGACGGCCGCCTCGGTCGGGCCGTACAGGTTGTGCAGCGGCACTCCGGTGAGCGCGTGCCAGCGCGCGGCGGCGGCGCCGGGCAGGGCCTCGCCGCTGCTGAACACCCGCCGCAGGCTCGCCGCCCATGACAGGTCGGTGGTGACCTCGCCGGCGCTCAGGAAGGCTTCGAGCATTGAAGGCACGAAGTGCATCGTCGTGACCCGCTGCTCGCCGATCAGCCCGGCCAGGTAGACGGGGTCATGGTGCCCGTCGGGCTTGGCGAGCACCACGGCGGCGCCCTCGCACAGCGCCCAGAAGAACTCCCAGACGCTCACGTCGAAGCTGGAGGGCGTCTTCTGCAGCACACGGTCGTCGGCGCGCAACCCGTACTCACCCTGCATCCAGGCGAGCCGGTTGACGATCGCCCTGTGGGTCACGACGACGCCCTTGGGGCGGCCGGTCGATCCCGACGTGTAGATCAGATACGCCGGGTCGTCCGGCCCGGCGCTCCCGAGCGGGGAATCCGCCCCCTGGACATCACCGGCCACCGAGCCGACCCCGTGGACGCCCCCCATCACAGAGCCCACTCCGTGAACCTCGCCCACCACAGAGCCCACCCCGTGGACGTCACCGGTCGCCCGGCCCGCGGCCGCCGCGGCCGTCACACCGGTCGGCCGTGCCCCGGCCGAGCGCGGCTCGGCCGGGGTTGCCGGGGGGTCGAGGAGGAGATGGGTGACGGCACCCGCTTCGGGGAGCCGGCGGGAGGCGGCGGCGGTGGTCACCACCGTGTTCGTCCCCGAGTCGGCCAGCATGTGGGCGATGCGGTCGGCCGGGTAGTCGATGTCCAGCGGCAGGTAGGCCGCGCCCGACTTCAGCACGCCGAGCAGGGCCACCATCAGCTCCGCCGAGCGCGGGACGGCGACCGCGACGAACCGCCCGGAGCCCGCGCCCCGCGCCCGCAGGCGGCGGGCGAGCATCTCGGCGCGCGCGTCCAGCTCCGCGTAGGTGAGGGACTCGGCCTCGCAGATCACGGCCGTGGCCTGCGGCGTCCGGGCGACCTGGGCCTCGAAGGCGGCGGCCAGAGTCGTCTCGGCGACCTCCCGTTCCTCGCCCGCCAGCCGGGCCCGCGCCGCCTCGCCGTCCGACAGCAGGCCGACGCGGGCGGCGGTCTGCGCGGGATCGTCGGCCACGGCGCGCAGGATGCGGGTGAACCGGTCGGCGATCCGCCGGACGGCCTCGTCGTCGAGGCGCTGGGCGTGGTACTTCAGCCGCAGGTCCAGCCGGCGTCCCGGCTTGGCGATCAGGGCGAGCGGGTAGTGGACGGCGTCGTGGAACTCGTGGCCGCTGATCCTCAGCGTTCCCGAGGGGTCGGCCGCACCGGTCTCCGCGGGGTAGTTCTCGAAGACCACGAGGGTGTCGAACAGCTCGCCACGGCCGGCGAGCCCGGCGGCGCGCTGGAGTTCCGCGAGGCCGAGATGCTGATGGTCCAGCAGGCCGGTCTGCTCCGCCTGGAGCCGCCCTGCCAGGTCGGCCAGGCTGTCGGCGGGCCGCCACCGGAAGCGGGTCGGCAGGGTGTTGATGAACAGGCCGACCATGGACTCGATGCCGTCCACCTCGGTGTCCCGGCCGGAGACGGTGGTGCCGAAGACGACGTCCTGGCTGCCGGTCAGGCGTCCGAGGAGAAGACCCCACGCGCTCTGGACGACCGCCCCGAGGGTCACCCCGTGCCCTCTCGCCCGTGCCGCGAGCCGCGCGGTGACGCTCTCGGGCAGCTCGACGCGCACCTGCCCCGGCCTCAGCCGCGCACCGCCCGCCGAGGCGCCCACCAGGTGGGTCGGCTCGTCAAGCCCTGCGAGCGCGGCCCGCCAGGCGGCGAGCGCGGCGTCCCGGTCCGCGGAGGCCAGGCCGCGCAGGTACTCCCGGTACGGAGTCGCGGGCGGCGACCCGGCCACCTCGGCCCCCGCGTCCGGTACCCGCGACGAAGCCTCCTCGCAAACGGCGGAGTACAGGGCCATCAGTTCGCGGTGGAGGATCGGCAGCGACCAGCCGTCGGCCACGATGTGGTGGAAGGTCAGTGCCAGGACGCTTCGGTCGTGCCCGAGCCGGACCAGCGCGCACCGCACCAGGGGCGGGCGGGCCAGGTCGAAGCGGCGCTCGCGTTCCTCGGCCGCGACGGAGTCCGCGACGGCCCGGCGCTGCTCGTCGTCCCCGGACGGGTCCACCTCGCGCCAGGGCAGCTCCAGCCGGTCGGCGATGATCTGTACCGGCCGTCCGTCCGGACGCCGGCGGAAGCAGGCCCGCAGCGGAGCGTGCCGGTCCAGCAACCCCTGGGCGGCTCGGCGCAGGGACTCGCCGTCGACCGGACCGGCCAGTTCGATGATCTGCTGGACCACATAGGCGTCGCCGTCCGCGCCGTCCACCAGGGAGTGGAAGTAGAACCCCTCCTGGAGCGGGCTGAGCGGCAGCACCTCCTCGACGGCGACCGGATGGTCACCCTGCACCTCGGCGAGCTCGTCCTCCGCGAGCCGCAGAAACGGCGCGTCCGCCGCGCCCGGCACCGCTCCGGCGGCGCCCGCCCCGTCAAGGGCGGTCCCGCCGTCACCGCCATCCATGTCGATGACGGTGCTCGTACCGATGTCAGGGCCCGTGCCCGAACCCGAGCCCGAGCCCGAGCCCGTGCCGCCCGGTCCGGTGGGTCCGCCGGCCGTGCGGTCCACCGCTACCTCGGCGAGCGCGGCGGCGGTGCGGTGGCGGAACACGTCGCGGGAGGTGAGCCGCAGCCCCGCCTCGCGCGCGCGGACGAGCAGCCGGATCGCGACGATGCTGTCGCCGCCGAAGGCGAAGAAGTCGTCGTCGGCGGAGACGGACGGAAGGCCCAGCACCTCGGCGTACAGGGCGCACAGCAGCTCCTCGCGGGCGCCGCGCGGGGCGCGTCCGGAGCTGAGCGCGGTGTATTCGGGCGCGGGGAGCGCGGAGCCGTCGAGCTTGCCGCTCGGGGTGACCGGGAGCCGGTCCAGGGGGACGAAGGCCGACGGGATCATGTACTCGGGCAGCAGTTCGGCCGCGTACGAGCGCAGGGTCCTCATCAGGGCGGCGACATCGCGGAACGGCGCGGGACGGTTGGCGTGCGGAAAGGCGGCGGCCGGACGGTAAAGGGCGCCGAGGGGCACGTCCCCGGCGGCGAAGACCACGTCGAGGCCGCCGTCGTCGACGTGGCCGTTCCAGGTCACGGCCACCTGGTAGCCGTGGCGGGCCCCGAGCGCGTGCAGGGTCTCGGGGTCGGCGGCCTCCACCGGCGGCGCGGGACGGCCGCCGTCCTCGATGGCGGACAGTGCGGCGAGGTCCTCGGCGAGCCGCGCATTGGGGACCGCGCCGACCCGGAGCCGGGCGGGGCCCGCCGCCAGGCGCGCTTCCAGCCCGTGCATCCCTCCGAGCTCGGCCCACCCGATCTCCTCCTCGCGAAGCTCGGCCCGCCGGGACTCCCCTTCGCGAAGCTCGGCCCGTCCGGATTTCTCCTCGCGAAGCTCGGCCCGCCCAGGCTCCCCCTCGTGAAGCTCGGCCCGTCCGGACTTCTCCACGTCGGGCCGGGTTTCCCCGGTCCCGGATCCGGATTCGGCCGGGGCGGGCCTTGCGGCGTCCGGCTGGGGCTCGTGCTTGCGTAGAACAACGTCGTAGCGGTAGCGGGTCAGTTCGTTGTGGACGGCGCCGCGCTTGAGGCGGATGTCGGCGGTGAAGCCGGGGAGGGCCGCGAAGAAATCCGGGTCGAGCAGCAGTTCACCCTCCCAGTTCGCCGAGCGGTCGACGACGGAGAGCAGGGCCTTCTTGTCCTGCGGGTACGCGCCGCGACGGGACTCGACCGCGGCTCGCAGGCAGCGCAGCAGCCGCAGGTTGCGCACGTCGCCGACGAAGACGCTGCCGCCCGGGGCCAGAAGCCTCCCAGCCTCGCGCAGCACGTCGGACAGGTACTCCGCGCTCGGGAAGTACTGGGCGACGGAGTTGACGACCACGGTGTCGAACAGGCCCTCGGGCAGCCCGGTGACGTCGTGCGCGGGCTGGGCGCGCAGTTCGACGCGGCCGGTGAGCTTCGGCTCGGCGGCGACCCGGGCGCGCAGCGTCCGCACGGCCTCCTGCGACAGGTCCGTGCCCCAGTAGACCTCGCAGCCGGGGGCGAGGCGCGAGAGGATGAGCCCGCTGCCGACGCCGATCTCCAGCACCCGGCGGGGTCGCAGCTCCCTGATGCGGGCGACCGTGGTGTCCCGCCATTCCCGCATCTCGGCGAGCGGGATGGGCAGGCCGTCGTACATGCTGTTCCAGCCGGCGAAGTTCTCCCCGAAGCCCTCCGAGCCCGCGGCCGAGTAGAGCAGCTCGTGCAGGTCCTTCCACTTCTGGACCTGTTCGGTCTCCTCGCGGCCCGGCCCGGCGGTGAGGGAGGGGACGACGTAGGCGGCCAGCCGCCGGTCGCCCGGCCGGTCCTCGCGGGCCACCACCGCGACCTGGTCCACGGCCGGGTGCCCCCGCAGCACGGACTCGATCTCACCGGGTTCGACGCGGAAGCCGCGGATCTTCACCTGCGAGTCGGCGCGGCCGAGGAACTCAAGCCGTCCGTCGGACCTCCACCGCACCAGGTCGCCCGTGCGGTACAGCCGCTCGCCCGGCGGGCCGAAGGGGTCGGCGACGAACCGTTCGGCGGTCAGGTCCGCGCGCCCGAGGTAGCCGCGGGCCAGGCCGGCCCCGCCGAGGTACAGCTCGCCGGCGACCCCGGCGGGCACCGGCCGCAGGCGGGCGTCCAGCACGTAGGCCCGGGTGCCGGGGTCGGGGACGCCGATGGGCACGATGGCGCCGGAGGGGATGTCGGGGTCGCACAGGCCGAGGGTGGAGTTGGTGGTCGCCTCGGTCGGGCCGTAGGCGTTGAACATCATCCGGCCGCGCGCGTAGCGGCCGACCAGCTCGGGCGAGACCCGCTCGGTGCCGGCCAGCAATGTGGCGGCGGGCGGCAGCCGTACGTCCTGCGGCATCGCGGCGAGCAGGGCCGGGGGGAGGATCATGAACGTGATGCCGTTGGCGTCGGCGTAGTCGGCGAGCGGCGCGCCGGGCACCCGCAGCTCGGACGGCACGACGACCAGGCGGCCTCCGGAGAGCAGGCCGAGGCACAGGTCCCAGAAGGCCACGTCGAAGCTGGGCGAGGAGAACTGCAGGACCCGGCTGTCCGGCCCGACGCCGAACCGCTCGCTCTGGGTGGCGACCAGCTTGGCCACGCCCGCGTGCGACAGCACCACGCCTTTGGGACGTCCTGTGGAGCCGGAGGTGTAGATGACGTAGGCCGCGTTGAGCGCCGACAGCCGTCCCCTGTCGGCCTCGGAGGGGTCGTGGGCCGGGCGGGCCGCCAGCTCGCGCGCGGTCTCCGGCGCGTCGAGGACCAGCACGCCGGCGCCGTCGGACGGCGGGATCCCGTCCAGGGCGCCGGCGGTGGTGACCAGACAGTCGGCGGTGGTGACCAGGCAGACGGGCGCGGCGTCGGCCAGCATGTAGGCGATGCGGCCGGCCGGGTAGTCGGTGTCCAGCGGCAGGTAGGCGGCGCCGGCCTTCAGGACGGCCACCTCGGCGACGATCAGCTCGGCCGACCGGGGCAGGGCGAGGCCGACGACGCGCTCGGGCCCGGCCCCGCGCGCGATCAGCGCGTGGGCGAGCCGGTTCGCGCGCTCGTCCAGTTCGGCGTAGGTGAGGGCGAGGTCCTCGAAGACGAGGGCGACGGCGTCCGGCCGGCGGCGGACCTGCTCGGCGAACATCTCGGGCCAGGTGAGCGACGGGACCTCGTGGGCGGTGTCGTTCCAGTCGGCGAGGACGCGGCGGCGCTCCTCGGCGGTGAGCAGTTCCAGCTCGGCGACCGCGACCTGCGGCCGGGCGAGCCCGTCGGCGAGCAGCGTCTCGTAGTGGCCGAGCATCCGGTCGGCGGTCGCGCCGTGGAACAGGTCGGGGCGGTAGGTCAGGCGCGCCTCGTAGGTCGCGGCGGCCGCGCGCGGTTCCGCGCCCGCCACCGTCACGATTTCCAGTGACACATCCAGCGGTCCCGCGGCCTCCGGTGACGCGTCCAGCGGTCCGGCGGCCTCCGGTGACGCGTCCAGCGGTCCAGCGGCATCCGGCGACGCGTCCAGCGGTCCAGCGGCATCCGGCGACGCGTCCAGCGGTCCGGCGGCGGGCGCCGCCCGGACGTCGCCGATCGCCACGGCCGTGGTGAAGAACAGGCCGCCGCCGCGCGTCGGCTCGGGCCGCAGGTCCGCCTCGAGGCGGGAGAGCGGGACGCGGTGCGCGCGAGCCTCCTCGCGGGCGGCGGCCACCCGCCGGACCAGCTCGCCGAAGCCCGTGCCGCCGTCGAGCCCGACCCGCAGCGGCAACCCGTCGTACCCGACGCAGACATCGCCGGTGCCGCCGTAGCGGTACAGCAGCGCGACGTAGGCGGCGAGCAGGCGGTCCTCGGGGCCGGCGTCTTCGCGCGGATCGCCCGCCGAAGCGAAGGCGGGACCGGCCAGCGTGCGGACGCGCGTCTCGCGGCCCGCGGTGGGTGCCGGCGGGTGCGGGAAGTCGATCGGGAGGACCGTCTCCTGCGGAAGCGGGGCGAGCCGCCGGTGCCAGTACGCCATCACTTCGTCAGTAGCCGACACAGGTGACCTAGCCTCCAAAACCGGATGAAAACCGCCAAAGCGACCTCAAGCGAGCGTCATACTAAGGTAAGCATTACCTAAGTTGGTAGATCAGCACCAGAGGAAACCGCCCGACTCTGGGGCTACAGTTAAGGCGTGCCTTACCTAAGTTGGGGAAGACGGAACGTGAGACCGGCCCGATGACGCGCCGGTGGCGTCCCGCCGTCCTGGTGGCGCTGCTCGGCGCGGCCCTCGTCGCGCTCTGCCTGCTCTCGATCGCGCTCGGCGCCCGCGCCCTCCCCCTCGACCAGGTCGTCCGGACGCTGCTCGGGCACGCGCCCGACCAGACGGCCGGCAACGTCGTCTGGTCGGTGCGCGTCCCCCGCACCGCGCTGGGCCTGGCGGCAGGCGCGGCCCTCGGGCTGTCCGGCGCGCTCATGCAGGCCCTGACGCGCAACCCGCTCGCCGACCCCGGCCTGCTCGGCATCAGCGCCGGCGCGGCGTTCGCGATCGTGGTGTCGGTCGCGGTGCTCGGCGTCGGGTCACTGTACGGATACATCTGGTTCGCCTTCGCGGGCGCGCTCGCCGCGAGCGTCGTGGTGTACCTGCTCGGCGGGCTGGGCCGCTCGGGCCTGACCCCGGTCAAGCTCGCCCTGTCCGGAGTCGCCGTGAGCTCGCTGCTGTTCTCGCTCACCAACGCCGTCGTCCTGACCGACCCGGACGCGCTGAACCGCTACCGCTTCTGGTCGGCCGGCTCGCTCGCCGACCAGGACGGTGACACCGTGCTGCGCATCCTGCCGTTCATCGCCCTCGGCACGGCGCTGGCGCTGGCCTGCGCGCCCGCGCTCAACAGCCTGGCACTCGGCGACGACGTGGCGGCCTCGCTGGGCAGGCGGCTCGGGCTGGTCCGGCTTCAGGGGGCGGTCGCCGTCACGCTGCTCACGGGCGCGGCGGTGGCGGTCATCGGCCCGGTGGTCTTCGTCGGGCTCGTGGTGCCGCACGCCGCCCGGATCCTCGCCCAGCACACCGGGTTCGGCCCCGACCACCGCCTGCTGCTGCCGCTGTCGGCGGTGCTCGCGCCCTGCCTGGTGCTGGCGGCCGACATCGTCGGACGGGTCGCCGAGCGGCCCACCGAGATCCAGGCCGGCGTCCTCATCGCCTTCATCGGCGGCCCGTTTTTCATCGCCCTGGTCCGCCGGCGCCGGCTCGCGGAGGTCTGAGCATGGCCCTCCCCACCCCTGCCCCTCCGGCCGGCACCGCCCCGGTCACCTCCCGCCGCTCATTCCGGCTGGCCGTGCCGCCCGTCTCCGGGTTCCTGCGCCCCCGCCTGGTCGCCGTGTGCGTGGCGCTCGCCGTCGCCACCTTCCTGGTCCTGTGCTGGGGCGTCTCGGTCGGCGACTACCCGATCGGCCTCACCTCGGTCGTCAAGGCGCTGGCCGGGCAGGGCGACCCCGGGACGCTGCTGGTCGTGCGCGAGCTGCGGCTGCCGCGCGCTCTGGTCGGGCTGCTGACCGGCATCGCCTTCGGCGTCTCCGGCTCGATCTTCCAGACCATGACCCGCAACCCGCTGGCCAGCCCGGACATGATCGGGCTCACCCAGGGCGCCGGCGCCGCCGTCGTCGCGGGCATCGTGCTGGGGTGGGACGGCGGGCTCGGGCCGCAGGCGCTCGGGCTGCTCGGCGCGCTGGTCACCGGCCTGCTCGTCTACCTGCTGGCGTGGAGCCGCGGCACCACCGGCTACCGGATCATCCTGGTCGGCATCGGGCTGTCGTGGATCTTCACCAGCGCCACCGACTACCTGGTCGCCAAGGGCGGCCGGTTCCAGGCGCAGGCCGCGCTCGGCTGGCTGGTGGGCAACCTCAACGGCCGGGGCTGGGACCAGGTCACCCCGCTCGCCCTGGCCATGGCGGTGCTGGTGCCGCTCGCGCTGACGCTGGGCCGCCTGAACCGGACGCTCCAGCTCGGCGACGACGTCGCCGCCGGCCTCGGCACCCCGGTGCAGCGGGTCAGGTTCACGCTGCTGCTCACGGGGGTCGGGCTGGTCGCCTTCGGCACCGCGGCGGCCGGGCCGATCGCCTTCGTGGCCCTGGCCGCGCCGCAGATCGCGCAGCGGCTCGCCGGCACCGCCTGGCCGCCGCCGGTGGCCTCGGGGCTGGCCGGAGCCCTGGTCGTGCTCTCCTCCGACCTCGCCGCGCGCGAGCTGCTCCCCGCCACGGAGCTGCCGGTCGGAATCGTCACCGGTGTGCTGGGCGCGCCGATCCTGCTCTGGCTGCTCATCCGCGCCAACCGCGCGGGCTCAGGAGGCTGAACGCATGTCGACCATCCACCCGGACCTGCGGGCGAGCGGCCTGCACCTGGCCTACGACGACCGGCCGGTCGTCGAGGGCCTGGACCTGGTCGTCCCGCCGGGGCGCGTCACCGCCATCGTCGGTGCCAACGCCTGCGGCAAGTCCACGCTGCTGCGGGCGCTGGCGCGGCTGCTGGCGCCGCGCCGGGGAGCCGTCCATCTGGACGGCCGCGCGCTGCAGTCGATCCCGACCAGGGAGCTGGCCCAGCGCCTGGGCATCCTGCCGCAGTCACCGGTCGCGCCGGAGGGTCTCACGGTCATCGACCTGGTCACGCGGGGCCGCTCGCCGCACCAGACCTGGTGGCGGCAGTGGTCGGCGGCCGACGAGCAGGCCGTCCACGGCGCGCTGGCCGCCACCGGCATGACCGACCTGGCCGGGCGCGCGGTCGACGAACTGTCCGGGGGCCAGCGCCAGCGCGCGTGGATCGCGATGGCCGTCGCGCAGGGCACCCAGGTGCTCCTGCTCGACGAGCCGACGACCTACCTGGACCTGGCGCACCAGATCGACGTCCTCGACCTGATCACCGACCTCAACCGGCGCGAGAACCGCACGATCGTGATGGTCCTGCACGACCTCAACCAGGCGTGCCGGTACGCCGACCACGTCATCGCCATGAAGTCGGGCCGCGTCGTCGCCGAGGGCGCGCCCGCCGAGGTCATCACCGCGCGGACCGTGCGGGACATCTTCGACCTGCGCTGCCAGGTCACGACGGACCCGGTCAGCGGCACCCCGTTGATCATCCCGATGAGCCGCCACCACGACACCGGGCGCGCGGAGGCGGCCCACTAGCGCGCCGCGGTCAGGGCCGGGCGGTGAGATAGCCGCCCATGGTGCGGAAGTAGTCGGTGGCCGCGTGTTCGGCGCCGTCCTCGGTGCGCAGCCGCCGCAGGACCAGGCCGTGCCGCCGCCCGCCGCGCGCGTCGGCGCCGCTGACGACGACCACCCCGTCCCCCTCGCGGATGAAGACGCGGCCGGGGGTGCCGCCGTAGCGCGCCTGCGACACGGCCGCCGACACCACGCGGATGCGCTCGCCGCGGTAGTAGGTGAAGGCGTTGGGATAGGGGTCCGACTGCGCTCGCACCAGCCGCTCCAGGTCCCGCGCCGGCCAGGTCCAGTCGATGCGGCCGTCCTCGATGGACCGCTTGTGGAAGAAGCTGGCCTTGCTGCGGTCCTGGGGCACCCACGTGGCCCGGCCCGAGGCGATGAGTTCGAGGGCGTCGCGCACGATGGGGCCGATCAGGTCGACCGTCTTGTGGAACAGGTCGGTGGCGGTGTCGCGCGGACCCACCGCTACGGCGCGTTGCAGCACGATGTCGCCCGCGTCGAGTTCGGCGTTCATGCGGTGGGCGGTGACGCCGACCTGCTCCTCGCCGTTGATGAGGGCCCAGATCAGCGGGGAGAAGCCCGCGTACGACGGCAGCAGCGAGTCGTGGACGTTCAGCGTGCCGTGCGGGGGGAGGTCGAACACCTCCGGCGGCAGCCACGTGCGCCAGTTGTTGGCGACGATGATGTCGGGTGCCGCGTCGCGCAGCGCCTGGAGCAGAGCGGGATCGTCGGGGCGGTTGCGCAGGAGCGCGGGCACGTCGTGCTTGGCGGCCAGCTCCGCCACCGAGTCGTCCCAGATCTTCTCGTAGGCGTGGTCGCTCTTGGGGTGGGTGACCACCAGCGCGACCTCGTGACCCGCGTCCAGCAAGGCTTGCAGGGTGCGATGGCCCCACGTCTGGTAGCCGAACATGACGACCCGCATGAACGATCCTCTCCTCAGCGATCTGGTGAATCGGCCGTCTCCACCGGCAGGGGGAGACGGCCGTCCGGGCGGGCGGTTCACTCCCCGCCGGGGCGGCCGTGGCGCCAGTAGCCCATGAAGGCGACGGTCCGGCGGTCGACGCCCAGCTCTCCGACCAGGTGGCGGCGCAGTCCCGTGACCATCCCGGCCTCGCCGGCCAGCCAGGCGTAGAAGCCGCCCTGGACGGCCGCTCCGGGGTCGGGGACCTCCCAGAGGTCGTCGTCCTCCTCCTGCTCCTGCGGCGCCGCCGCGGATGCCCGCCGTTCCAGCGCCACCGCGGCTGCCCGCCGTTCGAGCGCCGCCACGGACTCTTGCGGCTCCGGCGCCGGCGCGGACCCCTGTTCCCGGCCGCCGGCCGCGCCGGCGACGGCACCGGCCGGGGGCTGTGCGGCGGGCGCGAGGCGGGCCGCGGCCGCGCGGACGGCGGCGGACAGCCGCTCGCCGTGGGCGTGGCCGTGCCCGCCCGCCTCCGCGCCGCCGCGGGGCAGCCAGGTGACGCGGACGCCGGGCGGCACGAGCAGGACCCGGGTGTCCGCCGGGTCGGGCACCTCCAGGATGACCTCGGCGTGCACGTGGCCGGGCAGGGACTCGGCGATGGCGGCGATGGCCGGGACGGCGGTCTCGTCGCCCGCGATCAGCAGGCGTGTCGCGTCCGGCGGCGGAGCCCATTCGCGGCCGGTGGCCGGGCCGCGATGGCGCGCGTCCGGGCCGACCACCACCAGCGGGTCGCCGGGCCGGGCCGAACAGGCCCACCGGGAGGCCGGGCCGGCGGCCCCGTGCAGCACGAAGTCGATGTCGAGCTCGCGGGCGCCGGGGCGCACGGCGCCCGCGGTGTAGGTGCGGATGGGGTTGCGGTGCTCCCGCGGCAGCATCCGCCACCGCCGGTACCAGTCGCCGCCCTCCGACAGGTGCGGGTAGCCGCGACCCGGGATCGGGAACAGCAGGTTGATCCGCTGGTCGAGCCCGTGGCCGGCGAACAGGTCCAGGTCGTCGCCGGTGAAGGTGACGCGCGTGAAGCTCGGCCCGAGCCCGGTCACGCGGGTCACCCGCACGCGGAACACCCGGTACGCGGAGACCTCCACGGCCTCCGGACCCGCGGTCTCCTCGGTGCCGACGGCCATGGGCTGCCTCCTTCAGGTCGCGCCTCCCGCTTTAACTTAGCTTTGCCTAACCTAATTACTCAACCCGGAGCCACCCCCGGCTTCGGCGCACGGGTCTCCGCCGGCGCCGTCGCGCGGCGCCGGGACGATTCCGGGACGGCCGACCTGCCGCTCGACGCCCCGGCACGCCGTCCAAAAACTGCGCGTCCCGCATCTTTTCTGATCACGCACTTACTGCTAGAGTCGGGGGCGTGGACATCGGACAGGACGGCGCGGGGCTGAGAGAACGCAAGAAGCTCCAGACCCGCATCGCCCTGAGCTGGGCGGCCATCCGGCTCACCGTCGAGCGCGGCTGGGACAACGTCCGGGTGGAGGACATCGCCGCCGAAGTCGGGGTCTCTCCGCGCACGTTCAACAACTACTTCTCCAGCAAGGCCGAGGCGATCGCCTCACGGCACCTCGACCGCGCCCGGCTGATCGCGGAGGAGCTCCGCGCCCGGCCGGCGTCCGAGCCCATCTGGGAGGCCGTCGTCAACGCGGTGACGGCCCGCTTCGACATGCGGGAGGACGGCGACAGGGCGAAGGACGACACCGGCGCCCTGCCGGACGTGTCCCGCGACCAGTGGGCCGCCGGGCTTCGCGTCATGCTCGCCGAACCGGCGATGCACGGCGAGTTTCTCAAGGCCGGCGCGATCGCCGAGGCCGAGTTGGCCGCGGTGGTCGCCGAGCGCACCGGCACCGACGTCGTCCGCGATCTCTACCCGCGCCTGGTGGCGGCGGCGGTCGGTGCCGCGCTCGGCGTGGTCATGGCCCACTGGGTGCGCACCAACGGCTCGGCCCCGCTGATGCCGCTGCTGCACGACGCTCTGGGCAGGATCTCCGCGGGCCTGCCCGATCCGAGGACTCCACCCGCCTGATCCGAGAACTCCACACCCGCCTGAGCTCCACACCGCTGTCCGGTGATCCGGCCGGTTCACCGGCCTCACACCGCCGGCCGCCCCCGGGCCGGCCGTCCAACGGCTGTCGCCGACGCCCCCTGGGCCGCGACCGCTGCCCGCACGCCCATCGACAGGCCGGCGCCGCCGGCCCTGTTCGCCATGCCATCCGAACGTGAGGAGAACCATCATGTCCGAATCCGAATCCGAACCCGAGTCCCGGTCCGCGGCCGTGCCCGCCGACGTCGTCATCGCCGGGGCCGGGCCCAACGGGCTCATGCTGGCCTGCGAGCTGAGCCTGGCCGGGGTGCGGCCATTGGTGCTGGAGCGGCTGACCGAACGCGCCCAGGAGGGCAAGGCCAACGGCCTGGTCGGCCAGGTGGTGCGCATGCTCGACCGCCGCGGCCTGTACGAGCGGCTCGGCGGATCTCCCCCGCCCAGGCCGCAGCCGGGCTTCGTGTTCGGTGCGATGCCACTGCACCTGCACCTGCTGGCCGAGCGCGACAACCCGCTGTACATCCTGCAGGTGCCGCAACGCGAGGCCGAGCGCGTGCTGGAGGAGCGCGCCACCGAACTCGGCGTCGAGATCCGCCGGGGCCACGAGCTGACCGGGGTGTCGCAGGACGACGACGGGGTCACCGTCGAGATCTCCGGACCGGACGGCGCCTACCGCCTCACCGCGCGGTACCTGGTGGGGGCGGACGGCGGGCGCAGCGCGGTGCGCAAGCTCTCGGGCATCGGCTTCCCCGGTGTCACCAAGGACGACACCACCTCCCGCACCGCGCACGTCAGCGTCCCGGAGACCATCATCGACCGGGCCACAGGCGGGCTGGACCTTCCCGGCTACGGGGCCGTCATCCCGCCGTTCATGCACCACCGCACCGAGCGCGGGATGTTCGCGTACGCCCCGTTCCCGACCGGGACGATAATGACGACCGCCGAGTGGGAGCCGGAGGCGCGGGAGGACGCCACCGCCCCGCTCACCCTGGAGGAGCTGCGCGCGAGCCTGCGGCGCGTGCTCGGCGTGGATGTCCCGTTCGGCCCGCCGCGAGGCGAGGGACCGCACATGCTGCGCCGGCTGACCGGCGGGAACACCCGCCTGGCCGACCGCTTCCGCGACCGCCGCGTGCTGCTGGCCGGGGACGCCGCCCACGTGCACAGCGCGATCGGCGGCCCCGGCCTCAACCTCGGCCTGCAGGACACCATCAACCTGGGATGGAAACTCGCCGCCGAGATCCACGGCTGGGCGCCGCCTGGGCTGCTGGACAGCTACGAGGCCGAGCGGCGACCGGCGGCCGAGCGGGTGATCATGCACACCCGGGCGCAGTCCGCGCTGATCGCCCCGGGCGGCGATGTCACCTCGCTGCGCGAGCTGTTCGGCGAGCTGCTGCGCGACCCGGGCGCCGTCCGGCACATCGCCGCCACGATGGCGGGAGCGGACGTCCGGTACGACATGGGCGGGGAGGGTGAGGCCCATCCGCTGGTCGGAGGATGGGCTCCGGACCTGACGCTGGACACCGGGGCGGGCCCGGTCCGGCTCGCCGAGCTCACCGCGAGCGCCCGGCCGCTGCTGCTGGACCTGACCGAGGACGGCTCACTGGCGGCGGAGGCGTCCGGCTGGCGTGACCGGGTGGACGCCGTCGCCGGCCGCCCGGCCGGCCCACCCGAGGGGGACGCGGGCGCGACCGCGCCGGTCACCGCGCTGCTGCTGCGGCCGGACTGCTACGTGGCCTGGGCCACCGGCGCCGCCCGTCCGGGCGAGCAGGAACGGCGGGCGCTCAGAGCGGCGCTGTCGCGCTGGTTCGGCGTGTCGGTGGACTCCCCGCTGGACGCCCCGTCCCTGCGCTGATCAGCGCGGACCCGGCCCGCGTGTGCATGACCACCGCTCGGCCGCCGGCCGACGCTGACGACACGGGTCCTCACCAGCGGGTCCGCCAGGTCGCGGAGGGCACGCCGATGTGGCCTCCCGTGGCCGGCCCGCCGGGCAGGGCCAGGGCGGCCTCGGGTTCGGGGGCCGTGCGCGGGTCCCCGGAAGCGCCGCTACGGGCGATGTCGCGGGCGACCAGGCCGGCGAGCAGGCTGAGGGCGTGCTCGGAGGGGCTGCCCGGTTCGGCCTGCAGGATGACCAGCTGCTGCCCGGGCGCGCTGTTGACGGAGAACGACTCGTAGGCCAGCTGGAGCTCGCCGACCTCGCGGTGGTGGAAGTGCTTCCACTCCTGGCCGGTGCTGCGCACGTCGTGGCGCGCCCACAGGCGGCGGAACTCGTCGCTGTGGGCGGACAGCTCCTCCACCAGCTTGGGCAGGAACGGGTCGTCGGGATCGGTGCCCGCGGCGGCGCGCAGCATCGCGGCCTTGTTGTAGGCGGTCTGCTCCCAGTCGAAGAAGAACTCGCGCGCGGCGGGGTCCAGGAAGGTCATCCGCATGAGGTTGTCGCGGTGGCCGAGCCCCGCGTAGAGCGCGTCGGCCATCGGGTTGGCGGCGAGGATGTCCATGTAGCGTCCGTGGACGAACGCCGGGGTGGCCTGCCAGCTGTGCAGGAGGCGCACCAGGTGCGGGCTGGCCTCCTCGTGGCGGGCGGCGGCGGCCTGGCGGCGCCGCACCCTGGGGCGCGCGAGCTCGAACAGGTGCTCGGTGGCGTCGGAGTCCAGGTCCAGGACGCGGGCGAGGGCCTCGAGCACGTGCTCGGACGGGCGGCGCTCGCGTCCCTGCTCCAGCCGGATGTAGTAGTCGGTGCTGACCCCGGCCAGCATCGCCACCTCCTCGCGGCGCAGTCCCGGAGTCCGTCGGCGGCCTACTCGCCTGATCCCGACCTCCTCGACGGCCTTGGCTTCGCGCCGGGCCCGGAGGAAGTCACCAAGGAGACGCTCACTGTCCATTTCGTCACGTTACGACACATCTGCGGCTTTAGGGTGGGAGTGTTACACCCAGCTTAAATTCTCCCGGGTAGAACGCGTCCTGGCAGGTCAAGCCAGAGTGAAGCACGATGAACGCATGCCTCTCACCGTCACGGAACACAGAGCCACGGCGTCCCCTGATCGCTTCGCACCGAAGCGACGGACGAGCGCCGAGGCGCCCGTGGCCTGACCTTGTCCCCTTGGGCCGTGCGTCCCTCGCCACCGGCTCGCGCCACGGCCCACCGCGTCACAACGCGTGCCGAGAGAAGAGAAGATCATGCAGATGTACCTGTACGGTTTCGCACTGAGCAACTCCGAGATGCTGCTCGCCACCTTCAGCTTCGTCCTGCTCTGCGGAGCGGTGATCGGCGGGGTCAAGGTCATACTGCACGACCCGCTCGACGACCTGCTCCCCCGCGGGCGCTCCTGCGAGGAGGACATGCTGTTCCGCAGGTTCGCCGACGGCGAGATCGACGACGACGAGTACCGCCACCACCGCGAGGCCCTGCGCGGCTCGCCAGGGGCCAGGACGCCATGCGGCGCCGGCGCCGGGAAGGTGAAGCAGTCCGCCGGCCGTCGTCCATGAGGCCGCGCCGGCCGAGAACGGGCCGGCCGGATCCCCCGGTTCCACCGGCGGTACGCGATCGCGTACCGCCGGTGGCTCATGTGCGGACCGGTCACCTCGTCCGGGTCTGGACCGCCGCGGCGGCCCCGCGGGCGAAGCCCCACCTGGCGGGGACGCCGCCCGGCTCGGTGGCGCGGGAGCGCTGCAGGACGGTGTCCAGCGCCCACACGCCCGGGCCCAGCACCGCGATGAGCAGGAAGGCCCAGCAGAACATCGCCGCCGCCTCGCCGCCGTTGTTCAGCGGCAGCAGGGCCTGCGGCTGGTGCACCGTGAAGTAGGCGTAGGCCATGGAACCCGACGCCAGCAGGGCGCTGACGCGGGTGAACAGTCCGACGAGGACGAGCGCGCCGAAGACCAGTTGGATCGCCGCGGCCCACCAGCCGGGCCAGGTGCCGAAGGGGATGGCATGGCCCGAGCCGCGGTTGCCGCCGAGGACGCCGAAGACGGACGACAGCCCATGGCACAGGAACAGCAGGCCTGTCACGAAGCGGAACAGCGAGAGCACCGGTCCGGAGAACCTGTCGACGTTCATGAGTCACCTCTTGGTCTGTGTGGCCGCCGCGCGTGGCCCCGGCACGGCATGAGGCCATGCGGGACCGCGGCCGGACGGCCGGGGGTGGGAACCGTCCTCGCGGTCTGCCTCGGGACGGCTCCCGCCGCGCGCGTACGCGCACCGGGTTCCGCCCGCCCGCGAGATACGGGAAGTTCAGGGCGCAGGCGTCGGCGCCTGCCTTTCCGCTGGTCCTCGTCATCCCGTCCATGGACCTCGAGGTCATCTCGCCCGGCGCCGTCCACATCTGGCCGGACCGGTGAGCGCCCACCCCAGAATCAAGTGCGGGCCACCCCTAGTCAACGCCCCGCGGGCTCGGGTGGACGCCCGCTCCAGGCCGCCTCAAGGCCGCTTCGAGGTCACCGGCCCTGAGCTGCGGGTCTTCGGCCACCCGGCCGGGACGGCGCGTGTCCCATGCACACGCGCCGATGAAAGTTTCCGTTGGGATATTCCGCGCGCGCGGTAAATGGCCTCTCCGTCATGGGGGGAGAGGCCGTTCTCCCGGCACCGGTCAGGCCGGGAAGGTCACCGTGCAGGGCACGCCGTTGAGCAGGAAGCCGGTCGGCCGGTCGTTGACGCCGCTGTAGGAGGCGTTGAAGCCGAAGGAGTACGTCTGGCCCGCGTCGATCGCCTGCTGCCAGGCAGGGGCGGCGAAGGTGACCCAGGGCGGCGCCTGGGTGGCGGTCGCGTTCCAGACGACGGTGACCGTCTGGTTCCCCGAGAAGGCCAGCCGCAGCGTCCAGTTCTTGATCGGGATGGGGCCGAGGTTGGTGACGCGCACGTTCGCCGACAGGCCTGTGCCCCAGTCGACGGCCGAGTAGGCCACCCGGCAGCCGGGGACGGGGGCCGGGGAGGGCGTCGGGGTGGGGGTGGGCCTCGGCGAGGGGCTCGGGCTGGGCGGCGGCAGGCCCTGCTGGGCGCGGGCGGTGTAGAGCGCGGACGGGACGCTCTGGTTGCCCGCGGCGTCCCTCGCGAACACCCGGAAGCTGTAGAGCCGGCCCGGCACCAGGTTCGTCGCGGCGAAGTAGGGGCGGTCGGCGTTGGCGGAGGTCACCGTCACCGTGCCGATGTGGACGAACACGTCGCCCTGCAGCATGGAGACGTCGTAGGCGACGACCCCGACGTTGTCGGTGGAAGGCCGCCAGCAGAACGGCACCGCGCCGGTGAAGTCGGCCACGCACTCCCACAGCCCGGTCGGCTGGGAAGGCGGCTCGGTGTCGGCGAGGGTCGGCGTGGGCCTCGGCGAGGGGGAGGGCGGCGGTACGGGCGCCGCCGCGTAGGCGGGGGTGGCCAGCGCGGTGATCAGCGCCGCCGCCACGGCGACCGCCCAGCGTTTGCTCGAGCGCATGGGTCACCTTTCTCGGTCGGAGGTTCGCGGGACGGCGGACCGGTGCGCGGGACCGCCGGCGGTCGCATCAACGCACCCGGGCCCGGAAGGGTCAACCCCCGGAGCAGGGGCGCGGACGGCGGCCATGCGTCCTGCGGGGAAGCCCCGCGCGCGAGGTGAAATTTTCAGCGCCGGCCGCGCGCCCGGTCGCACGAGGGTCCATGACAGCACCACGGAAAGTGTGTTTCGCGGACATGTCGGAACGCGCACCGGAGATCTACCGTGCGCTGAAAGGCCGTGAGCCAGGTCACATTTGGAGCCCCCATGGTCCCATCACCCCCCTCTCCCCCCACTCGCCGAGCCGGGCCCGCACGGGCCGCCTCCTTCCTGACGGCCGTCCTCCTCGCGCTCGCCGGCCTGTTCGGCGCCACGCTGACCGCCCCGCCGGCGGGCGCCGCCTCGCTGGTCCAGGTGAGCTCGTTCGGCGCCAACCCCGGCGCCCTCGCCATGTACGCCTACCGGCCCGACGGGCTGGCGAGCGGCCGTCCGCTGGTGGTGCTCCTGCACGGCTGCACCCAGACCGCGAGCGGCTACTTCGCCAACTCGGGCTGGCGCAAGTACGCCGACCAGTGGGGCTTCACGCTCGTGCTGCCGCAGACCGGCAGCGCCAACAACTCCTCCAGTTGCTTCAACTGGTTCCAGACCGGCGACACCGCCCGCGGACAGGGCGAGGCGGCCTCGATCCGCGCCATGGTGGCCTACGCGGTCGCCACCTACGGCTCCGACCCGGCCCGGGTGTACGTCAGCGGCCTGTCGGCCGGCGGCGCCATGTCGGCGGTCATGCTGGCCACCTATCCCGACGTCTTCGCCGCGGGGTCGATCGGGGCCGGGCTGGCCTACCGCTGCGCGACCAGCCTGACCGAGGCGTCCGGCTGCCAGTACGGCGCGACGTCCAAGACCCCGCAGCAATGGGGCGACCTGGTGCGCGGCGCCTACCCCGGCCACTCCGGGCCGTACCCGCGCGTCGCGATCTGGCAGGGCCAGTCGGACTACACCGTCACCCCGGCGAACGGCACCCAGCTGCGCGACCAGTGGACCAACGTCCGCGGGGTGTCCCAGACCGCGACCTCCACGCGGTCGCTCACCGGCGGCACGACGCTGCGGGTATACGGAGCCGACGACGTGCGGCTCTACGAGATCGCCGGGATGGGCCACGGCCTGCCGGTCGACCCCGGAGGCGCGGCCGACCAGTGCGGCGCCACGGCGGCCTACTTCCTGGACACGATCTGCTCGGCCTACCACGACGCGCTGTTCTTCCGCCTGGACGGCGGGGCACAGCCGACGCCGACCCCGACGATCACCCCCACCCCGACCCCGACGCCCACTCCGACCGTGCCGGGGACGTGCGTGCGGGCGAGCAACTACGCCCACACCTCCGCGGGGCGGGCGCACCAGTCGGGCGGCTACACCTACGCCAACGGCTCCAACGACGCCATGGGCCTGTGGAACACCTTCACCGTCCACGCGCTCAGGCAGACCGGCCCGAACTACTGGGTGCTGGCCGACGGCCAGTGCTGAACCCCGGCCGCCGGCGCGGGGCGCCGGCGGCCCGGCCCGAGCCCCTCAGCGGTACTCCTCCTGCTTGTCCACGATGTCGCGCGTGTCCAGGACGGCGTGGACCTCGACCGCGCCCGGCCAGGCCGAGCCGGACACCCGCCACACCTCCTCGCGCCCATGCGGCCGGACCTGCAGGTCGCCGCCGAGGAACACGACGATGCCGGCGGCGGCGAGCGCGCCGAGCTCCACCACCTCGGCGGCCGGCGGCCCCTCGGCGAGGAATCGGGTGAGGCCGTCGAGCCAGGGGTCGGCGTGCCGCGTTCCGGCCAGCCCGTCCCGGGCCCGGCGGAGCGCGCGCGCCAAGGCGAGGTCGGCGCTGAAGGAGGGGTCGGCGCGCCTGGCCAGGTCGGCGTGCAGGTAGCCGCGCATCCAGCGCTGCAGCCCGGCGCGGTCGCCGAATCGGATGCCTGCCAGCGGGCGATCGAGCCGGTCCAGGTCCAGCCGGTCGGCGAAGCGCGGCACGGCGCGCCTGATCAGCGCGCGCACCGCCCTGCTCCCCCACTCCTCGGCGGCGTAGGCGGGGGCGAAGTCCTCCCAGGTCGTCCGGACCCGCCCGGGGTGGGCGGTGATCAGTTCGTGGTAGTAGGCGTAACCGAGGTCCTTGGCCACCAGCGGCCACACCTCGCGCCGGAAGTGCGCCGGGCCGCGCGGCAGCGCCTCCGGCGCCGCGAACCGGGGCTCGGGGGCCAGAGCTCCGCTCGGCCGGTAGGCGATCGCGGCGTGGCAGGGCACTCCCCTGGCCGAACCCAGGTAGAGCACGGGCTCGCCGCCCGACGGCAGGTAGACCACCTCCCCGCGGCGGTCGCGGGAGAACCGGCCGCCACGTCCCTCCGTGAGCGGCGCGAGGACCCCGGCGAGCCCGGGCCCCATTCCGCGGACGAGCACGGGGAGGCCCGCGGGCGGACCCCCCGCCGTGAGATCGGGCATCGGCCGTTCGGCCACCGTCACCGCGTTCACGGTCCACCTCCAATATACCTACAAAAAAGGTAGGTAAACCATGAAGTAATGTCAACGCGAGTGACGAAACCCTTCCCCTGCGTCACCTTCGCCGGCCGCTCCGCCGCAGCACCGCGAGCCGCCATCCACTGGGCGAAGTCGGAGTTGGCGCCCTTGGCCGCGGACAGGCCGCAGGCGACCGGGCGGGCACGCGGAGGCCGGCCACGGTCGCCCGGAAGACGACGAAGGCCGCTTCCCCGAAAGGGAAGCGGCCTGTGACGTGGTGGGCGATACGGGGATGGAACCAGTGACCTCTTCGGCGTGAAGCAATGATCATCAAACTTTGATCACGAAAACAATGCTGTGACCAGCGCGGAGACGTCCGCTCCCCTTCGTGGGGGTGCCCCGGTGCGCCTCTGTGTTGTCACGCAGTTGGACACGCACGCGAGGGCTTACAAAGAACACGGCTTGTCAGCGGCAAGCGGCGACTGCGGCGAACTGGAGGCCAACGCTGTCTGTCACTGAACATGCACCGCGTGGCTTGTCTCCGCAGGCACGTATGCGTCATTTCCAACCCACTTGACGGCGTACCTGTACTCACCGCTCTCGACCGGTCTATCAGTGAAGCCGTACGATCCATCCTCACGAGGGGACACTGCCGGCAGGCTGGTGACCAGAGTGCCGTTACCGTTGGTCACAGTCCGCTGCACCACGAGCCTGGCGTTCGCGGGATTCATGCCTTCGGCATGGAACACTCCGCTGAACGCCATTCTTATGCGAACAGCTCCGCCGGCTGGACCTGTAAGAGTGAGCGACACCGGGTATTTGACCGTTGCCGTTGCCGCAGCACTGCTCCAGCGGAAGTCCCCGTCGCCACTCCAGAGCACGGTATAGGCGAACTCCCCACCGACCGGCGGGGTGTCGGTGACGGTGAAAGTACCGTCCGCGGCGGTCGTCACTCCACCGAGCGTCTCGCTGCTCCCATCGGGCATGCGGCGGGTCACAGTGAGCGGCTGTGCACCCGGAGCAGTCTCGCCAGGCAAATCGAGCCGGCCTGTCAGGGTGAGCGGTCGATTCGCCACCGG
Organism: Sphaerisporangium sp. NPDC004334; assembly: GCF_053602655.1. Lineage (NCBI taxonomy): Bacteria > Bacillati > Actinomycetota > Actinomycetes > Streptosporangiales > Streptosporangiaceae > Sphaerisporangium > Sphaerisporangium sp. NPDC004334. Next base: position 22,892 of record NZ_JBSGDZ010000052.1, read on the forward strand.
TTCCGACGGCGCCGTCAACGTCAGTGCGGATGCCGGGAGTGTGACGTCCTCAAGCCGCCACAGGTGCAGCCGGTCATAAGACGACCTCAGTACGGCGAAGACATCCGTACCGGAGAACGCGACGCTGCCCGCGACCACGTCGCCGACCTCATTGTCCTCCGCATAAGTCTTCGTTCCCGTCGATGCGTCGTACAAGGTGATGTCCGTGCCGTAAGCGCGCCCGCCCACGATGGCGGCTCCGTCCGGGCTGATGGCGACAGCCATCGGGAAGCCCGGGAAGTCCGGCTCCTCACCATAGGAACGAACCCTGGTCAGGGTAGTGGCGTCCCATCTCTCAAAATGGTAGGGAGAAGCGGATGCCGAGAGCACGTTCGATCCGTCCAGGGTAACGACGAGTTCGACCGGACTCGATGTAGCGTACGTGTGGCCGTCGATTTCGCCACGCAACGTGGGAATTCCGCTCACGTCGTAGATGAACAGGTCAGAGGGGCTACTCCCGGTTTCACCCACCGCCAGCGTGCTACCGCCGGCCGCGACCACGGGAGCGCCATGAAGGTCGGACGCAACAACGATCGGCTCCGGAGTCGGCACCGACAGATCGAGTCCAAGGACGCCGCCGTCATAAGAGAGGACGCAGCCGTACCCCACCCACAGCCAGTCGCCGGACTGCGCCAGGTTCGTCGGGCAGGGGTAAGCGGCGAGGTCGATGCGGCGAGTGATCGCCAGAGTGGCGGTGTCGATCTCCACCACCTGCTTGGGACCAATCAGGGCAGCGTAGAGGTGGGCGCCGTCCGGCGCCATCGCCAAACCGTAGGCGTCGGACAGCCCGGTGATCGCGCCTGCGAGCCCGCCCTCGGTGTCAACGACGACGATCCTGTCTCCGTTGGCGACGAAGACTTTTCCGTTGCCGACGGCCAGGTCCCCGGGTCTGGAGGACCAGTCCACACCGAGGTCCGTAGTGGAGTCGACGGCCGAGGCATTAGGAGTCAGGGCGACGAGGAGTCCGGCCGCCATGGCGAAGCTCGCAACAAGGCTTGACGACCGGCGCGCGAGCCGGGTGAACGTCGATGCGGCGGTGTGAGAACGTGCCAAGGATAACTCTCCGCTCGTGAGGGATGGGGAAAACTGCAGCGTCTTGATCAAGCCAGATAACCTGCCTGCGGTCAAGATCAGCGTTCAGTTAAGACCGAAATTATGAACAGCCCCACCTCGGGCCCGTGAGGAGCCCGGACGATGTTGAGAGCTGGGTTGCGTCCATGGAGGTGGCGTACGAGTGTTCGCTGGTAGTCAGCGTGACATCGTGAAACGAGGACGGCCATCACGTGATCCTTCGGGTGGCTGGACCGAAAATCGAAGGAGAAAGGCGATGGCCGTAAATGACAGTGCGCACCCCGATGTGGACATCATTCTGCGCAGCGCATTTCAGGAGGGCGTCAGCGGCCTTCCCCCGGATCAGCTGCTGATACCTCAACTCGTACAGGTGGCCGCCCTTGATGAGGATGGATGCCTCGACCGGGCGCGCTTCATGGGAGTAGACGACGCGGAACTGTCGGATCACCGGAATGCCCTCGAGGAGTTCCAGGAGTCCTCTTCTGTGGTGGCCGGCCGCGCGGAGACGCTGTCGGTGAATTCGCGCTCCGGGTGGCCGAGTTAGGCGAGCACGGCCGGTGCGCCCCCTTGGATGCGTCCCCGGCGGCTGAGCGCGGTCCCAGCGACCAGGCTGAGCGGGTAGTACGACCAGGACATCTCGATGGGGTCTTCGTCGCGCAGCATCAACCGGTGCCGCAGTATGGCCCGTTGTTCGCCCAGCTCGGCGCAATGGACTTGGGCGCGTCGACCTCTGCGACGTCGAGAAGCTGAACCGCGCCGGGTTTTGTGGAGACTCTGATGTGCCCCGGGTTAGGTGGAGTCGGCTCGATTGGCCGTCATGCCAGCTGGGTGTTTGAGTGCAGCGTCTCGTATCCGATCGGGGTCCGCATCCCTAGCGCGCTGTGGCGTCGTTGCCGGTTGTGGGAGATCCCCAGGTACTCGAAGATCGCATTCGCCAGCTCGATGCGGGTTCTCCACCTCTGGCGGTTGAGCAGCTCGGTCTGCATCCGTCCCCAGAACGACTTGATGACCGCATTGTCGAAGCAGTCGCCGATCGAGCCCATGGACGGCACCAGTCCCGAGGCTTTGGCTCGTTCGGTGAACGCTCAGGAGCTGTACTGCACCCCGTGGTCGGAATGGATCACCGTTCCGGCCTGCGGGCTGCGGTTGTGAATCGCCATCCCGAGGGCGCCTGTGACCAAGCCCGCGGTCTGGGCCGAGTCAATGGACCAGCCGACCACGCGTCGCGAATAGACGTCGAGCACGACGCAGCAGTAGACCTTGCCCTCCCGGGTCGGGTGCTCGGTGATGTCAGTGACCCACAGCTGGTCAGGCCTGCCCCGGGCGAACAGCCGATCGGCCATGTCGGTGGCGGTCGGCACCTGCGGCACGGGGCGCCGGCGGCGATGGCCGGGCAGGACCTTGATGCCGGCACGGTGCATCAGCATGGCGACCGCGCCATGTCCCACCGCGATGCCGCGGCCCACAGTGAGTTCGGCGTGCACCCGGCGGCCACCGTAGACGCCCCTGGAGGCGGCATGAACCTGGCGGATCACGTCGGTGAGCCACGCATGGCGCACCGACCGAGCTGATGGCGGGCGAGTGCGCCAGGCGTAGTAGCCCGACTCCGACACGCCCATCACCCGGCAACAGCAGACCTGGACAGGCAAGCCTTCGGCAGCCACCACCGAGATGGCCGCGAAGCGTCTTTTGGGGACACCACCTGGCGCAACAGCTCACCGGCTCGCCGGGGTCACCGCCAGCTCGGCCTCAAGCTCGGCGATCCGGCGGCGGGCGGCGACCAGCTCCAGGTGATCTGCCCTTGCCGGCCTGGCCGTAGGCGAACCCTTCAGCTTGAAGGAGCTTGGTCGCCTTGTGCAGCGCGGGCGGTCTTCGCTGACTTTCGCTGACAGCGATCGGCGAGGACGATCAGGAACCCGGCGGCGGCTCGTCCGAGGGAGATCTCCCCAAGGACTGATCGTCGGCCCCGGCAGGGCGGGGAACGGCAGAAGACCCGCAGGCTTGACGTTCGCCTGCGGGTCTTCGGGTGTGTGGGCGATACTGGGATCGAACCAGTGACCTCTTCGGTGTGAACGAAGCGCTCTCCCGCTGAGCTAATCGCCCTTCGCCGTGGCCTGCGCCCCGCTCGGAGTGCCTGCCGACGGGGAAAACCATACCTCACTCCGGAGGGTCCTGGCGAAGCGAGGCGAAGATCCAGTGGGGAAGGTTCCCGGGAGTCCGGCGGCGTGGCGCCCTGTTGTCATAGCATCGTCATGCCCCATACTCATCCGAATCGCACCACTTATGATCTTTACTCCGACACACCCGCAGATGCCCTGTAGGACGGCAGGACGACAGCTAAAACCCTTGCAAACACGCACCTCTAAGCGATGTTTGACCAGGTAGAGGCGCAAATGTCGGGCTGTGATATGCGTTACAGAAGGGCCCAGGAGCGGAATCTCTCCTCCAGGTCTCTTCGTTTCGCAGACACAGCTCCGAGCGAAGTCCTTCAGAGCACCGCAACCCAGGCCCCGCGCAGGGGACCCACCGACGAAAGGTTTGGCTGACGATGAACGCCACCGTCTCTGCCGAGCTGGGCCTTCGACTTGTGGTCCCCGACCGTACGACCGTCCCCCTGCTCGCCGGACTGAGCTACACCGCCGACGACCCGTACGCCATCAGGATGGCCTTCCACGTGGGGAACGACGAACCGGTCGAGTGGATCTTCGCCCGCGAGCTGCTCACCGTCGGCATCGTCAGGCGGGTGGGCGACGGAGACGTGCAGGTGTGGCCGGCCCGGGCCGACGGCGAGCGGACGCTGAACATCAGCCTCACCTCCCCCTTCGGCCAGGCCCTGTTCGAGGTGCCGCTGCCGCCGCTGACCGAGTTCTTGCACCGCACCTACGAGCTGGTGTCCGCCGGTCGCGAGACCGACTTCATGGACCTGGACGAGGAGCTGACCAACATGCTGTGGAGCTCCTGACCCGCCCGGCCGGCCCGCCCTCTCGGCCGCCCCGCCCCGCCTAACGCATCAGCGCGCGCATCCTGCCGATCTCCACGCGCTGCCCGGACGCCATGTCCTGGGCCATCTTCCGCATGATCTGGTCGGCGCCGCCCGCCAGTTCCTCCCCCGCCATCTTGAGCGCCCCCTCGTGGTGCCTGATCATCAGGCGCAGGAACAGCGCGTCGAAGGCCGCGCCCCGCGAGGCGCGCAGCCGGTTCATCTCCTCAAGGCTCGCCATGCCGTACGCGTCGGGGCCCGGTGAGGCCCCGTGACCGTCGTGACCGTCGTGACCGTCGGCTGCCTGGCGGCCGAGCGCCCGCAGCCAGCGCGTCATCACGTCGATCTCGGGCCGCTGACCGGCCGAGATGCGCCCGGCCAGGCGTCGTACCCCCGGCCCGGCGGCCCGTGAGGGGGCCAGGTCGGCCATCTCCAGGGCCTGGCGATGGTGCGGGACCATGCGCTCGGCGAAGCGGACGTCGGCGGCGGACGGCCCCCGGCCCGCGGTGCCGACCCGCTCGCCGGGCTCGGCGGTGCGTCCCCGGTCCCCCGGGGCGCCCGGGACGATCACCGGGGCGCCGGTCCCGCCGACGACGGGCTCGCCCGTCCGCGGGCTCCGGCTCGTGCAGGCGGTGATGGTGGAAGCCAGCCCGGATGCCAGCACAACCGTTACACAAACCCCGCACACGCGGCTCCGGATCGACATAGCTTCCATACTGCGACAGATTCCCATATGGGGTACGAGGCACGGGGGGCATTGTGGGCAGGCGGCGGATCGGCGTGTTCGCGTCCGCGGTGGGCGCGGTCCTGCTGCTCGGGGCATGCGCCGCCGATCCGGGGCAAGCGTCCCCGTCCGCCCCAGCACCGTCCACCGGCGCCGCCGCGGCGGCCTCGCCGGGTTCCTCCGCCGCCCCCGAGGCCGAGCGGCGCAGCGCCAACGCCAGGGTCGTGGCCCGGGTCCCGCTGTCGGCGCCGTTCGACGGCCATGAGGCGTGGGGCACCGACCTGGCCTTCCAGGGCGACTACGCCTACGTCGGCAACTACGAGGGCTTCACCGTCCACGACATCAGCGACCCAACCAAGCCCAAGGTGGTGACGCGGGTGGTGTGCCCCGGCGGGCAGAACGACATCTCGGTCACCGGGAACCTGCTGTTCCTGTCGGTGGACGACCCGCGGGACGGCGACACGTGCGACAGCTCCCCCGGCGACCCGCTCGGCGGCTGGGAGGGCGTGCGGATCTTCGACATCTCCGACAAGGCCCATCCGCGCTACGTCAAGTCCCTGGCCACGGCGTGCGGCTCGCACACCCACACGCTGGTGCCCGCCAAGGACGACCCCGGCAAGGTCTACCTGTACGTGTCCTCGTTCGGGCCGGACGAGAACTCCTCGACCTGCAAGCCGCCGCACGACTCGATCGCCATCGTCGAGGTGCCGGTGGCCGCGCCCGCGCAGGCGAAGATCGTCGCCCAGCCGCTGCTGTTCACCGACGGTGGCGCCGACGACGACACCCGGCCGGGCGCGACCAGCGGCTGCCACGACATCACGGTCTACCCCGAGAAGGACCTGGCCGCGGGCGCGTGCCTCGGCAACGGCATCCTGATGGACATCTCCGACCGGGTGCGGCCGAAGGTGCTCCAGCAGATCACCGACACCGAGAACTTCTCCATCTGGCACTCGGCGACGTTCAGCAACGACGGCAAGCGGGTGATCTTCTCCGACGAGCTGGGCGGCGGCGCCGCCCCGGCGTGCGACGCCAAGACCGGGCCGGACAAGGGCGCCGACGCGGTCTACGACATCACCGGCGACCGCAAGCTGGAGCGCAGGGCGTACTACAAGCTTCCCCGCTACCAGACCGCGACGGAGAACTGCGTGGCGCACAACGGCTCGCTGCTCCCCGTCCCCGGCAAGACGATCATGGTGCAGGCCTGGTACCAGGGCGGCGTGTCGGTGGTCGACTTCACCGACCCCGACCACCCCAAGGAGATCGCCTACGTCGACCCGGCGCCGCTCAGCGCCTCCGGCGACGAGCCGCGGCTCGGCGGGTCATGGTCGGCGTACTACTACAACGGCTACATCTACTCCAGCGACATCACCAAGGGCCTGGAGGTGATCGCGGTCGACGATCCGCTCACCGACCCGGCCAAGAAGGTGACGACGGCCGAGCTGAACGCCCAGACCCAGGTGGCCTACCCCGAGTGACCCCCGGCGCGCGCAGGGCCATGCCGGTCTCCTGATCACGGGGGCCGCCGCCGGCCCCCGTGATCAGGCGACGATGACGACTCGGGTGCTCAGGGGTCGATGTCGGCCGCGCTGCGCTCGGCGAACACCCGCATCGCCTTGGCGGTGATCGGGCCGGGCGCGGCGGGGAGCACGGTGTCGTCCACCAGGCGGATGGGCTGGACGTCGCGGGTGGTGGAGGTCAGGAACGCCTCCTCCGCCTCGTACAGGGCCGAGATCGGCACGTCGGTCTCCTCGCCGCCGTGCCACTCCAGCACCAGCGCGCGGGTCACGCCGGCCAGGCAGCCGGAGGCGATGGTCGGGGTGATCAGGGTGCCGTCGCGGACGATGAAGATGTTGCTGCCGGTGCCTTCGCACAGGTCGCCCGCGAGGTTGGCGAAGATGGCCTCCTGGCCGCCGCGCTCCTTGGCGTAGGCCAGCGCCTTGGCGTTGTCGCCGTAGGAGGTGCTCTTGATCCCGGCGAGCGCGCCGCGCTCGTTGCGCGGCCACGGCACCACGGTGACGGCGGCGCTCTCGGGGAACGGGGCCTGGGCGCCCACGATCACCACGGCGGTGGTCCCCTGGTTGCCGCGGTCGGAGCCGAGGGGGCCGTTGCCGCTGGTGTAGGTGATGCGGATGCGGCCGAGCGGCCACGGCGGGGCCGCGGCCAGGCAGGCGCGCACGCCGTCCGCGATCGCCTCCAGGTCGGGCTCGGGCAGGCCCAGGCGCTCGGCCGAGAGCTTCAGGCGGTCCAGGTGCCGCGTGAGCGCGAACGACCCGCCGTTCATGCACTTGATCGTCTCGAACACGCCGTCGCCGACCATCAGCCCATGGTCGAAGACCGAGACGCTGGCCTGCGCGGGATCGAGCAGCTCGCCGTTGACCCAGACCGGAACGTTCATCTGTCCAATCTCCATTCTTGCTTCGTCAGCCCCTCCCGGAGGCGAGCGCGACGAGACGGGAAGCCTTGAGCTCGGTCTCCCGCCACTCGCGCCGCGGATCGGAGCCCCAGGTGATGCCGGCTCCGGTGCCGAATCGGATGAGGTCGTGCTCGACCCAGAAGGTGCGGATGCCCACGGCCAGCGCGGCCCGCCGCCGGTCGGCGTCGACCCAGCCCACCGCCCCACAGTACGGCCCCCGTGGCTCAGGTTCGAGTTCATTGATGATACGAACCGCGGAGGACTTCGGCGCGCCGCTCACCGAGCCGGGCGGGAAGGTGGCGGCGAACAGCTCCGGCCACCCCTGGCCGTCGGCGAGTTCGGCCCGGACGGTGGAGACCAGGTGGACCAGCCCGGGGTGCTGCTCGATCTCGCAGAGGGCGGGGACTGTGACCGACCCCACTCGGGCGACCCGGCCGAGGTCGTTGCGCACCAGGTCGACGATCATGACGTTCTCGGCGCGGTCCTTCTCCAGCAGGTCGCCGGCGGTGACGCCGGTCCCCTTGATCGGCCGGGACTCCACCACGTCGCCGTCGCGGGACAGGTACAGCTCGGGTGAGGCCGACACGACGGCCATCCCCGGCACGCGGACGACGGCCGCGTACGGGGCGGGGTTGCCGCGCGCCAGCCGGGCGGCCAGCACCAGCGGGTCGGATTCCGGCGGCAGCCCGGCGGTCAGCACGCGGCAGAGGTTGGCCTGGTAGACCTCGCCCTGCTCGATGTAGGCGCGGATGCGCCGCACGCCGTCCTCGTACCCCTGCCGGTCCAGCGAGGTGGTCCACGCGAGGGACGCCGGCCACGGCCCGGACGGCGGGGGCAGCGGCGCCCGCTCGACCCGGTCGAAACGCGCGCAGGTGACCTTGCCTTCGTAGGTGACCACGACGGCCCACCAGCCGGTCCCGTCCAGGACCCCGAGATCGGTGGTCACCTCGCGCAGCCCGGTGGCCAGTCGACCGCCGACGTGGGCGAAATACACGGTTTCATTCTCTCGCGCGGGCCGGGCGCCCGCTGATGCGCGTCCGGCGATCAGCGCGGGCCCGGCGGGTCCAGACGGTCGGAGGCGGCGCACGCCGCGGGGTCGCATTCCCGGGGCCTCAGGCGAGCCGGCCGGTCACCGGCTCGGCCCGGACCCAGGGGCTTCAGGCGAGCCGGCCGGTGCCCGGCTCGGCCCGGGCTCAGGGGCTTCAGGCGAGCCGGCCGGTGCCCGGCTCGGTCCGGACCCAGGGGCTTCAGGCGAGCGGGCCGGTCACCGACTCGGCCGCCGCGACGACGCCGCCGCCGGCCACCAGGCGGGTCACCGACTCGATCTCCGGGGCGAGGAACCGGTCGGGCCCGGGGCCGGCCACCTCCTGGCGCAGGGCGGCGACCACGGCGCCGGTGGCGGGAGCGGGCTCCAGCGGCCGGCGCAGGTCGATGGCGCGGGCGGCGGTGAGCACCTCGACGGCGAGCACCCGGGTGAGCCCGTCGACGGCGCGGCGCAGCTTGCGGGCCGCCGACCAGCCCATGGAGACGTGGTCCTCCTGCATCGCCGAGCTGGGGATGGAGTCGACGCTGGCGGGCACGGCCAGCCGCTTGAGCTCCGAGACGATGGCCGCCTGCGTGTACTGGGCGATCATGTGCCCGGAGTCGACGCCCGGGTCGTCGGCCAGGAAAGCGGGCAGGCCGTGACTGCGGGCGACGTCCAGCATGCGGTCGGTGCGCCGCTCGGCCATCGAGGCGACGTCGGCGACGGCGATCGCCAGGAAGTCCAGGACGTAGCCGACCGGGGCGCCGTGGAAGTTGCCGTTGGACTCCACCCGGCCGTCGGCGAGCACCACGGGGTTGTCGACGGCCGAGGCCAGCTCGCGGCCGGCGACGGTGGCGGCGTGGTCGAGGGTGTCGCGGGCCGCGCCGGCGACCTGCGGGGCGCAGCGCAGCGAGTAGGCGTCCTGGACGCGGGTGCAGGAGTCGTCGCGATGGGAGGCCATGATCCCGGAGTCGCGCAGCAGGGCGCGCAGGTTGGCGGCCGAGGCGGCCTGGCCGGGATGGGGGCGCAGCGCCTGCAGTTCGGGGGCGAAGACCCGGTCGGTGCCGAGCAGGGCCTCCACGCTCATGGCCGCGCTCACATCGGCGGTCTTGAGCAGCCGGGTGAGGTCGTGCAGGGCGAGCACGAGCATGCCCAGCATGCCGTCGGTGCCGTTGACCAGGGCGAGGCCCTCCTTGGCGGCCAGCTCGACCGGCTCGAGGCCGGCCCGCTTCAGCGCCTCGGCGGCGGTGGTGTGCTCGCCGTCGCGATCGCGTACGGGCCCCTCCCCCATCAGGGCGAGGGCGACGTGGGAGAGCGGAGCCAGGTCACCCGAGCAGCCGAGGCTGCCGTACTCGTGGACCACAGGGGTGATTCCGGCGCTCAGCATCCCGGCCAGGGTCAGGGCGGTGGCCGGCCGCACCCCGGTGTGCCCGGTGGCCAGGGTGTGCAGGCGCAGCAGCATCATGGCCCGGACGACCTCGGTCTCGACCTCGGGGCCCGACCCCGCGGCGTGCGAGCGGATCAGGGACCGCTGCAGCTGGGCGCGCAGCGCGGGGTCGATGTGCCGGGTGGCCAGGGCGCCGAACCCGGTGGAGACACCATAGGCGGGGACGGGGCTCTCGGCGAGCTCCTCGACGCGCGCCCGGGAGGCGGCGATGGCCGCGACCGCCTCGTCGGTGAGGCGGACGGCGGCGCCGCCGCGGGCGACCTCGATGACGTCGGCGAAGCTCAGCGGCTCGGGACCGATCTCCACGACCTCGTTGTCGCGCATGGTGTCACTCTCTCGCTTAGGTAACTGGCGTATTGGATGTTAGCCCCTTACAGGAGAACATCGCGGCCAGCCCCTCGCCGCCCAGGTCGGTCAGCTCAAGCAGGCGCGGCGCGGGCCCCGGGCGGTACCACCCGCGCTCCAGCAGCGACCGGGTGATCGCCGCGCCGAGCGCGCCCGCCAGGTGGGGACGGCGCTCGGTCCAGTCCATGCAGGCGGGCGCGAACCGGCGGCGGACGGCCCGCACGGCGTCGACGTCGACGCCCAGCTCCGCCAGGGCCCGCCCGCCGTGCGCGGTGAGCTCGTAGGAGTCGCGGCCGGCCAGGTGCCCGGCCGCCAGCATGGCCTCCAGCAGCTTCACCCCGGCCCGTCCGGCCAGGTGGTCGTAGCAGGTGCGCGCCTCGCGCAGCATGCGGGCCTGCCGCGACTGGCGCAGCGACCGCACCTGCGGGCGGGGGCTCACCCGGGCCAGCACCTCCAGCACCTCGGCCACCTCGGGGCCGGACAGCCGGTAGTAGCGGTGGCGGCCCTGGCTGACCACGGTGACCAGCCCGCCCGCCAGCAGCCGGGCGAGGTGCGCGCTGGCCGTGGCCGCGCTCACCCCGGCCAGCCGGGCCAGCTCGCCGGCGGCCAGCGCCCGGCCGTCCAGCAGGGCGGTCAGCACGGCGGCGCGGGTGGGGTCGGCGATCAGCGAGGCGACCGCCGCGATGTCGGCGTCGTACGCCACGTACTCGGCAACCATGTTTCGACCGTAGCCCAACCATGCTTCCACCAGCATCGAAGCATGACCGAACCGCACGCGCCCGCCGCCGCCCGCGTCACGACCCCCTCCCCCACCATGGACGTCGTCATCTCCCCTCCCGTTGACGACGTCTCTCGCGGCACGGACGAGGTCATTCCCGCCCCCGTGGCGGAGGCGGACGGCAACCCGGGGGCGCTCGTCGTCGCGGCCGTCGAGCGCTGCCTGGCCCTGGCCGCGACCTGGCAGGCCTGGGACGGCCGTCCCATCGTGACCGACAGGGAGAACGTCTGGACTCCGGCCAAGGCGGCCAGGCGGATCCAGGACCACCTGGTCGACCACCTCGCCGAGGTGGAGGCGCTGCTCGCCGGGACACCGTCCCAGCCCGATGGCTGGCACGGGCGCGCGGTGACACTGGAGGCGGACTGGGCGCGCCTCACCGAGCTGGACCTGGCCGAGGCCCGCTCGCGGTGGACGCGACTCGGGGCCTGCTACCTGCACCGTTACGCGACCGCCGGTCCGGCGGAGTGGGATCTTCCCCGGGACCCGAACTGGACGCTGCGCCGGATCGCCGAGCACGTGGCCGGAATCACCTGGTACGCGGAGCAGGTCGGCGCGCTCTGAGTTTGGGGAGTCGGCCGGGATTCGCTAGAGTTCTCTGCGTGAGGCCGGGTGTTCACCGGCCGATCACGCGGACGTGGCTCAGCTGGTAGAGCATCACCTTGCCAAGGTGAGGGTCGCGGGTTCGAATCCCGTCGTCCGCTCGGAGAGGCCTTGCCGCGACGAGGCCTCGCCCGGTGGAGTGGCCGAGAGGCGAGGCAGCGGCCTGCAAAGCCGCGTACACGGGTTCAAATCCCGTCTCCACCTCCGCGCGACGATCGACGCAC
>NZ_JBSGDZ010000053.1:0-30727 GCF_053602655.1 Sphaerisporangium sp. NPDC004334
AGCCGCATACAACTCCCGGCCCATCCCGACTCGCTGAGCACCCTGACCAGAGAACACCACCGCCACCCGGCCCGGCCGCACCCGACCCACCACCGAGGACACCGACCCCCCGGCCGCCAAACCCGAAGCCTGCGAATCCTCGGCGGCCAGGGCCCGCAGCCCGGCCAGCAGACCCTCCCGGTCCGCCGCCGACAGCACCGCCCGGTGATCCAGGGCGGCCCGGCGCGCCAGCCCGGCCGCCACCTCCACCGGACCAGCCGCATCGTGCCCGGCCACGAATCCCGCCAGCCGACCGGCCTGCGTCCGCAACGCCGCCTCGCTCTTGGCCGACACCACCACCGGCACCGGTATCGGCCCGGCGGCGTGGTCGCCCTCGAGTGCGGTGGCCGCGATGCCGTCCCGCTCCGCCGGCTCCGCCCCGGCCCACGCTTCCTCGCCGGCGGGCACGACCGTTCCGCCTCCGACCACCGACGGCTCCTCGGCAGGCGGCTCTTCCAGGATCACGTGCGCGTTGGTGCCGGAGATGCCGAACGACGACACCCCCGCCCGGCGCGGCCGGCCCTCGACCCGCGGCCACGGCCGGGCCTCGGTCAGCAACTCCACCGCGCCACCGGACCAGTCCACCTTCGACGACGGCGCCTCCACGTGCAACGTCTTGGGCAACAGCTCGTGCCGCATCGCCAGGACCATCTTGATCACACTGGCGATGCCGCCGGCCGCCTGGGTGTGACCCAGGTTCGACTTGGCCGAGCCCAGCCACAGCGGCGACCGCCGGTCCTGGCCGTAGGTGGCCAGCAGCGCGTGCGCCTCGATCGGGTCCCCCAGCGCGGTGCCGGTGCCGTGCGCGTCGACCGCGTCCACATCCGCGGGCTCCAGCCGGGCGGCCGCCAGTGCGTCCTGGATGAGCCGGCGCTGCGCGGGACCGCTCGGCGCGGTCAGCCCGTTGGACCTGCCGTCCTGGTTGATCGCGGTGCCGCGCACCACGGCCAGCACCCGGTGCCCGTGGCGGCGCGCCTCGGACAGCCGCTCCAAGACCAGCACCCCGACACCCTCGGAAAACGCGGTGCCGTCCGCGGCGTCGGCGAACGCCTTCACCCGGCCGTCCGGGGCCAGTCCCCGCTGCCGGCTGAAGGCGGTGAACATGCCCGGGCTGCCCATGACCGTCACCCCGCCGACCAAGGCCAGGGAGGACTCGCCGGAGCGTAGCGAGGCGCAGGCCAGGTGCAGCGAGACGATCGCGCCGGAGCACGCGGTGTCCACCGTGATCGCCGGCCCGCACAGGCCGAGCAGATAGGCGAGCCGGCCGGAGATCACACTGGGCGCGTTGCCGGTCATCAGGTAGCCGTCCAGGCCCTCCGGCGCCTGGTGCACGCGCACGCCGTACTCGTGTACCTCGGCGCCGAAGAACGAGCCGACGGGCCGGTCGCGCAGCGACGTCGGGTCGATTCCCGCGTGCTCCAGCGCGGCCCAGCAGGTCTCCAGCACCACCCGCTGCTGCGGGTCCATGGCCAGCGCCTCGCGCGGGTTGATGCCGAAGAAGTCCGCGTCGAACCCGGTAGCGTCGGGCAGAAAGCCGCCGTGACGCACGTAGCTCTTCCCCGGGGCGTCCGGGTCCGGGTCGAACAGGTTCTCCAGATCCCAGCCGCGGTCGGTGGGGAAGTCGCCGAGCACCTCGCGCTCCTCGGCGAAGATCCGCCACAGTCCCTCGGCGGAGTCGACGCCGCCGGGGAACCGGCACCCGATGCCGACGAGGACGACCGGGTCGGCGTCGGCGTCCGGCGTGACGTCCAGGACGTCCGCGCGGCCCATCGCGGGCTCCGGCACGGGCAGACCGAGTACGGCGGCGCGGACGTAGTCGGCGACCAGCTCGGGCGTGGGGTAGTCGAAGGCCAGGGTCATCGGCAGCGTCACGCCGGTGGCGGTGACCAGCCGGTCGTGCAGGTCCACCGCGGCCAGCGAGTCGAGGCCGAGTTCGCGGAACGGCCGGTTGGAGGTCACCTCGGCCGGCTCGCCGCCCTCCACTCCGCGCAGCGCCTCCCTGGTCTCCCGGTGCACCAGTTCCAGGAGCACCCGGCGCTGCTCCGCGGCGGGCAGCTCGTCGAGGCCGTCGAGCTCGGCCTCGGAAGGGCCGCCGTGGTCTCCTGGGGTTGCCATCATGCGCTCCGGGGGTCGGGGTTTCGCGGCGGGTCGTAGACGCGTTGGCGTTGCAGCCGGGAGACGGAGACGATCTCGTCTCCGCGGATCACCACTTCGGTGGGCGCGGGGCGGCCGAGGAACAGCGACAGGCTGGCGGTGAGGCCGTAGGCGCCCGCGTGCGGGATGGTCACCAGATCGCCGGGGGCCGGGTCGGGCAGTTCGACCTCGCGGGCGAGCAGGTCGCCGGGTGTGCACAGGGGCCCGGCCAGCGCGGCCCGGCGGCCGGGCACGGCGTCGTGGGTCGTGCCGCCGTTCGGTGACGCGGGCTTGACCTGGACCGGGAGCAGCCGGCCGAGCCCGGACATGCCGCCGAACGCGTTGATCCCCGCGTCCAGGATGACGAAGGTGCGGCCCCGGCTCTCCTTGACGTTGACCACGCTGCAGTGCAGCTCGCCGCAGTCGGACACCAGGTACCGGCCGGACTCGCAGGCGATGCCCGGCCGGCCGTCCCGCCACTGCGGCAGGTACTTGTCCAGCGCCTCTTCCAGGCCTTTGCGCAGGTTCGGGTAGGCGGATCGCGTACCGGGCACGCCGTACGGCGCGGAGAACCCGCCGCCGAGATCCACCAGCTCGAGTGGTTCGCCCAGGATGCGCTGCACCTCCGCGGCGACCGTCACGGTGTGCTGGAACTCGGCGATCAGGCTGTCCTCCTCCGCGGCGTTGCTGAGCGGGAAGAAGTGGGCGCCGACGATCCGGGTGCCCGCGACCGCGCGCATCGCGGCCACCTGCGCGGGCAGTTCCTCCATGTCGTTGCCGAACTGGGAGGGGGTGCCGGTCATCCGGATGCTGGTGGCGGCGGCCGCGGTGGCGCTGTTCACGCGCAGCAGGCATTTCGCGACGGTGCCGTGCGCGGTGGCCGCGGCGCCGACGTGCTGGAGGTCGGTGAGTGACTCCACCGAGAACAGCCGCACCCCGGCGGCGAGCGCCTCGGCCAGTTCCCCCGCGGTCTTGCCGGGCCCGGTGTACAGGCAGTCCGCGCCGGTGAAACCGGCGGCCAGCGCGGCGGTCAGCTCCCCGGTGGAGCTGATCTCCGCACGGCAGCCGCCGCCCGGGGCCGTACGCAGCGCGCCGGCGACGTCCGGGTGTGGGTTGGCCTTGAGCGCGTAGTAGATCGCCGTGCCTTCCGGCAGGAAGTCGGCCAGGTCGCGGTGCGCCGCCGTGACCCGGTCCAGGTCGTACACGTAGAGCGGGGACCCGAACCGGCGGACCAGTTCCTCACGGGGGATTCCCGGCGGCTTCCGGCGGGGCTCCGCCTGCCGCGTCGCGTCGTTGGACGCCGAGTCGGGGAGCGCCTGCCGAGTCGCGTCCTCGGGCGCCGAGTGGGGGAGCGCCTGCCGGGGACCCGGCGCGGCCGGATGTGCTTCCCGCGCGTGCATATGGCGCAGCCGGTCGCGGGCGTACTTGCCGTGCGAGGACCGTGGGATCTCCGGGATCACCCGGCAGATCGCGGGCACCTTGGCGGGCTCCAGCCGGGCGGCCAGTTCGCGGAGGACGGCGTGGGGTTCCAGCTCCGCCCCGTTGGCGGCCTCGACGAAGACCGCGAGATCGTGCTCGCCGTCCGGGGGCAGCGCGGCGGCCGCCCGGACCCCGGCGATGTCGAGCGCCGCCGCCTCGATCTCCACGGTGCTCATCCGGATGCCCTTGCGTTTGAACATGTCGTCCCGGCGGCCGTCGAAGTAGAGGTATCCGTCCTCGTCGAGGTGGCCGTAGTCACCGGTGTGCAGGCGCTTCTCCCCGGTTTCCGGGTCGAGGCGGAACGTCTTCGCGGTCACCTCGGGGTTGCGCCAGTACCCCGGCATCACGTGCGGGCCGGTCACCACGATCTCCCCGGTGGTCCCGGTGGGCACCGGGTCGCCGTCGGCGTCGAGGATGTGCACGGCGGTGCCGGCCAGTGGCCGTCCGACGGAGTCCGGGCGCTCCCGCTCCTCCTCCGGAGGCATGACGGAGATGCGCTTGCACTCGGTCTGGCCGAACTGGCGCACCACCCGGGCGCCGGGGAAGTGGGTCCGCAGCGCGTCGATGGTGGCGGCGGGCAGCGCCGCGCCGGTGTTGGTGAACAACCGCACCCCGGTGGTGGGCTCAGCCTGCCGCTGCGCCGAGGCGATGATCATGTTGGCCAGCGAGGGCACGATCGGGACGACCGTCGCCCGGGTCTTGCGGAGCTGGTCGACCAGCCGCAGGTCGGCGCCGGCGTCGGCGAAGACCAGTTCGGCGCCCACGGCGCAGGTCATCAGCAGCTTGTACAGCCCGTAGTCCCAGGACATCGGGAAACGGCAGAAGACCACGTCGTCCGGGCGGTAGTCCAGCGCCTCGACGAGCGCCACGGTGGCGAAGCAGACCTGGGCGTGGGGGCAGATCACCGCTTTCGGCTCCGCCGTACTGCCCGAGGTGTACACCAGCGCGGCCAGGTCCGAGGGGTTGATCTCACTGGGCACGGCCACGCGCGCCCGTCGGCTCGCGAGCTCGGTCACCTCGTCCCAGACCGCTTCGAAGTCGTGGACCGGTGCGCCGGTGAGTGCGCGCACGGCGCCGGGTTTCCCGCCGGCGGATTCGACGATCACCAGCGCGGGGTCGGCGTTCTCGAGCACAGAACGCAGGTGAAAGCTTTTCATCGCCGGATTGAGCGGCACGAAGACGGCGCCGTGACGGGAGACGCCGAAGAACAGCGCCGCCAACCGGCGGTCGGTGGGGGCCTGAACCACCACTCGCGTGCCCGGGCCGACGTTGTGCCCGGCCAGCCAGCGATCCACCGCGTGGCTGATCGTATCAAGTTCGTGATAGGTCCAAATCCCGGTGGAGTCCCTCACTGCTGGCGAATCGGGAAACTCCGCGGCGCTTTGGTCGAGAAAGTCGTGGATGAATGTCCCGTTGTATATCGGCCGGTTATTCCGCATAATCGACGATCTCCCTCAGGCGGCAGAGATCAGGCTAAGTCGGGGCTCCCCCCCCAGATGTACCCCTAGCCGCCCCTAACGCCGGGGCCGGTCGCCTACTCACAATGCCAGTAATTGTGGCGTTTCACCGCTCAGATGGCGGCGGCGTCGCTCGCGGCGTAGGGACCGCACCCGCCGGACCTCGGGCAGCAGATGACGCCGCTCCAGCCGCGCCAGCCTCGCCGCCACGCCCGGGGCGGCGGCCGCAGCGGCGCCATGGGCGGAATCGCCTCGCCGGTGATGCCGAGCGCTTCCCGGCCGGTAACCGGCACCCGCGACCCCTGGCGGGAGGCCGGCGGCACATCGGCCGGCTCGGCGGTGGCCGCGATGAGGTGTTCGCAGGTGTCCAGCACGGCATTGGCTCTCGGCAGGGCACATCCGCAGGCGCCGGGAGTTCCGCGAGTCGAGGGGCAAGTTTATCTACAATCCGCCAAGGCGTGATTCATTTAGAAGTACTTAGAAATGTCCGGATTCATATTTACAATATCGCGATCCATCGCTAACCTGCTGACCGCAGGGGAAGATTCCATGGTCCTTCCGCCGTGGAGATGACATGGATACGCGCATTCCGGAATCCACGTCATCATATCGCGAAGCGCAGACCCCCTGACTTGTATCGACGACCGGATCGAATCGGCCTCCATGCCGAGTGCCAGGCGCGACCGCTCGCGTCGACGTGGCGATCGGCGGAGTGTGTAGGGGAAATCAGCACGATGATAGATGTGAATTCGCAGGGGTCGGGGTGTGCCTCGGGCCCATCGATGAACCACCCGGCGGTCACCGCAGATGTCGATCAGCTGCGAGAACTGCTGGAGCAGCATTACCCGTATTACTACCTTCATATTGTCAAGTCGCACCCGCACGGCGCTCGATATCAGCTTCTCCACAGAGGAAAGATCGGTCTGTACACCGCGTCATATGGGGCGGAGATTCGTACCGGGACGTCGGAGTCGTTCAACTTCTATGCGATCATGCCGTTGCGAGGGGCCGGCGAGGTGACGCTCAACGGGGGGGACGTCACCGCACCGATCTCCCTCATAGGTCCCCAGCAGAAGATCGACATGCGGTGGAGCCTCGATCACGAAGTAATGCTGATGCAGATTCCGTCGGCACTCATGCAGGAGGCGCTTGAGGCTCACCTGGGTGATCCTCCCAAGGAGCGACTGCGGTTCGAACCGGGGGTGAATGCCACCAGCGCGCTCGGTCACGCGCTGAGAATGCTCTCGTCGACCGGTACGGACGGTACGCTGCCCTTCGCGGCCTCGAAGCTGGCCGAGCATCACTTCGAGCAGTTCCTGCTGCACACCTTGCTCTCCTCACAGTCCCACAATTACTCCCACGAATTCGGCGAGCCCCCCGCCTCGTGGACCCCTGCCGCTCTTCGGCGTGCGACCCGCTATTGCGAAGATCACGCCGGCGAACCGATCTCTCTTGGCGACATCGCCGCCGCGGCCAGGGTCGGCGTCCGCACTCTCCAGCTCGGCTTCCGCGAGCATCTGCGGACCACCCCGATGGCCTATCTCCGTTCCGTACGGCTGGCTCACGCCCACGCCGATCTGGTCCGTATCGCCGAGACGGGCAGCCAGACAACCGTCACGGATGTGGCCCTCCGGTGGGGATTCACCCATCTCGGCCGTTTCGCGGCCCTGTACAGGCAGACCTACGGCCGGCCGCCGTCCAGCACCCGGCAAGGACACCGGTAAGCGTGGCAGCCCCTTGGCGTCGCCGCACCCATCGCTCAAGCCAAGACCGCTCGCCATCGATCAGATGTGGCGGCTCCGCCTTCGGCCCCGGACGCCCATGACCAAGAACACCAGACGAATTACGGACTGAGGACAGTAGACCTCCCCGAACCGGCCACCCCTAACATTTTCCCTTTTCTTGAAAAGATCATGCTGTATCGCCGGAGGCCGGTTGAATTCGCGCATGAGACTCATCCGACAGGGGGCCGTACTGGCCGCGGTCACGGTCATGACAGCGGCGGTCGCTCCCGTGGCGGCGACCGCCGCGCCAAGCTCGTGCGAGGCGCCGCCACGCAGCAGCCCGGCTTACGACGACTTCGTGCTCACGTACAAGTCCGAATGCGCCACGAAGAAGAACTACGACCGGACGTTCCAGGACGTCACGGCGTCTGTTCTGGTCGACAAGCGCAACAGGCTGGCGGTCACGACGTCGACGGCGCTGGCCGGCGCCATCGCGTCGGTCAAGGTGAACGACAAGGAGTTCATCTCCAGCGGCGGCCATGGTGCCGCTTTCCAGTACGCCTTCCACGCCTGGCAGAAGGGTGAGGCGTCGACCGAGTGCTACAACCCCACGCAGGCCGGCGCTCGCCTGGACGACGTGGGCCAGCCGCCGCCCTACCACGGTCCCAGCACCAGCGCGCTTTACACCATGGCCAGGTCCGGCAGCTCCATCCGCACGGAGGTGAGGCCCGCGATGTTCGTCGCCCTCGCGGACACGAAACCGGGCTGGGGCGACTGCCGCAGCGCCGACCACCAGGCCAAGCGCGTCCCGTTCACCATGGGCCTGTCGCCGTACTGGCTGCGGACCTCGATCGAGCTCGCCCCCGATCACGACGTGCCCGAGCTGGAGAACGTCTTCCGCGCCGCCGCCACGATCACCTCGGACGACGAACGACACGACCACTTCGACGGCGTCCTCGTCGCCTACCTGCAGCCGGATTTCACCAAGGTCTTCTCCTACAGCCCCGCCACCGGTCGCCTGTCGCCCAAGCCCGTGGACTCTCACACGAGCAAGGACCCGATGGTCCGTTGTACGGGCGACGGCGACTACTGCCTCGGCATGTATGTCAAGCCCGACGTTCTCGGCGACAAGGCCTACTACTACACGATGACCCGCCCGCCCACGGACTACAACGGCCACTTCGGCGAGAACACCATCCAGGTCACCAGCCCCAGCGGAGTCATGGAAAAGGGAGACAAGGTCACCTACGAAACCTACGTGGTCGTCGGCAACAAGAGCCGCGTCCAACTCACCATGACCCGGCTCCACCGCGCCTTCAGGTAGTCGGTCCTCGGCCACGGGCTGCCGGCCCGGGACCGCCCCATCACCGCGTTGAACTGCCGTCGCGGATCCGGGATCGGGCCTCGCTCACCCAGCGGCGAGTGAGGCTCGATCAAGGACCAATCCTCGTCGGTGAGGTATCCACGCGCCATGGCGAAGACCTACCAGGGTGCCGCCTGGAGCGCAGGCAATCCCGGTGATCTCAACTCAGGACACTCCTAGAGCCGGTCGGGTGCGGCGAGTCCGAGGAGATCGAGGCCGAGTCTGAGCGTGTCGCCGGTGAGCCGGCAGAGCATGAGGCGGTTGTCCCTGATCTCGGGACTGGGCGCCTTCAGTACGGGGCAGGCATCGAAGAAGGATGTGAAGGTCTGGGAGAGTTCGAAGAGGTAGGCGCAGAGCCGGTGCGGCTCGTAGGCGTGAGCGACCTCTTTCAGAGTCAGATCGAGATCATCGAGCTTGAGCGTCAGCGCGCGCTCCGCGGGTTCGAGAACGACTCCCTGATGCACGCGTGCCCGTGCCATGAGGTCGGGTCCCGCCTTCCGGAGGATCGAACGGGTCCTGGCATGCGCGTACTGCAGGTAGACACCGGTGTTCCCGTTCAGCGAGACCATGCGGTCCACGTCGAAGACATAGTCCTTCGCCCTGCTGGTGGCCAGGTCGGCGTACTTGACCGCGCCGACGCCGACGACCGCGGCGATGGTCTCCTGGCCGCCGGCCGCGAGGTCGCGGCTCTTCTCCCGCACCACGAGCCGCGCCCGGTCAACGGCCTCGTCCAGCAGTGAGATGAGCCGGACGGTTTCCCCCGAACGCGTTTTGAAGGGCTTGCCATCCTTGCCGAGAACGGTGCCGAAGGCGAGGTGGACCGCGTCGACCTCGCCGTTCAGCCAGCCGATGCGCTTGGCGGTTTCGAAGACCATACGGAAGTGCAACGCCTGGCGGGCATCGACGACATAGAGGATCCGATGCGCGGCGAGGGTGCCGACGCGGTGGCGGATGGCGGCCAGGTCGGTGGCGGCGTATCCGAACCCGCCGTCTCTCTTGCGGATGATGAGCGGCAGCGGCTCGCCATTCTGGCCCATGATGTCGTCGAAGAAAACGCAGAGGGCACCGTCACTGATCACGGCGACGCCCGACTTCTCCAGCTCGTTCGCGACCTCGGCGAGGAAGGGGTTGTAGAAGCTCTCCCCGACGGCGTCCTCATCGGTGAGCAGCACGCCGAGTTTGTCGTACACCTCGTTGAAGTACAGTTTGGACTCGGTGACGATCTCCTGCCAGGACCGAAGCGTCTCGGCGTCTCCGGCCTGGAGCGCGACGACCCGGGTTCGAGCCCGTTCGGCGAACTCCTCGTCGGAGTCGAACTTGACCCGGGAGTCCTTGTAGAGCCGGTTGAGCCGCGACAGGGAGCTCGCGGCCGAACTCTCCTCCCGCTGCCATTCCCCGCCGAATTCAGTGAGGTACTGGATCAGCATCCCGAACTGGGTTCCCCAGTCGCCCAGGTGGTTCTGCCGGACCACGTCCTCGCCCAGAAAGCCCAGGATCCGCGCGATCGAGTCACCGATGATGGTCGACCTCAGATGGCCGACGTGCATCTCTTTGGCGATGTTGGGTTGGGAGTAGTCGATGACGGTCGTGCCGTCGAGCGAGCGGGGGAGTCCCAGGCGATCGTCGGCGAGCCGGGCTTCGACCTGTCCCAGCAGCGCGGAGTCGGTCAAGCTCAGGTTCAGGAATCCCGGTCCTGACACCTCGCACGAGGCGATGAGATCGGCTCCCTCAAGGGACGCGACGACCTTCTCCGCGACTTCACGCGGGTGGGAGCGCAGCTTCTTGGCGACCGCGAGCAGCCCGTTGGCCTGCAGGTCCGCCCGGTCGGAGCGGCGCACCTGAGGATCGGCCCCCGCGTGTTCCGCGGGAAGGGCGCGGTCCATCGCGGAGAGTAACCGTGATGTGATCTGGACGGCGAGTGGAACAACCGGAGCCATGTCTTCCTTTCAGGAGAATTTCGGGACGGTCGGACTGTGTTGGCCGGCAGTATGCCCGGGCGAATCCTCGTCACCGTCCCACGACGTTCGAACGGCCGCGTGGCACGGCTCACCACTCACGACACGCCCTTACCGTCGTCCAGGTACGCCAGTGCCCTCTCAGCGGCCTCGCTGATCATCTGTTCCAGATCATCGGTGTGGCATCGGGCTTCCGGCGAAGCCGTGTCGTATGGCTCCTCCCATAGCGAACACTCGTGGGAGGTGAAGGGCCAGGGCGGATATCCGGCGCGAACTCGACACGACGCGACGCTCACGACAATGTCACGGGCCCCGGGGTCGTGCTCCTGAACGGCGATCGCCGCGACAATATGAAGGGCTCGAAGCGCCGTCGCCAAGTCTTTGCGCGTCATCGCGGCACGAATGGTCTGAGCGGCGGCGAGCCGGGCGTCATCCACGCGACCGAGTGCTCGATGGACATGCGCTTCCAGCTCGTTGAGCTGAGGCGCCAGATAGGACCGCCGCGCTTCGTCGCAGAGCGTTCTTGCTTCATCTAGGGGCGCGATCGCCCGCGTTGCCGCACCTCGCAGCATAAGCGCCCAAGCCTTGAACAACAGGGTGTGGATCCCGGCGTCGGGGCCGAGCTCCGTACGGAGCGCGAGAACCCGATCCGCGGACTTCACCGCTTCGTCGAGCCGGCCCGCGCGAAGGTCGATCAGGGGTTGCCGACCGAGGCAGGCCGTACGCAACTCGGTGTCGGCCCCAGCGGCTTCGTAGGCCTTCCTGAGTGCCGTGTCGGCTTCGGCAGCCCGATCACGCCATGCGGCAGTGGACGCCTCGACCACGCGGGCGGCCACGATTCGAGACGGGTCACCGGCGTCCTCCGCGGCGACAACAGCGGCGTGCGCTCGCTGCATCGCGTCGCTGTCGAGAAGCGCGTCGGCGATGGCCGCCAGGTCGATCATGATGTCCGCTCTTCGCCGTTCACCTTCTCTGTCGCTGAGATCTGTAAGGCTCAGAGCCTTGGCGAGATGGGCTCGGGCCAAAGGGAACCGGCCTGCGACATAGGCCAGCCTTCCTGCCCAGTGATACAACTTCGCGCGTAGATGGAGATGCAGGCTGCCCTCGTGGGACAGCGCGCACTTCGTCCAGTGGTGCAGCAGCCGTGTATGGCCGGATCCGCGATCCCACAACGGACGAGCGGCCGTGAGCAACTCGACCGCGCGAACGACTTCGGCCCCGGACGTCCCCTCACGAAATCCCCACTCAAGTGCGGCGACGATCTCGGCGAGCTCGGGGTGAAGGACCGAGGCGTCAGCGTGTTCCTCTGCCGACTTCGCGAGGTCCGAGAAGTAGGCGAGATGCCGATCTCTTGTCACCCTGTATTCGGTGGCGCCCAGTTCCGTGCGGCAGAAGTCACGGATCGGGGTCAGGATCCGATACCGATAGTCGTGACCGCGGACGGGTTGGACCAGCGAGCCGTCGACCAAGTTGGCCAGAGCCAGAACCACCTGCCCGCTCATGACAGGGCCGTGGGCACTGAGCTGTTCGGCCGCCTCGAGGGTGAAGCTTCCTGAGAACGCGGACAACTGCGCAAGGACCAGCCTGTCCGTTCGGCTGAGGAGATCGAGACTCCAGCGAATGGTCGCACCCAGGGCCAGTTGATGTGGCAGGCCAGGGGCGAAGCGTTCGCCCAACGCTCCGGGGTGTTCGAGACGTGTACGCAATGCCGCGATCGGTATTGACCGCAACCTGGCCACCGCCAATTCGATGGCGAGGGGCAGTCCGTCGAGCTTCCGGCACACCTCGGCCACATCGCCGAGATCGTCCGAGAGGTCGAGCAGCGGGAACTGCTCACCTGCACGGGTGAGAAAAAGGTCGACCGCCCCGTGTCCACACATATCCGTATCGTCTGCTTCCGCAGGGGGCAGTGAAAGCGGAGAAACCTCCCACACCGTTTCGCCGGGGAGCCCGAGAGATCGACGCGACGTGATGACGAAACGAACTCCGTCGCATGATCGGCGCACCTCGTCGGTCCAGGAGGCGATGACGCTCGCCACATGCTCCGCATTGTCGAGCACGATCAGCAGTTGCCTGCCTTGCAGCGCGGTGATGAGATCCGCTGCGGAACCATCAGGATCACCCAGAGGCCCGAGCCTCCGCCGAATGGTGTCCGTCACCGCATCGAGTCGCGCGGTGCCGTCCTCCCCCAAGGCGTGCCTCGACGACAGAGCGCCGAGTTCGATGACCGCGACACCGTCGCGATGGGCGTCCTGAGCCCTGGCGGCCACCTCGAGCGCCAAGCTCGTTTTCCCCACCCCACCCGGGCCGGTGAGCGTCACCAGCCGACGCTCTCTTACGAGTTCGGTGACCTGCCGCAGTTCGTCCGCACGCCCGATCAGGGGGCCGGCCGCGGCTCGTCGCCCTCGCCAACGCGGTCCAGGGGATGCCACGATCGGACGCTGGGTGAGAGCTTCCATGTTCGCGCAACGAAGCTCTTCACCAGGATCGGCGCCGAGTTCGTCGCTGAGCCTGCGCCGGATCTGCTCGAACACCACCAGCGCTTCGGCTTGCCTTCCCGCATGGTTGTAGACGCGCATCAGAGCGGCGTGGAGCGGTTCACTCAATGGGTAGTGGCGAGCCAGGCCTTCGAGGCCCGTGATCAACTCGGCGTGATCATAGCGGTCGGGTGCTCGGGCCGCGACGACCATTGCCGTGATCAGTTCCTGCTCGACGGCCGCAAGACTCGCATCCGTCCTCGGATAGTCGCTCAGGTCCTCCAACGGAAGCCCATGGAACATGGTGAGCGCCTCGGGGGGCACCGCCCCCGATCCCTCGTGCTTCGCCGTGGACAACAGGAAACGGAACCGAAGCAGGTCGAGGCTGTCCTCGTCCAGTATCAGGGAATAGCCGCCGTGCACCCTCCTGAGCATGCTGTTGGCAGTGGTTCCCGATTGACGCTCCGGCTGCAGGAGGCCACGGAGTCTCTTGACATAGGTCTGAATCGTGTTGACCGCCGTCGGTGGCGGGGATTCTCCCCAAAGAAGAGAGGAGATCTCACTCGTGCTGACCCGGCCGCACGGATTCAGTAACAGCGCCCCCAGGACCACCCGCTGCTTGGGTGGCCCCAGGGCGAGTTCGCACTCCTCCCTCCACGCTCGCAATGGACCCAGCACCTGAAACCGCACCCCCATGCGACAGACTCCGTCTCAGGCGGCGGGATCTGGCGACGCGATGAAGGCACCAAGGGCATCGATCGCTACCAGGCCGATGGTGGGGCGCATGCTGCTCCTTGCGGTTGGAAACTGAAGAGTCGGCGCTGAGACGCTTTCGGCATACAGAGGCCACCCGGAAGGCGGTCGGGCCCTCTTCGCTCGATCGCGTCGGCGCGATTAGGCATGGAGCGTAGGAGGTGGACACGGCCGGCGGCTATCCACATGGCGTCCCACACGATTCGTGTCCCGGACAACGCGCCGTCCGAGCCTGAACGCCGGCGTGCGAGAGACGGCCAGGGGCAGGTCGTCGGGGCGGCGAAGGCCGTGGCCGGCTAGGAGACCAGGGCGCCGTCGCTCTCGGGCCCTGGTTC
This sequence comes from Sphaerisporangium sp. NPDC004334, assembly GCF_053602655.1. Classification (NCBI taxonomy): domain Bacteria; kingdom Bacillati; phylum Actinomycetota; class Actinomycetes; order Streptosporangiales; family Streptosporangiaceae; genus Sphaerisporangium; species Sphaerisporangium sp. NPDC004334. The sequence continues at coordinate 13,716 of NZ_JBSGDZ010000053.1, forward strand.
CTCGGCGGCCCCGCCAAGGTGTTCGGCGAGGAATTCCTCTACAGAGGTGAGCAGGTGCATCCAGTTGGCCCGGGATCTGAAGAAGTGCCCCTCCTCGGGATAGAGCAAGTACCGATGCGGAACGCCCCGCTCTCTGAGAGCGTTCACTATCGCCTCGCTCTCCTCGCGCCGGACGCGGATGTCCTTCCCGCCATGGACGATGAGCAGCGGAATCCGGATGTCGTCGATCCTGGAGAGCGGCGAGCGTTCCCAGCAGAACTCGGGTTCGGTCTCCGGATCCCCGACTCTCTTCGTCATCAACGTCCGTGCGGCCGTCCAGTGCGCGGGGATCGACGAGATCACCGTGGCGAGGTTCGCGGGCCCGCACAGGTCGACAGCGCATCGGAACAGGTCAGGCGTGAACGCCGCGCCGACCAGGGCGGCATAGCCACCGTACGAAGCGCCCATGATCGCGATGTTCTCCGGGTCCGCCCAGCCCTGTGCGGTGACGTGACCGACGGCGTCGACCAGGTCCTGGTGCATGAGCCCGGCCCACTCCCGGTCACCCGCGTTGAGGAACGCCTTTCCGTAACCGGTGGATCCGCGGAAGTCGACCTGCAGACAGAGGTATCCGCGGTCGGCCAGCAGTTGGACCAGGCCGTCGTATCGCCAGGTGTCCCTCTCCCACGGACCGCCATGCACGAGAAGTACCGTGGGAAGTCCCTTCCGTGCGACGGCCGGCGGGAAGGTCACGTAGCCATGTATGGACAGACCGTCACGGGAGAAGAACTCGATCGGCTCCGGCGTCGCCAGATCGAACGCGGAGAGCTCCGGGCGCTGGGGGATGCGATGGAGGATGCTTCCGGTCACCCGGTCGAGGATCCGGTACTCGGGGGACCGGTCGGCCCTGCTGACGGCGCCCAGCCAGAGCCGGTCGTCATCGCTGCTCCCGAGGAAGGTGAGTTCGGCCTCCGGATCCGGGCAGAGCCTGTGCGCGTCAAGAGCGGCATCTTCGTCCAGGACCACGGTCTGCTTGCGCGCGCGGGAGAGCGCCGCCGCCCTGGGCCGTCCCGTGACCGGGTCGAACCAGACCGAGCAGACGTCCGCATCCGGCGCCTCGGCGAGGATCTCGACGATCTCTCCGGTACGCGTGTCCAGTTTGACCAGCCGGGTCGTCTCCGCGCCCGCTGACGTCAACAGATAGAAGTAGCGACCCCCCTGCGACGAACGGGCGAGGCTCGTCGTGGCGGCATCCTCGTGACCGACGGAGAAGACCACCGGCCAGGTGTCCCCTGCGCGGGCGCACACATCGATGCCGCCGTCTCCGCGCATGAGGAGACCGCCCTCCGCTTCCAGGGACGCGTGGTCGATGATCCATCGAAAGAAGCCCGGGTTCGGCCGCACGGACAGCCTCGCCCCGGTGCTGATCTCGCGGCGCTCGAGATGACCACCCACGCTGGCGAGCAGAAGCTCCGGTCGCTGTCCGGAGACGGCCAGGAGCCGCGCGGAGACTCCCGGCGGCGTCAGATCGTGTATCGCGGTCCCACGGATGGCGACGGCCGACAGCACCGTCCTCTCATCCCCGTGAGGGTCACGTGTCACCAGCAGGTGCGTGTCATCCGACGCCCACTTCACATCTTCGACGCCTCCTGGCAGGGCGGTGAGCCAGGTGCCCTCGCCGCCCGCCGTCAGGTTCTCGAGGGTCGCCGTCCGGACCTGCCAGTGGGTGTTCCGGCGTTCCAGCCACGCCAGCGACCGTCCATCCGGTGAGAGTGCCAGGCTTGTTCTGGTCTCCTGCCCGAACAACACTCTGCGTGGGATCGACGCACCGGCGGCGGCCAGATCACCTCGCGGCGGAGTCGAGTGTGTCGCTGACGTCATAGTTGCTCTCCTGGATCGCTGACAACTCCTGGTACAGCCCAGGGGAATTCCGCAGTTCCCCTGGAGTGCCCACCTGTGCGATGACACCGTCGTCCAGCACCACGATCAGGTCGGCCTGCGCCGTGGCGGCGAGCCGGTGGCTGACGAACAGTGCTATCCCTCCGACGGCCCGGCACTGCGCTGTGAGCTCACGGAAACGGTCGAACAGACGAGCCTCCGCCTCGACATCGAGTGCCGAACTGGGCTCGTCCATGACGAACAGCCGCCAGTCCTGCCGCACATAGCTGCGCGCCAGCGCGATCTTCTGCCATTGGCCGCCCGAAAGATCGACCCCGTGCGACCAGCGGGACCCTGTCTGGGTCTCCAATCCGTCCGGTAGCTTTTCGACATCCTGGTCGAGGCCGGCCCTGGTACAAGCGGCCGGAAGCAGCTCCGGCCGCTCAGCCGCGGCCTCGACGTCACCGAGCGCCACACCCTCTCGGACGGTCAGCTCATATCGTCCGAAGTCCTGCATGAGTGCGGTCACGCCCTGCTGCCATTGCCGCCGGGATTCGGCGGTGAGGACCGCCGCTCCCTTACAGATCTCACCGGAGTCGGGAGTGAGGAGTCCGGCCATGAGTTTGACCAGCGTGGTCTTTCCCGAGCCGTTCTCGCCGACCACGGCGACCACCGATCCGGACGGTATCTCCAGGTTCACCGCGCGGACGCTGGAAACCTCACGCCCCGGGTAGGTGTAGCTCAGTCCGGAAAGGAGCAAAGGCTCCCCGCCCCCATGGGGCTCCACCTGCCTTGTGCCTGCTGTCGGCGCCGCGACCTGTCGCTGAAGTTCGCCCAGCACACCGTCCAGGTCACGGGCGACCCGCATGAGACGACGGGCCCTGGTCGTCTGCTGCATCAGGTTGCCCAGCACGATGCCCAGTTGACCGGTGAGCGCGATCACCATCGCCAGGTCCGAGAGCCCGAGCTTCCCTCCGGCAGCGGCCCAGGCCGTCCAGCCGAGAGCGGCGGCCACCGACAGGGAGATGATCGCCGTGCCTGCCAGCGTCCACGCGAACGCTGATCGGTCTCCCCGATCCCGGCAGCGGTCGGCTTGGTCCCACAGCTCTTCGGCGCGGCGGACCAGCCCGGCACCGGCCCCACCGGCTCGTGCGGTCAGTCCACCCGCTGGTGAGGCGAGGTGCTCGGCCAGGACGCCGGCCCGGTCGACGAGCGGGCCGGCCGTTTCGTCCGCATGGTCCTCGGCGCTGAACGCGCGGCCGTTCCAGCGCAGGGCGGGTACGGACAGGACCGGGATGAGTGCGAGCCAGAGGCTGACCTTGGCGAGGAGCAGCACCGTGAGGCCGAATTGGAGGACGGCCCCGACGACCAGGACCAGTCCACCGAACGCCGACCCGGTGAGGTCCACGCGTTCCCTGGACCTGATGCGGTCGATGCGTTCCCGGAGTGCCCCGCCCTGAAGCAGGTCGACCGTGCACAGCCCCAGCATCGCCTGGATCAGCCAGCCGTCGATCGTCCGGGCGGTCTCCGCTTCGAGCCGGACCCTGCTTCTGATCCCGAGAGAGCCGAGCACATGGATCAGCAGGAGAGCCGTGACGAACAGCGTCACACCGAGCAGCTGCTGCGGCCGGCTTCCGGACAGGACTCCCGCCACGGCCACGCCGACGCCGACCGCGACGAGAGGCTCGGCCACCCGTCCCAGGGGATCGCAGACAAGTACGGTCACCACGTTGCGCGGCGATGTCCGCCACGCCGCCCTGAAGAGCAGCAGCACCGGTGCGAACCTGCTAGTCATCGACATCCTCCTTGGCGGCACGGAAGCGCTCCGCCTGGCGGCGGAACATCTGGGCGTACCGGGTCGGGCCGCTCATGAGCTCGTCGTGGGTTCCCTGCTCGATGACGCGGCCCCGGTCCAGCAGGACGATCTCGTCAGCGTGGCGGACGGTCGACAGCCGGTGGCTGATCAGCACGGCTGTGGTCGAGGTCGCGAGTTCGCTGAACCTCTGGTTGAAACGCTCTTCGGCTCGTACGTCCAGACTCGCCGTGGGTTCGTCCAGGATGACCAGGCTGGATCGGTCCCCGAGTGAGTCGAGGTGGTAAAGGATCCGGGCGAGGACCACCCGCTGCCACTCCCCGCCGGACAGGTCGACACCTTGAGCGTTTTCGGGGAGCAGCAGGGTGTCCAACCCGTCCGGAAGGCGGTCCAGCAAGAGGTCGGCGCCGGCCTCCCGGAGCGCCTTCTCGACCAGTTCGAGGTCAGGCGACGGTGCACCGGGCGCGACGTTGGCCGCGAGCGAGAGCGGATAGCGGATCACGTCCTGATCGGCGACCACGCATCGGGACAGCCAGCCTCGGCGGTCGAACTCGGTCAACGGCACGCCGTCGACCTGCAGCATGCCTCGCGTCGGATCCAGTGCACCGGTCAGCAGCTTGGCGAGCGTGCTCTTTCCCGCACCGTTCAGACCGACCACGGCCAGCGAACGGCCTGTTCTGAGCTCCAGATCGACATCCTGCAGGACCGGAGAGTCTCGATAGCCGAAACCGACCTCGCGCACAGTGATCGTCTGGAAAGTGGAGGGGATCGGCCGAGGACCGGAACGAACATCGCGTGTGCGGCCGAGCGCGGCGGGGAGCCGTCTCACCTCGGCGGCCGCCGGAGCGCCGTACTCCACCATGTACTCCGGCCCGATCCAGCCCAGCGACTCCATGCCGGCCATCGCCTGCAGGACGACCAGAACCGCCGCGGTGCCGAACTCTCCCCGCCGAGCCTGGTCGAGGGCGGCCCAGGCGACCAGCAGATGGGCCCCGACGACCACCGCTCCGGCCCACACCTGTGCGGCCGCACGACGATTTCGTCCGGCCTTGGCCGCGCTCACCTCCGACCAGCGGTCCTCGAACCGGCCGACCAGCCACGGCCTCGCACCGGGCATCAAGATGAGCTCCGCCGACCGTCGACTGTCCAGGAGCAGACCTCGCAGGTAGTCCGCCCGGCTCACCGACTCCGAATGTCGTCCGGACTCCCGGCCGGCCACCGCGGTCCGGACCTCCGATCGAACGGCCGAGCGGTAGAGAAGCCAGCTTCCGGCCAGGACGATCGGCGCCCACCAGAGGTAGTGGGCCAGGATCACGGCGGTCACCAGAGCGCTGAGCCGCCCTGGGCACACCTCGGCGAGGCCGCGCACCGCCGCACCGACGGTGAAGTAGCCCGACGAGGCGGCCTGCGCGGCTCGCAAGGAACCGACGAATCGCTCGTCATGCAGATGGGCGATACCGGCCGGCCGGTCGACCAGGGCGAGCATCTCGCTTCGGACCGCGTGCTCCACCCGGCGGGCCAGGACGACCGCGAGCGTCTGCCTGACCGGGGTCAAGATCTGCCCACCGAGATACGCGCAGACGAGAACCGTCAGGCTGACCGAGGCCGGCGCACCGGCCATGATGTCCGATGCCACCCACCCCCCTGCCAGGACGAACAGCGGGGGCATCGCGGTGGCCAACACGGTGAACAGGACCAATGCGGCGACTGTTCGAGGAGAGGCTCGTACCGCCAGCAGGACCACCTCGAACGCGACGCGCCTCGACAAGCTTGTCCGGAGCCACGACAGGACGTTCATGAAGCCGCCCCCACCTCGCCGAGCACTTTCACGGCCGCCGATGCTTCTGGGCGGTGACTCGGTTCGATGGCGCACATCGCCCGGACGAGGTCGCATACTCCGCTCGGAAGACACGTTCCATCCGGTCCGGGCACCTCATCCAGTGAGGGCACTGGATGGTTCTCCGCCAAGGCCCGCAGGACCGCCGCGGAGTTCCGTCGCCGAGCAGCGACGTTCTCGCACCGGAGGAACAGTTCCGTCAGCTTGTCGAGCAGCTCGTCGTCCGCCGCCACCGGATCGGGCGTACGCCCCGTCCAGAGCACGTGGAGGCTGACGCCGAGTGCGTATACATCCGCGCGCCGCCACGCCTCCGGTGAACTCGACATACCGAGGAAGGCTTCCGGCGGAGCGAATGGGCGGTAGGTCAGTGGGCGCGCATAACGGTAGAACGCGTGCTCTTCTGAGATCAGTGGGGGGCCGTGCAGTTCCCGCGCGAATGTGAGGTCGATCAGTCTGACTCGTTCACCGTCGGTCACGGCGTTGTCCGGCCGCACGTCGCGGTGGACGACACCTCTGGCGTGCAGCCGAGCGACCGCGCCGAGGAGGGCGGTCCAGACGCGCTGGATCTGCTCCGCGCCGGCGGTCTCCCGCCATGCCTTGAGGTCCGTGCCGAGCCGCGGGGTGATCAAGGGTGCGGGACCCTCGGCCTGGGCGGTCCAGCGGGCTTTCATTCGGTGATGGGATTCCGCGACAGGAACGACGGCACCGCTACCGGTCAACATCTCGGTGAGGGCACGTTCGCGAGCGAACGCCGGCCTCCAGTACGGACCGTCCAGATCCGTACGAGGGAACTTCACCACGACCTCACGCCGCGTCCGACGTTCGATGCCCACGAAGAGCTCGGAGAGCGAGCCTCCGGGCCGCCACGCACGCAGGTGGTCGAGTTCGGTCGCGAGGAGAGCCTGCCGGCGGGCCGTGAGGTCAGCGATCATTTCCGCTTCCGCAGACCGCGCATGACGGACGCCGGTCTCCTGTGATGCGCGTCATCTCGTACTTGAAAAGGTCGATCGACCAGACCGCGTTCGCGGTCAACGGAGCCGAGCAGCCGGTCAGGAAACGGGTGGCCTCCCACACCGCGAGCGACGACATGGCGGCGATCAGCGGGGCGAAGGGGGACCTGGGCGGTAGCCACTCGTTGGCCACCGCCTTTTCGATCGTGCTGGTCAGCGCACTGTCGCCGTCGACCATGCACTGATAGCAGGCGGTCCTGCCCGGCACGTACAGCGGACCCAGGGTGCTGCCTCCGGACAGCAGCGACGGGGTGGACGTGCGCACGCAGGTCTCGGCGATGATGTCCCTGATGTTGGCGACCCGATAGCCGAAAGAGTTGAACACCAGATCCGCGCTCTCGGCGAGGTCCGCCAGATCGGTGACCTCGCGGATCAGACGTTCATGGGTCACGACCTTGACGGAGGGGTCGGATACGGCGAGCATCTCGGCGGCCACTTCGACCTTCAGCCGGCCGACGTCAGTGGTTCGGTAGAGAACCTGCCGAGGCAGGTTCGTGGCCTCCACCGTGTCGGGATCGACGAGGATGATGGTCCCTATGCCGATCCGTGCACAGTTGAGAGCGATCCAGGTGCCGAACGCTCCGACTCCGACGATCAGCACTGTCGAACCGCGAAGGGTGTCCTGGAAAGCGCCGCCCGAGAGTTCCGGCGTCTCCCACAACGAGAAGAACTCGCTCTGATGGACGTAAAGCCCCTCGGGGTCGGCGATGCCGGGTCGTTGATCCTTGTCATCGATGACGGCGCCGATGCGATGCAGCTCTTCGATGAGAGGGGCGGCGCCCGGCGGCTCGATCTCAGAGCCGGGAGCGATGCCTTGGTCGAGCATCTCGAAGATCCGCTGGACGAACTGCGGGTCGCCGTTCACTCCGAAACGCTCGTTCGTGGTCAGCGACCACACCTCGCCGCCTGCCGGTGTTCGGAAGTGACCCCAGCCTCGGTGGAATCTCAACACGTCATCTGGCCTTTCATGCGACGGTCACGGTCGTGAGTACTTGGTGGTCGATGGGCGCGAGCTGGAAGAGTCGCTCACCGAGCGAGTCGCGGACGGCTGGGGTCAGCCAGGTCTGAAGGCCGCAGGCGGTCGCCACGAGGATCAATGCCTGGCCGACTCTCGCCGAGTCGAAGTAGAGATTGCGCAGGCCCCGCTCATGCCGGTAGCGCCATTGATAGCGGGGAAAGTCGGCCACGACGAACACCGTCGCGGCGGCCGTCTCCACCTGACGCTGACCGATGAACAGTTCCTTGCACGCCGCCCGGGTCTCGGCTTCGCCGTGTACCGTTCCGAGATCGTCCAGCGCGTGCGTGGACGGATCGTAGAGATGGATTCCGGACTCGATCCCGAGGACGTCGTAGACCGCCACGTAGTAGTCGAACGCCGCGCCGTAACTGAAGAGGAACCGCTGCGGATCCGCCGGGTCCGGATCGCGATTGCGGCTCGCCCGGGCCAAGCCGTGCCCCAGCAGGTCGGACAGTCGCTGGTCACCGAAGGCGCGGCGATGCAGCGTACGTGAAGTGACCCGCTTCCTCAGGACTTCGCCGACGGGCGTCTCCGGAAGCGGTGCGGGCTCAGGCAGGACCATTGGCCGCGTCGCCGCCCGGCGCGGGCTCGGTGGAGGTCCGTCTTCACGGAGAAAGGTGGCGAGTGCCTCCATCTGCCGGTCGCGGTAAGCCTCTCCGTCGTCTTGGAAGGACGCACGCCGTGACCACAGGTAGGTGGTCAGGGCGTGGGACCAGCCACGGGCATGCCAATGCGCAAGACCACGACCGGTGTCATCGTCGATCGCATCGGCCTCCAGGAGGCCGCAGTCTCTCAGGACCGCGAGTCCCGAGATGTCCTTCTCGCCGGCCGCGAGCGAGATCAGCGCGCGCCGCCCCATGAGGACGGCGGAATTCGCGAACGGACTCCGCACGGTGGCCTTACCGTCCTCGTCGGGGATGACGACCGTGCCCGCCGCCCATCGTGGCGCGGCATTCACGGGGGGTTCAGGAGAGTTCTGTCGATGCTCGGCCGACTGCCGCTGCATAGAGGACACCTTCGTCCAATCCTTCCTTCTGCAGCCCGAACAACCCGTGCACGGCGATGTCGTCGACTCCGTGCTGCCAGAAGACCGGCAGATCAAGGGCCTGTCCGCAGAGTTCCATGGTCGCCGCGGCATGACCGGCGTCCATGAACACGGTGCGGAACGTCCGAGGCTCGCGATAGCGATACATGTTGCGTTCCCATAGGCCCGTCACCACGACGAAGGCCGCCGGGTCGAAAGGCGCACGCCACAGGCCTTGCAGCATCGGCTTGAGCTCGTCATCGCCGGGAAGATCACCGATCCGCTCCAGCTCGGAGGTCCTGACGGCGAAGTGGTAGGTCCCGGGCGTGAGCCCCGAGACCTTCCGCGCGAGGACATAGCATTCGACCGGATGCCTCGAGCCACCGGAAGGGCTCGTCTTGCGAACCAGCGGGGCGCGCGGAACACTCGACCGGACTCTGCGCGAGCGAAGCTGCCCGAAGCTCGAAGAGATCACTGCCGAGAGCTTGTCGAATGTGGCCACGGGCAGGGATTCGGATCCGTTTCGACGGTCCCACGCCTCGGCGAAAGGCCGGGCGAGGCATTCAAGAGCTTCAGCGGTCTGCACGACGGGAACAGTGAGCGAGCCCGCGTACTCCTTGTATCGGTTCACGTCGAAGCTCTCGGCGGCGAACAACTCCATAATCGACTTGTCTATGGCCGGTGCATCCGACTCGGAGTAGTTCAAATACGGATAATCGTAGGTGAGCAGGTGGTGGTCGAACGCGGCCTGCCATCCGGCGTCGCGCCATCGCCGCTCGGTCTCCTCAAGACGGGAATCGTCACGATCCGGCGTCAGGAATCCTTCTGTCACCAACCGCTCGACGATGGACCGGCCGGCGTCGGACTCCAGCCCCGCCGATCGCTTCAGTTCTTCGAGGCGCTCTTCGGCCGGACCGGCACGCAAGAAGCTCAGCAAGACCTGTGCCGCGGCGCTGCCCAGCAGGATCTCCCTGCGCGCGGCGATGTTCATCACGTACCAACGTTCTGTGGACCAAATGCTCGGCGGCGGGACCAGGCGAACCGTCGGAACGATCCGCAGCAACGGATCAGCGGTGTCAGACATGGGATTCCAGAGTTTCGTGATCGACGTGGCCGACTGCGGGCTCATCGCCCTGAAGCACACCACTCCAGGGCGATGAGGACGACCTACGGCCGCGAGCTCTCCATCTGGCGAAGCGCGATCGGCATCTCGGGCAGCGCCTCCACGGTGAAGTCCGCGGGGTTCAACTCGACCCCGGCCCCGAGCTTTCCGGAGACCTCGGCCGCGAGCGCTGACGTGCTGGTGGACATATCTTCCTCCCTGAAATGGAATGAAGCTGACACCGGAAAGCCTGAATGTTCGAACTGGAATCAACCTGGAATTTCTCTGGACGCGCACTCCTCGTCATGGCCCGGGCTCGTGCCCGGAATGCCCATGACGTCCAGAGGCGTAGCGTGTGATCGGGATTTTCGTGACGGTGTGCCGCTGCTCGCGCGGTGTGCGTCGTCAGGTCCCGCGCTGGAACCTGAGTACCATCCAGGGCTTTCTTCTCACCCGTCCGCCGGACTCCGTCAGCGGCGGAACAGCTCCAGCAGCTCCTCCGCTCGGCGGGTGCGAGTGATCCACACCTCGCGGCCCCGGCGCTCCCGCATGATCAGCCGTCCGGCGCGCAGCCGGTCGCAATGGTAGGTCAGGCCGCTGGGCGCGATCTGCATGTCCGTGGACAGCATGCTCATGGTCATGGGCTGTTCCAGGGCGCAGAGCAGGTGTGCGCGTACCGGGCCCAGGATCGCCGACAGCTCGTCCCCCGTGGGCGCGACGGGCTTACGCCACAACGAGTCCGCACCGGGCACCGGGTAAGCGATCCAGACGGCGTCCGGGCTGTCCAGGCTGACGATCACGGCGCCCTTGCCGGCCAACATGGGCACCAGCACGAGCTTCCTGTCACCCAGCTCGAACGTGCTCGATTCCAGGTCGGAGATGAGCAGGCCATGCTCGCCGTAGACGATGCGCTCGCTCAGCGCGCCCAGCAACAGCTCGTGGCCGCCCCGCACGGCCGCGACGCCCACCCGCTCGACCTCCCTGTCGAGTAGCGGGCGGGCGCGTTTCCACAGCGGTTCCGTGGTGTTCCAGACGTCGGCCAGGGCGCCGGCGTACCCGCGCAGCCAGCGCTCGGGCCGCTCAGCAGCCGAGCGCCAGTGCAACGGCGGCGTCCCCGGGCCGAACGTCTGCTCCAGATCCTTGATCAGAGCGTCGGGCGAGATGGCCTGCAGGGCGCTGACCTGCGACTGAACGGTGACATCGCCGTCGGTGGGGGAGCACGGCACGATGCTGTCCGGCGCGATCGAGCTGCCGGGTACGGCCAGCGGGCGCACGGCGTCCTGGCCGAGCGGGCCGACCTGTGAGGCGATCGCCTTACGCCACGATTCGGGTAGGCCGCGCTGGCGCCCCGCAAGGGCGTCGGCGATCATGGCGAGCGCGGTCAGATTGGGCGAGATCGAGATCTGGAGCCGTGGCGGGGAGCTCAGCCGCAACTCGCTCCACACACTGCTCTTCGCAGCTATTTGGGTCCCCACGGGAGGGACTTTAAACGGAGGCCACATCTCTCCTGGAATGCTTCAACGAAACGTGAAACATCCGATACATAGATGATCTACGGCCCCTGTGAACGTGCGGCTCACCACCAACTTGGGACCACATGTCTCGGTCGTCCAGTCCAGCACTCCGCGGTCGATGGGCTCGGGTCGGGGTGCTGTCGATGCCGAGCCCCCGAAGCGCTGATCGGGAGTATCGGCTTCCCGGCGATTCACGCTCAATGCCTCTGGTAGTACCTCAGGAACATGTCGACCCCTGTGGTGATGAGGTCATCGGTGAACCGAGGATCGAGCCTGTCGCCGTAGGCGCTGTGCACAATGTGCGGGTACAGCACGAGCGCGTAGAACTGGACGATCGCCAGCTCCATGTGTGGAATGTCCAGGTCGTCGCGCGCGCTGAGCGCGGCGGCCAGCGGTTCGGCGAAACGATCGGGTCCCTGCTTGCGCCAGGCGCGGCCGAGTTCGGGAAAGCGCCGGGCCTCGGAGGTGATCAACGCGCGCAGGGCGAGCACCTCGGGCTGGGCGATTCCCTCCACCCACTTGCGGGCGGTGGCGGTCAGGATGTCGCGCAGGTCGTCGCCGGTACGCAGGCGCTCGTGCAGGACGTACACGGTCTGGCCGAGCGCCTGTTCGAGCGCATCGGTCACCACCTCGGTGAACAGCTCCTCCTTGCTGGCGAAGTGGTTGTAGACGGTCACCTTCGACACGCCGGCCTCGGTGGCGATGTGGTCCATGCCCGCGCCGAAACCCCGTTCCAGGAACTGTTGTTGTGCCGCGCGCACGATGGCGGCCCGTTTGCGCGCCGCGCGTTCTCCTGACGGGGCGCGCCTGCTCGTTGTCGTCACGGCGCCATCCTATCCGAACTGAACTGTACTGTTGAGTTGACATGTACTGTTCTGTACAGTTCAGTTGGTTGCCCGTGGCCGCCCCTGATCGGCCCTCCCCTCCATGAAGAGAGAGCACTGCGATGACCGATGCGACATCAGATGGGATGATCACATGCGTCCTTCCCGCACTCCACTCGTGAGCAGGAGTCCTGTTCGAAGTCGCAGTGCCGCGACGCTGGCGCTGCTGTCGTTCGCCATGATGATCGTCTCGCTCGACCAGTACATCGTCGTGGTCGCGCTGCCCGATATGGGGCATGACCTGGGCTACTCGGCGCAGACATTGCAATCAGTGGTCAGTGTCTACGCGGTGGCATCCAGTGGGTTCCTTCTGTTCGGGGGCCGCGCGGCGGATCTGCTCGGCCGGCGGCGGATGCTCCTGGTCGGCCTGACGCTTTACGCGCTGGCCTCGCTCGCGGGAGGGCTCGCGACGACCCCCCTGATTCAGCTGATCGCGCGTGCGGTTCAGGGTTTCGGCGGAGCGCTGGTCTTTCCGAGCACGCTGGCGCTCATCAACACCACGTTCGCGGAGGGCCGCGACCGCAACCGCGCCCTGGCCGTCTGGGGAGGTTCCGGCGCGGCGGGTCTAGTCGTGGGCGTCCTGCTGGGCGGTGTGCTCACGCGAGCCTTCGGGTGGGAAGCGGTGTTCTTCGTCAATGTCCCGCTCGTGGGCGCGGTCTTCGTCTGGACGCTCTTCCTGATCGACGCCGATCCGCCTCGCGACAGGACGCGTATGTTCGACCTGCCTGGTGCGCTGACCGCCACAGGCGCCATCACGCTGCTGGTGTTCGCGCTTGTACAGGGCCCCGATCTGGGCTGGGGCTCACCGGTGATCCTCGCCGCGGCGGCGGTGGGCCTTCTGCTGACTGTGGCATTCGTGCTGATCGAGAGGCGTAGTGGTGATCCGCTTCTCCCGCCACGGCTTCTGGTCAACGGGAGCCTCAGGATGGCCGTGGCGATCGCATTCATGTTCATGACCACGTTCGGCTCACTCCTCTACTTCCTGTCGATCTACTTCCAGGATGTCCTCGGCTACGACGCCCTGGAAACCGGAATCGCGTTCCTGCTTCCGACCGTCGTGGTGGTCGCCGGTTCGACAGTGGGCGGCCGGGTGGTGACGCTCATCGGCCTGCGGCGCACACTGACCCTCGCCCTGTCGATCGGCGCGGCCGGGGCCGTCGCCCTGGGGCTGGCGACTTCTCCCGACGGCTCCTACGTCACGCTGATCCCAGGACTCATCGCCGTCAGCATCGGCGATGGCGTCATCTTCACGGCCATGTTCATCGCCGCCGCCACTGGAGTGCGTGATCGCGAGCAGGGTGTCGCCTCGGCGATCGCATCCACCGGATCAGGGGTCGGAGCCGTCGTCGGGCTCGCGATCCTGGTGCTCGTGGCCAACGCCGGCACCGAAGGACTCCTGGGGGATGGATTACGGGTCGCCATGGCCGAAGGAATCAGCCACGCCGTTTTCGTCGTCGCGGGCGGGATCGTGGCGACCCTTTTGATGGCCCACGTTGCGTACGGCAAAAAACACCTTCCCCAGGCGCCGCCCGGACCGGGGTTTCGGGGTGATCGCGAGTAGGGCGGACGGGACTTGTTCATGCGAGCGACCGTACGGACGGCTCTGCGAGCCTGATATGAACGGAGCGACGGACACTGAACGTCGCTCCGCCCGCCGAGTTCCCGCCAGGTCAGTCGCCCGGGAAGCGGAGCGAGACCGGCGGGCTGTGCGGCGTCACGCGCCGCGTACGACCCGCCGGTCGAAGGGTCAGCCGGTCACGAGGGTGACGCCCGGGAAGGCGGTGGTCGCGTTGCTCCACGGCGCGTAGTAGAACCGCCAGGAACAGGTACGCCCGCTGGTCACGTAGCCGGTGCAGGGCACCGGCGTGCTGGGGTCGATGGCAGAGATGACCCCTACCGCGTACTGCTGGGTGATGCTGGACGGGTTGGGGATCTCCACCGGGCCGCCGCTGTCACCCCCGCCGGCCGCGTTGGTGTGCGCCGCTTGCTCGGCGATGACCAGGCCATAGATCGGGTAGCCCACGCTGAGCGTGACGTTGACCTGCTTGGCCTGGATGGAACACAGGGTGCCCGAGTAGGCGCCGGAGGTGCAGAGCCACATGCCCACGTAGGAACCGGTGGTGCCGATGACCGGGTTGCTGAACTCCGGCGAGATGGTGCCGGGGTTGTTGTTGTAAACGCGGCCCGCGGTGCCCGCGCTGATCAACATGACGTCTCGGTACATGTCGTCGTAGGAGGAGATCGGGCCGATCGCCTGGCCGGTCGGGTCGGTGGCCGTCTGCCCGACGTCACCGCAGTGGGCCGCGGTCAGCATCCTGGTCGTGCCGCCGTAGGTGACGGCGAAGCCGGTGGAGCAGCCGATCCCGCCGATGCCGGCCTTGCGCCAGGCCGCCCCGCCCCACCATGGTGGGGAGTCGTCCCAGCGGCTGGCCAGGGCCGGCGTGACGCCCGCCTGGATGGTGATCGGCACGGTGGAGTCGGCGACCTTGGTGCGGGTCAGGCCGAGGTCGGCGCCCGAGACCGTCAGGCCCGAGCCGTCGACCTTCGGCGCGATCGAGGTGATCGCACCGGCGGAGACGCGGGCGAGACGGTTCATCTCGCGCTCAAGCTCTCGGGCCGAGTACGCCGCGGGCAGGATACTGACCGGGACGTCCTCGCGCAGCCGGCCGATCAGGTCGTCGATGCGCCTCGGGGTGTCGCCTTTCCAGTAGACGCGCAGTTCGTGGTTCTCCGGCGCGGCGATGATGCCGGCGTATCCGGTGTCCTCCTTGGTCTTGGTGCCGGCAGTGATGCGGTCGGCCGCCTTGACCAGCTTCTGCTGGGTGGCCAGCAGGTCGGTCCAGGACGCGAAAGCGCCGGGCACCTCGCCGACCGGCTCGATGGGCCGGGCTGTGGTGTCCTTGACTGGTGCTGGTGCTGGTGCTGGTGCTGGTGCTGGTGCGGGTGCGGCCGTGGCCTGGACGGTGCCCAGTCCGGTCACGGCGGCGGCGACTCCCAGCGCCACCGTCAGATGGCGGACGGCTCGTGAGGCTCTTGCGGTGCTTGAGGAGGTTTTCATCAATTCTGCTCCGCGATGTGGTTATGGGACCAGATTCGGTATTGCAGGCATTTATTTGGGAAGCAACGGCTTGACGCGAGATTTTGTGGCTGATAGAGCGATATGTTGAGCGGTTGTCTGCCGGGATTCGGCTTCAGACTTACGGCACACGGTCGCGGGCCGGTGCGCGGCGACCTGGGGGCACGGATTTCCGGCGTCCGGAATCTACGGAAAAGGCGCTCTCCGCCCGGTGTCCCCTTCTGGACAGCGGCGAGCCGCCAAGAGCATCATGTCCGGCGCGTTTCACCCTGACCCGCGGATCGCGGAGTGGCCGCGCGTATTGCGCGGGAAACCGATCGGGCTGCCCGGGGCCCGGGGGAGGGGTTATCCCACCCCCCTACACCCACCACATCGGCCACACCTTGGGAATTTGACCGCCAAGGAGGTACAGACGCCCCTGGCCGAACGGCCGTACGACCTGCGTCACGCCTGCGTCTCGACGTGGCTCAATGCGGGTGTGCCGGCAACGCAGGTCGCAGAGTGGGCGGGGCGCAGCGTCGATGTCCTGCTGAAGATCTACGCCAAGTGCATCGTCGGTCAGGACGAGGCCGCGAAGCGTCGCATCTCCGACGCACTTGCCGCTCATGGCTGAGGCGCGGTTCGTGGGTGAGCGTTGGGTGAGACCAGCCGTAGATGGTCACCATCAGCCGTGGACAGTCGGACGAGACGAGAGAGCCCCCGGCGGCATAAGTTCAGGCCAGGGGCTCTTTCTGCTGATCGGGAGTGGTAGGGCGGGTGGGACTTGAACCCACGACCTACGGATTATGAGTCCGCTGCTCTGACCGGCTGAGCTACCGCCCCGCAAGCCTGGAGTCTCTCATAAGTTGGCGGTCATGTGAGCATGGGGAGTTGTTCACTTTGGCCGCGTCCTGCACAAGTTTGATAGACCGAGGACGAGGGTGGGCGGCCCCGGCGTACGGGAGCGGCCCGCCCTCGGCTCGGCGGTCGGGGAGAGGTGCAGGTGAGGGCCGCGGACGACCTCAGCGGGCGGGCGGGCCGGCCAGGGCGGGGGTGTCGAGCAGGCCGTAGCGGGCGGCCGGGGCTCCGGTCACGTAGGCCCAGTAACGATCCCCGTACGACCAGTGCCACCACTCGGTCGGATAGTTGATCAGACCGGCCGCCGTCAGGACCGAGGCCAGCAGGCGCCGGTTGCCGGCCGCCTCCGGCGAGATGTCCGGGGAGGCGGTGTAGCACGCCCCGTCAGGGCCGGTGGGCGTGGCGTTGACCTCCGTGCCCATCGGCAGCTCGGCCCCGGCCTCGCTGCAGAGGGTCAGGTCCACGGCGCCGCCCGCCACGTGCGGCGCCACCTCGGGAGGAGAGATGTACCGGCCCGCCTCCCGGCGGAGGCGTTCGGCGCTCCAGTCGGGGTGCAGGTCCCGGAGCTCCTCGACGGACTCGGCGAAATACCGCTCCTGCAGTACCGGCGGCCGGTATCCCTCGATCACCAGGATCCTGAGCTCCGGCGGTAGCAGCGCCTGAGCCGCCACGAGCCGTTCGGCGACGCTGAGCCGCAGGTGCGCGTAGGCCCCCGCCGGATCCGCGAGTCGCTGGTCGATGAGCACCCCGTCCAACCCGCGCAGGTCGACCAGGGGCTGGCCGCATTCTTCCACCGGCAGCGCGAGGATCCGGGAGTCGGACAACAACGTGATCTGTGGCATGGGGACGACACCTCGTTCTTGGTCTGATGGCAAGAGGGAAGTGCCCCTGCGCCGCCGAGTGGCCGGCGGCACAGGGGCCTGGATCAGAGAAGGCGGGGGTTATCGGACGATGCCTTGGGTGTCGGTGCCGTCGCCGTTCCAGTCGCCGATGACCGGGAGGTCGGCGGTGTTGCCGAAGGGGACGGGGCGGGTGGTTTC
>NZ_JBSGDZ010000054.1:0-30489 GCF_053602655.1 Sphaerisporangium sp. NPDC004334
CAGGTCGCCGCCGCGGTAGTGGCCGGCCAGGTGCGACACCGCCTCACCCCGCCCGTCGCACACCAGCACCGCCGAATCACGATACGGCGCCGCCAGCCCGGCCGAGGCGGCGTGCGCGACGTGGTGCGGGACGAACCGCACCTGCGCGGTGTCCAGGCCGGGCAGCGCGGTGGCCAGGAACGCCGGAGCGCGGCGCGCGTAGGTGGTGCGCAGGCCCTCCCAGCAGACCTCGGCCGTCGGGTCGGGCGGCATCGCCGCGTCCCAGGCGAGCCCGGGAGCCTCGGCCGGCGGGCCGAATCCGGCGGGCGACTGCTGGTCCAGGCGCACGAGCTCGGGATCGTAGGAGTAGGCGACGCCGTCCAGGTCCTCGGGGCGCAGGCCCGCCTGGCTCAGGCACCACGCGGCGGCCTGCTCGGGGAGCTCCCAGGCCGAGAAGGGCACGGGACGCTTGCCATGTTTGCGGCGGCTGAACCGTTCTTCCTCCGCCGCCGCGACGACCTCTCCGTCCACGACCAAGGCCGCTGCCGGATCATGAAATATGGCGTTGATCCCCAGAAACCGCATCGGCATACCTCCGTAGGGCCGCGAGTGGTCTGGTTACCGAGCGAAGCGGCTCTCAAACGCGCCTTTGCGCATACGTCGAGGTAGAAAGGTGTGAATCTTGAACTTTGTCACTATGTGTAGCGAGAATCGGGCTTTTGTCGCCACGAACGGGCGGCGTCGCGACCGGCCTCGGCGGGCGTCACCCGGCGGCTCGGGAGCCCGTCTCGCCCACTCCGTCGATCACTCTCGACGCCCATGTGGATGGCCACCTCCTGGCCACGACCCGTGCCGGGTCAGCCCTGGCTGCGGGCGGGGGTGGCGGTGCCGTACACCCGCTTCGCGTGCGACGCGTACGCCCGCGGGGCCATGATGGGCATCAGCAGTCGCGCCACGAGGGGAGCCTCGGCGAGAACGTTCTTGATGACCTGCGGGTCCCCCTCGTACATGGCCATGCCGAAGGCCAGCGGGAGCCGCTTCTTCGGCAGCTCCTCCATGCTGTGCTTGCCGAGCTCCTGCCACTCGGAGGCCGTGACGTACTTCTCGGCCAGGGGGAGGATGTGCTTCTCCTCCAGCGCCATGTGCTCGACCAGCGCGGCGTCGAGCCGGTCGAGGGCGCTTGCCAGCACCTCGCGGTCGTGCGCGGAAGCCTCACGGCGCCAGGCGGTCAGTCCCGCCACGACCTCTTCGTTCGTCCGGTCGATCACCTCGTGCTGGCTCTCCATCCGGTGCACGACCGGAGCGACCTCCGTGCTCCCGCGCTCCAGCAGCTTCGGCCACAGCAGCGCGTCCTCTCCACCATGGTGCGCGTGAAGGATGGTGCAGAGAAGGCCGAGATGGTCGCTGACCGTCTCGCATCTGTCCTTGTCGCCCGGCGTGACGCCCCGCACGAGGGCGGGCGCGAGACCGAACTCCCGGCGCAGCGAGATGTGCGCCATGTACATGTCACGGACGTCGGCCATCGGGCCTTCGACGGATGTCACCTGTTCCCCCCGGACTTCCCCGTAGCCGGTTGGCCACGCGTACCGAGGCGGTCCACAGGCGCGCCGGCTACGGCAGTGCTTGAAATTTCAAGCGACACTAACAGGGGGATATGACGAAAAAGTTACCCACAAGTGCGGTGACCGCATACGTTCACCAGGCACGGCTGAGCGGCTGCTCGCCCGCCTGTGGGGACCCGGCGATTCGCTCACCTACGAGGCGGATGCGCTTGCCTCACGTCTCGACGTCCCCTTGGAGCCCCGGCCGCTGCCACGACGGCCGGGGTTGCTCCTGCCTCGGTGCGGTGGTCAAGGTGAGGATCCCCAGGACGATCGCCGTCAGGGCGCTGAGGACGGCGCCCGTCTGCTCGCCGGCGGTCGCGGCGAGGCTGGTCAGCGCGGCGCCGGCGAAGGTCAGCGTCCGCAGCACCGCCGTCCGTCTCCGTACCACCGGGCGGATCATCGTCGCCAGCACCCCGGCGAGCAGGCTGCCCCACACGATGGCCGCGACGTATTCGTCGCCCGCCTCCATGCGGCTCAGCGCCTGCCGCACTTGGGGCGAGCCCGCGTTGAGCGGGACGATGCTCGGCATCCGCTCAGGGAACAGCAGCCAGGCCGCGTCGCCGAGGATGGACACGACCGCGCAGCCGACGGCGCCGACGCAGAGCACGGCCATGAAAACCTGCGCGGTGTCGCCGGTGCGCTGGGCGACCGCGAACATCGCCGCCACCAGGGCGCCCACGAGCGTCAACGCCGGCCAGAGGGCCTGCCCCGGCAGGGCGTCGGCCAGCGGCGGCATGACGCGTTCGAAAGGGATGAGCGCGAAGCCCGCCGCCCCGGCGACCACACCCGCCGCCGTCCCGTACGCGAGCGCCGCCGGCCGCGCGGCCGACCCGCGGGCGGTGGCCGCCAGCATCACGGCGGTATAGAGAACGAGCATGATCATGCTGAGCGGGATGTGCAGCTCGGGTCGCAGGTACTGCGGGCCCCGAAGGTCCCTGACGGCGACCAGCAGGTACGCCACCGCCACGGCGTAGCCGGCGGTTCGGATCACCCGCGCCGTCGGCGAGCTTGCCACCGGCCCGAACAGACCCGGCCTGCCGCCCAGCCAGGCCAGCGCGGCGAGAACCAGCGTCAGCGTGACGACGAGCACCCGGGCGCCGGGGTAGACGATGCCGGCCGCCAGCACCGCGGCCACCGCGGCCGCCGTGCCTCCCAGATGGCCCAGAGCGCGCTGCGCCGAGGGCTGGACCAGGGCGGCCCGGACGCAGCCGAGCGCGAAGCGCAGGCGCGCCCCACCACCGTCGACCTGCTCCAGTTCGCCCCGCATGGCGGCGCCCCACTCGCGCCGCGCCGCGGGCAGCAGCCACACGGCGAGCGCGAGCAGGCGTCCCGCCGCATCCCGGGACGGCCGCCGGTTCACCACGCGCTCCGCAGTTCGCCGCTGACGCGGCCCGCCGGCGCCTTGGCCGCGGCCCTGGCCATCTCCAGCCCGGCGCCGGTCAGGCGGTACAGATGCCTGGGTGGACGGCCCGCCGGGGGATCGGACTCCCATGCCGTCTCCAGCATCCCCCGGTCGGACAGCCGCATGAGGATGGGGTAGAGGGAGCCGGCCTTGAGGCCGACCTGCCGTCCCAGCTCATAGCCGTACCGCCACTCGGACGGGTCGGCGGCGAGGGCGGACAGCACGGCGACGGTCTGCGGGGAAGGACGTCGGGCTCGGATCACCCGGGTAACTCTACCTATATAGACTTATCCCGCAAGACCGTGACCGGATGTGGTCATCCGGTCCGGCGTCGCCGTCGCCGCAGGACGGTGACGACGACGGGCCATGGCAGGCCGCAGGCGGCGGTGACCGCCGCGCACATCGCGAGCGACAGCGGGGTCAGGTACGCCAGCGCCAGAAAGACCAGCGGGACCAGCACAAGCCCGTCGAGCACCGGATGGGCCCTCGACCACGCGGTGACCTCCTCGAAGAACAGCGGGACGAACGTCAGCGCCCCGTACACCACCGCCGCGAGGACGCCGACCGCCAGGCCGTGCTTCTCTGCCAGGCTGATGGCCAGGTAGACGTCCACCGGGACCAGCAGCAGCCCCAGCCACCAGGGCGGCATCCGCCCGTCGAGTGCGCGCCGCACGGACGACGCGGACGGTACGGGATGTTCGGACGTGGTCATGAGTGCCTCCTCTGACGTCCCCTGCGAACGGACGGCACGCGCTCACCCACACCGCCCCGCCTCCCCCAGTGAACGGCGCGCCGCTTGCAATCGCCTTGCAACGCCTCCGAAGGCCGCGCCGATTCCGCGCCCGAGGCGGAGGCCGCCTGGAGGCGGGCGCGTAAGCTCCACCCTGACGGCGGTGATCCGTTAAAGAACCCATCGACGAGCGTCTGGAAACTCGTCGAGGGCTTGCGGTCCGGATTCGCGTCCACCTGATGACGGTCTGCCGGGCCGGTCATCTTGTGGTGGCAGGTCCGCGAGTCCTGCCCAGGACGATAGGTGAGGAGATCTCAGATGGGCGCGGAGCCGGGGTCGGTCGCCACCGGAGTGGTCGTCGAGTGGAGTGACGATGAGGGCTGGGGGTACCTCCGGTCCGCCGATCTTCCCGGCGACGTCTTCGTCCTCTTCTCCACGATCGTGGCCCAGGGATACCGATCGCTCACGCCAGGGCAGTCGGTCCGGTTCACCTGGGAGCGGGCCCGGCAGGACGGCTTCGACTTCCGCACGATCGAGGTCTTCACGGGGGATGACGTCACGCCACGCCCGCCGGGCGCGATCGGCGGGCGTCGTGACGACGGAGGCGCGTACACCAGCGATCTGCGGATCGACTTCGACGAGTAGCCGCGGGGGGCGCGCGTCAGCCGGCGTGGGAGGTGTCCGCCGCCGGGGTGGTCAGATGCCAGCGGCACCAGACCGTCTTGCCCTTGCCTTCGCCGTCGGGGAACGGAGTGACGCGGTGTCGTCGGCGAGGGCGTCGACGATGGTAAGACCGCGGCCATGGACGGCCTCGACGTCGAGGTCCAGGTGGCGGGGCAGTTCGGAGCCGTGGTCGGTCACGCGGACGCACAGGGCGCGGGTGCCGAGCCACAGGGACAGCCGGACCGGAGGCTCGCCATAGGAGACGGCGTTCGCGAGCAAATCCCCGACGGCGAGAACGACATCATCGGTGAGTTCGGGCAGCGCCCAGGAGATGAGGGTCTCCTTGACCGCACGACGCGCCTCGCCGACCATCGTCAGGTCGTCGGTCAGGTCCCAGCAGGCGGTGCGCAGACCGCCGTCCCGCGTTGGTGGCATCGGTGCTCCGTCAGGTGGCGGACGGCTCGGGAGAGCCGGGTGGAAAGGACGGCGGCCCAGACGATCTGCCGCCGCTGGAGTGGTGGGGTGGTCGGGGACGGGGTGGAACAGGACCGCCCGTTCGGCCTCGCGCATCAGGTCGCGCAACTCGTCGGCGGCGCCCGCCTGTAAGACCAGGGGAGCGGGCAACGGCCAGGTGGCGACGGCGTAGAACCGCCGGGAGCCGACGCCGTACCAGATCGCCCAGACAGGCTCCATCTGGTCCAACTGCTGAGCGGCCGCCCGCTCGGCCGCGTCCCAGCGCCGCGAGGGGACGAGCGTGCGCGCCACGCCCGGCCGGTGCCGGCCGCGCGCCGGCGCCCGGGTGGCCGCGTCCCCGCTCATGCCTCCACCCCCCTGCGCCGCCCATGCCGCCCATCTCGTGCGCCTGGCACGGCCGGAGGCCCGCTTGTGGACCAAATTGACTCGGAACGCCAGCCCGCAGTGGTTTCGGGGTTGGCTGAAACTGAGCAAGAAGCCCATACCCTGCATACCTGGCAGCCACTGGTCGTTCCAGGACTGCTCCAGACGGAGGACTACGCGCGGACCATCATCCGCGGAGAAGCTGGTATAACCCTCGCACAAGTGGAAAAAGCTGTACATGCCCGCATGGAGCGACAGCAGATCTTCAATCGCGCGGCTCCACCGATGCTCTGGGTTGTGATAGACGAAGGAGTGCTTCATCGGCCGGTCGGCGGAAAGAGGTCATGAGAAAACAGATCCGCCGACTCCTGGAAGCCGTCCAGTCTCCGTATATCGGCGTTCAAGTTGTGCCCACGGCTCTCGGGGTCACGACCGGGCTTCTGGGTGGATTTGTCATTGCACAGATGCCGGATGCTGCGGATACGGTATACATCGAATCCGCGACTCACGGGCACGTGTCCAACCGTGCAGAGGACGTCAGGGTGATCCAGAGCAGCTACGACACGGTACGGGCTGAGGCGCAGCCCCAACCTGTCTCAATCGAGTTGATCAGGGAGGCGGAGAAGCTGTGGACCTGAGTGAGGAACTGCGGAACGCGGCCTGGCGTAAGGCGACCAAGAGCGGCCCCAACCAGGGTGACTGCCTGGAGGTGGCGCCGTTGTCTGGGGGGCGGGTCGGGTTGCGGGACACCGAGGCTCCGGAGCGGGCACCGTTCGTGGTGAGTGCGAGCGTGTGGGACGCCTTCATCGACGGCGCCAAGAAGGGCGAGTTCGACTTCTGACGCCAAGCGCTCGGTGACGGCCCCGCGCCGGGCTCTGCCGTCAGGTCGTCGCCGAAGACGGATCGGCGGCGCGGACGATCGGGTGTCTACCGGCCGCCCGGCTTCCCCGCCGGGCGGCCGCCCAGCAGCGAGGCCAGCGCCGGGACCACCAGGGCGACGGACAGGCCGAGCGCGGCGTACCAACCGTGCGACAGGGTGATGCGGAAGGTCACACCCATGCCGCGTGGCTCAGAGACCGAAAGCAGCCCGAAGTTCGATGCCTGCTGTGCAAGTCGTCCCGGCGCAGCAGGACGGCGACGACCGAGGCCACCGCCAACGCGCCCGGGATCGCGGCCCACACGGCGGCCCGGCTGCGGGTGAACCCGTCCGCGATCACGAGGGTCAGCGCGAGCACGGTCATGATCAGCGTGACGATGCCCCAGGTGGTGGCGAGTCCTGACACGTCCGCGAGGGACATGCGGCGTAGGAGATGGTGCACGCCCAGGCCCAGACGTCGGTCGGCGGCCCCGCCACGCCGCCGCCGAGTTGCTCGGGCGCCATGGACACCGGGGTGCCGACGACCGCGCTGGTCAGCGTGCCGGTGGCCTCCAGCGCGCGGGCGACCTTTGATCTCCCGCTCGGGTCGAGTACGCGCCACCCGGTGTCCGGTACCCGCCGTCCCATGCCCCACCGGCCGTCGCTCAGGACGAAGCCCAAGCCGCCGAAGTTCCGCTTGTAGGCGGCGGCGTCAGAGGCGGCGAACAGGGGACCTCGGCCGGCGAACCCCGGGACCATGCGCAGGGGTTGTTCTTGCGGAACCGACCGGGCCCGATGCTCATGCTGAGCGGTCTCCGCCTTTTCCAGCATGGCAGCGGCCGCCCCGAGATCCCCCAGGTATGTGGCATCGAAGGCGAGCCATACCGATTCTTGGGCGTGCAGGCAGGCGGGGCATTCAACGGCCCTGAGAGCGTACTTTCTCAGACTTCGGGCGCGCCGGGCCAGGTCCGCCGGAAGCATGGCGAGCGACGTCTCGAAGTCAGCGGCCGATCGCCTGGACATGCATCCCTCGTAACTGGAGCAACCGGCTGTGGAACGGTTGTCCCATCACTGCGCGTGCCGCCGGCACTTCCGTCGCAGGCGGACCCGGCCGGGATGTTGTTATGGCGTGCGGCCGTGGATAGGCATCTCCTTGAGCTTCGACTCGTTGATCGCCATGAACCACGGGCCCGGCCCTCGTTCCTTGATCTCGCGCTCGATGTCCTCCCAACGGCGGGTGAGCAGGCACATCGTGTCCCAGTTGGACAGGTCCTTCTTGCCGGCTATCCAGAAGACACGTGCTTTGTGCTCGGCATAGAGCATGGCTTTCGCGTGCTTGGTCCTGATGCGTTTGTCCCTTGTGATGACGACGAGATCCCTGGCCGCCACCCGGGGGATCCAGTCGTCGTCCGGGGCGCCAAGGGGCACTTCCGTGATGAGGGGATGGTTGGTGTGGACGACGTCTCGGCGTAGGAGGGCGAGGGCCCTGCCGACGCCGAGGGAGGTCTCGTCAACGAAAAAGCGCACGCTTCGCGCATCGATGGGGGGCATGATGTTCCGCTTGGTCAGGCGCTGCGAAGCTTCTCGAACAGGACCGCTTGCCGCACCTGTTCCAGAGGAAGCTCGTAAAGTTCGGCGATCAGTTCCTCGGGGTCCCCTGCGCGGACCTGTTCGGCGATCACTTCGGTGGGAACCGACCTGACGGCCGGCTCACCGAAGGCGCGCACTGGGTCGATCGTGACCGCAGGTGTCCTCGGCTCGGGAAGCAGACGAACGGCGGTGCCTGCCTCGTCGAACTCCATGGCCTTGACGAACACCTCGACCGGATCGGCCATGACGAGCTGCCCGTTGCGCGCGACCACGAGCAGGAGTTCGGCCTGCAGGCCGACCTGCTCCTGCACCCGCTGCACGAGTTCTTTGCCGTGGGCTGTCACGAAGTTCGCCGACTGGGCGAGGGGATACTGTGCGCCGGTCGCACTGCGGAGCCTGGCGATCGCGGGCCGCATGTTGATGATGGGCACTCCCGCGTTGCGGTACTCGGCGAGTAACCGGGTCTCGACGAATTCCCCCCACGTCACTCTTGTCTCGCCGGTATGGCACTGCCGGACGACCGGCTGGTAGGTGCGGCCATTACGGGAATATCCGTCAATCCAGCGGCGCGCGGTGCCTGAGGGCAGGCCGATCAGGCGATCGACCTGCGACACCGTGTAGGTCGGCCGTTCGAGCAGATCGACCACGACGCTCATGTTGCGAATCATCCCATCGGCGCGCTGGTTGAAAACCTCTCCTGCGAGAGAACCTGGCGATCACATCACGAACTCCCGCCGCGCGCGGATCTTTTGATTTATGTCTTGTCCGATTTTCGATTTACCGGCAAAGACTGCATTGTGCGGCCTGTCGCTCTAACGGGTTCGAATGAGTGTATGATGATCAATGTACGAAAACATGCAGCTCGTGCCATTCCGCGAAGTATGGTGTTTTTATGCCGGTTCGCATGACGGCGTTCGCGGTGTGGGTGGCCTGGCGGCCAGGTTCAATGGGGCGTGCCTTTTACGTTGAGCCATGTTGTCGCGGTGGTGCCGTTGCGGAGGTGGTTGCCTTCGGCGGGGCTGGTGGTCGGGGCGGTGGTTCCTGATCTGGCGTACTACCTGCCGCTGCCGTACTCGTCCGGGGTCGCCCATGACTGGCGCGTCGGCTGGCTGGTGGATGTGCCGGCGGGGTTGGTGGTGCTCGCCGTGTTCCATCTGGTGCTGCGCGCGCCGCTGACCGCGCTCGCTCCCGGCGGGGTACGCGCCCGGCTGCCCGATCGGGGTGTCGGGGGACGCGGGCCGGCGACCGTGGCGGCGCTGGTGGCGGGCATGGCGACGCACCTGGCGTGGGACGCCTTCACGCACGTGGACGGTGTGGTCGTGACGCACTGGCCGGTGATGCGCCTGCCGGTCCTCGGCGTTCACCGGGTGTTCAACGTGGTGATGTACGTCAGCTCGCTGGCAGGGCTAGCCGTCCTGGTCGCCTGGTTCGCACGGTGGTATCGGCGCGTTCCGCCACGGCCAGGGCGGTTTTCGGGCGTGGGACGCCGGCCGCGCCGGCTGGTGGTGGCGGGCGGCGGGGCGGCCGCCGGTGTGGGCGCGGCCGTGCTCGGGACGGGTGACGGCGCCGCGGCAAGCATCTATGACCAGGTTCGCGCGGTGTTGCTGGGCGCGACGGCCGGGTTCGCCGCCGTTCTGGTGGCGTACGCGGCGATGTGGCACCTGCGTCGCCTGTGGACGGCACGGCGAGGAGTCCGCCACTAGGGCGCGTATCACAGCTACCTCGCCGGCCTCCACTTACGCGCCTCGATGATCTGGATCAAGAGCTCACTCTCGCTGCTCATCGATCAGGACTCAATGCGCGCCTAGGCGGCGGGGCGTTCTTCGAGTGTGCGGCGGCGCAAACCGACTTGCTGGAGCGCTTGCGGCTTGTAGGCCATGTCGAGCTGGGTGACGTCGGTGCCGGGAGCGACGATGGCGTCGATCTCGTCCAGCAGGGCGTCGTCCAACGTGGTGTCGGCACCGGCGAGCAGGTCGTCCAGGTGCCCCATGGTGCGCGGGCCGATGATGGCCGAGGTGACCCCGGGGTGGGAGACCGCGAACGCCATCGCCAGGTGGGTGAGCTTGATGCCGGAGCGTTCGGCGAGCGCGATGAGCTGTTCGACCGCGTCAAGGCGGCGCTCGTCGCTGTAGTGCTTGAAGAGTCCGCCGCGGTGGGTATCGGCCTGCTGCCCCTTGCGGTAGCGGCCGGTGAGCATGCCCTGGGCGAGCGGGCTCCAGACGAGGGTTCCGATGCCGTACTTCTGCGCGATGGGCAGGATCTCGCGTTCGATGCCGCGGTCGAGGATGGAGTACGCGGGCTGTTCGGTGCGCAGGCGTTGCAGTCCGCGGGACTCGGCGATCCACTGGGCTTCGACGATGGTGGAGGCCGGGAAGGCGGACGAGCCGACGGCGCGGACCTTACCGCTGCGCACCAGGTCGGTGAGGGCCGACAGGGTGTCCTCAAGGTCGACCGTGTGGTCGAGGCGGTGGAGCTGGTAGAGGTCGATG
The DNA here is from genome assembly GCF_053602655.1 of Sphaerisporangium sp. NPDC004334. Taxonomy (NCBI): domain Bacteria; kingdom Bacillati; phylum Actinomycetota; class Actinomycetes; order Streptosporangiales; family Streptosporangiaceae; genus Sphaerisporangium; species Sphaerisporangium sp. NPDC004334. Next base: position 10,151 of record NZ_JBSGDZ010000054.1, read on the forward strand.
TGGTCGGTGCCCAGGCGCCGCAGCGAGTCTTCGACGGCGGTCATGATCCAGCGTCGGGAGGTACCGCGCTGGTTGGGGTCCTCGCCCATGGCGCCGTTGACCTTCGTGGCGAGGACGACGTTGTCGCGGCGGCCCTTGAGGGCCTTGCCGACGATCTCCTCCGACTCGCCGCGGGAGTACACGTCCGCGGTGTCGATGAAGTTGATGCCCGAGTCGAGGGCCTTGTGGATGATGCGGATCGAGTCGTCGTGGTCGGGGTTGCCGATGGCGCCGAACATCATGGCCCCCAGGCAGTAGGGGCTGACCTGGATGCCCGTGCTGCCCAGCGTGCGGTACTTCATGCCTGTCCTCCGGTACTGCTGCTGTTAGGATCGATAAAACGGAACGCCTTACCACTTAGAGAATACGGAACGCCTTCTCAGTTAGCAACCGGGAGACACATGGGCACGCCTCAGCCCGAACGGACCCGTCGGGTGCGCGCGGACGCGCAGCGCAGCGTCGACGCACTGGTGGATGCGGCTCGTGAGGTGTTCCTCGAAGCGGGCGTGGATGCCCCCGTGCGCCAGATCGCAGGCCGTGCGGGAGTCGGTCTCGCCACGTTCTACCGACACTTCCCCGAACGCTCGGACCTGGTCTCGGCCGTCTTCCGGCATGAGGTGGATGCCTGCGCCGACGAGGCGGCCGTCCTGGCCGCAACCCAGGAGCCCTTCGAGGCCCTGGCCCGTTGGCTGCACCGGTTCACCGGGTTCGTCGGAACCAAACGCGGGCTGTCCGCAGCCCTGCACTCGGGCAACCCCGCCTTCGAGCCGCTGCCCGCCTATTTCCAACAGAGATTCGAGCCCGCACTGCGACAACTCCTCGAAGCGGCAGCAGTCGCCGGGGAGGTCCGCGCCGACGTCGCCCCGTTGGACCTGCTGTACGCCATCTCCCGGATCTGCACGGGAGGCGTGGACCGTAACGCCGACGAGCGGATGGTCGCGCTGCTCATCGATGGACTTCGCTACGGAGCCCGGCGCGACCACTGAACCGGAGCTTGCCGGAGATCTTGGTTTTCCTCGTGCACCCCGAGGGCGGGCGCGGTCGAAAGGTCGGCTTGGGCTGTCGGGGGGTCGGCTTCAGCTTTGGGCGGTGTGGATGCCGGCGGTGAGGAGGGGGTGTGTCCGGGGGAGGTCGTGGAGTTGGTCGCGCATCAGGCGCAGGCCGAGGGCGAGTGCCGCCGGGGGCACGCCGCGCGCTTTGAGGATGTCCCGGGTCCAGGCGACGAAGTCGGTGAAAAGCGGGACGTCGTCCACGTACAGCGCGGCGGCGAGGAAGTCGGTGAGGTGGCCGAGATCGTCGGCGGTGGCCTCCCGCTGCCGCTCGTCATAGGAGGCCATCGGCGGATGGGCCTCGGTGAGCGCGCGCATCGTGCGGGCGATCAGGTCGGCCCGGCCGGCCACGAGCCGGGCGTAGTCGGGGGAGGGCGGTCGCGGCGGACCGCCGGGCGACGCGGCGGGGAAGGAAGGCAGCAGCCCCGCTTCCAGCAGGTCGGCGGCGGCGTCCGCGGTCGGGGCCCAGCCGTCCGCGCCGAGCGTACTGGCGAAACGTCCGTCCGCGCCGAAACCCGCTCCGCCCGCGAGGACCGGGACGCCGGCCGCCTGGCAGGCGGTGATGGTCGCGTGCGCCCGGGGCAGCCGTGTGGTCAGGGTGCAGCTCACGGCCACCGCGTCCGGGCCGGTCTGGTGGAGGTGGGTGACCAGGTGGGGCGCGGGGACGCTCGCGCCGAGGAAGTCCACCCGCCAGCCGCGCAGCCGCAGCACCTCGGCCAGCAGCCGGGTGGCGAGTTGGTGGTACTCGCCGTCGGCGCAGGCGACGGTGACCCGGCCGAACCGGGGCGTGGGGCGCACGCGGGTGGCGATGGCCGCGACGGCCCGCTCGGTGACGGCCGTGGCCGCGTGCTCGCGGGCCACCGACCACGCGTCCGCCGCCCACAGCTCGCCCACCCGGCGCTGCGCCGGGGCGATGAGCTCCAGGAGCACCCGCTCGGCGGGCACGCCGTCGTCCAGCAGCGCCAGCACCAGGTCGACGGCGCCGTACTCGTCCGCATCGCCGATGTGCTTCAGATAACGCTCGACGGCCGTGCTGAGGTCGGCGACGAGGGCGAGGTCAGTCATTCGCGCCTCCCGGGCCGGTGTGGGTGAGGTCGGTCATCTGTGCCTTTCGAGGAGGGGACGGGCGCGGATGGCCAGCAGGGCGCGGTCGTCCTTGTCGCCGTGGGACGTCCAGGCGGTGGTGACCTCTTCGAGTCGTTGCACGACGGCCGAGATGGGCATGCCGGCGCACGTGGCGAGGGCCGATTTCAGCCGGTTCGTCCCGTACAGCTCGGTGCCGGCGGGGCCGCCGGACGCCTCGGTGATGCCGTCGGTGTAGAGCAGGCACAGCTCGCCCGGGGCCAGCTCGACGGTGACCGGGCGGAGGTCGAGGTGGTCGTCGATGCCGAGCATGGAGCCCGAGGCGCCGACCTCCTCCACGCTGCCGTCGGCCCGCAGGATCAGCGGTTCCGGGTGCCCGGCCACGGCCACGTCGATCAGCAGGCGTCCCGCGCGGCCGGGGCGCAGCCGGGCCAGCACGAGCGTGGCGTAGGCGTCGGACGCCGGAGTGTCCAGCAGGGTCTGGTTGATCAATGCGATCAGCCGTTCCGGCCGGTTCTCCACCAGCAGGAGCGTGCGCAGGCAGTGACGGATCCGTCCGGCCAGCACGGCGGCGCGGGCGCCCTTCCCGCAGACGTCCCCCAGGATGACCAGCGGCGCCTCATCTCCCTCACCCGCGCGAGCTGGGACATCCGGCCGGGGGGCGGCGTAGGGGGCGTCCCATCGGTCCACGCCCTGCGGGGTGCCGGGCCTGTCCAGACCGTATGGGGCGGCTGGGGGGAGCTCGTCGTGGGAGGCGTCGGACCGGCGGGGGCTTGGGCGGCATACGTCGTAGAAGTCGCCGCCGATCAGCTCCGTCTGCTGCGAGGGGCGCAGCGATCCGGCGAGCTCGGCCTCGTCGAGGACGGGCAGCTCCGGGGGCAGCAGGTCCTCGGTGAGGACCGCGTTGGTGGCGCTCTGCTCCTGGTACAGCAGGGCGGAGGCGATGGCGGCGCCGGCGCGGACGGCGAACGCGCGCACCAGGCTCTCGGCCGCCGCGTCGAAGGGCGGAGCGCCCTCGCGGCGGGCGAGCACGAGGACGCCGGCCGGTGTCCCGTTGCCGGGCAGCGGCGTCATCAGCAGGTGCGCGGCCTGGCCGAAGCCCTCGGGCAGCAGCCACCCGGGCGCGCGGGCCGCGTCGATCCGGAGGTGGGGCATGGCCGCGTACCCGTACAGCGCGTCGGTCAGCTCGGGCAGCTCGGCGACGGACCGCACCTCGCCCTCCCGCACGGTGGATCCCCACGCCGTGGCGCGCAGCCAGGAGTGGGACCGGCGATGGTCGGGGAGAAGCAGCACCGTGGCGGCGTCGGCGAGGAACGACGCGGCGAGCTCGGCCGTGGCGCGGGCGCAGCGGCGCGTGTTGAGCGAGCCGGACAGCCGGTGGCCCGCCTCGACGAGGAACTCCGCGCGCTCGTGCGCGGGCGAGGACGGACGGGCGCCGGCCGGGACCTCACCGGCGACCTCCGACAGGAACCACGCCTGGTGGGCCGGGCCGACCATCACTCGACGCACCCGGACCGTGCGCCCGCCGTGGACGGTGAGACGGCTCACGCCGATGGGCGCGGCCGGGTCGAAGAGAGCGACGGCGGCATCCAGGGCGGCCGGGGCGAGGGGAGCGGGGCCGGCGTCGAGGGGGGCCGGGTCGAAGAGCGCCGCGGCGGCGCCGAGGATGCCCGGGGCGAAGGGACCGGCGGCGGTGGCGCCGGAGGATGTGGGGAGGCCGGGTATCGCGTCTGGGACGATGCGTACGGCGGCGGCGTTGGCCAGCAGAACGCGCCCGTCCGCGTCGCAGAGCACGACGCCCTCGCCCGAGGCCTCCAGGAGGGCACGCATCAGCGTGGCGTCCGGAGTCATGGCCGGTGCCGGCAGGAGGTCGGTGCGGTGATGGGCGGGAAGTTCGCTGGTGGCGCCGGAGATGTCACCGGCCGGTCGTGCTCGTGACATCACGAGGCCTTCCACATTGGGTGCAGCCAGCCTACCTACCGACTTATCCGGTAAAGCCTGCTGTGCCGATCCCGCATTGCGGTCCGATGATCACAGGCGCCGTCGTAGCCCTCGGGAATACCTGGAATGGGGCTAGGGGCGCCGCGATTTCCACCAGTGTGGGGGGATCCTGACCAGCCCTTGGACGACCGCCGCCGCGCCGGCGCCGGGGGTCAGGAAGTGTTCGGGCGCGAGCGACGACGGCGGGCGCAGCAGCAGCCGGACGGAGCCCACGAGCAGCACCAGCCAACCGACGATCATCACAAGCTGCCGCAGCAGGCAGGCCATGTGCCCCAGCAGGCTCGACGTCTGCCCGAGCAGACCGCTGGCGGCGCTCACCACCGTGGAGGCGTCCTCCAGCCTCCGTGCCGCTCTGGGGCGTCTCGATCTGACCACGTGGCCCACCTCCCACCAAAGGATCTTTGAATCCCTTCGGCGGGGCTCGCTAGCGCAAGCAATATCAACCGGCTCGACCGCCCGCAACGCGAGCCGCGCACAGTGGGCAACTCTTCGAAATCGTGTTCGATTACGTCCGGTCCCTTTGCTGTGCCCAGCGGGATTCCTGCCCTCGCGGCAGGTGTGGCGCGACGCCCCAGGGGTGACGCCGCGGTGTGGTTCAGGCCTTGGAAGCCTTCGCGGTGAGATCGGTGAGATCGGTGAGATCGTGGGATTGGCGAGATCGGGGACCGCTAGCTTGCCGCCGGGTGGGGGCCGCGTTCGCGGACCAGTTTCTCGACGCCGTCGAGGATGCGGTCGAGCCCGAACCCGAAGTGGGAGGCGGGGTCCTCCACGGGCCCCTCGGTGTCGTACTCGTCGAAGACGCCGTCGTTGAGGGCTTCCGCCAGGGCCGGAAAGCGCTCGTCGATGAGGCGGGCGAGCAGCTCGCCGTACGACGGCGCCGCGGGGTCGTCCTGGCCGGGCGCGGCGCCGGGGTCGCTCGTGGACAGCTGCGTGTCTCCGCGCACGTAATGCAGGACCAGCAGCAGCACCGACATCTTCTCCCGCGGCCGCAGCGCGGTGCCGCCGAGGGCGCGCAGCCCGGCGTCCAGCCAGGCCAGCTGCCCCGGGTCGAGCGGCGGTGCCCCCGCGGTCGTCACCTGCAGGATCCACGGGTGCCTGCGGTAGACGCCGGTCAGCTCCACCGCCCATCGGCGCAGCTCGGCGCGCCAGTCGGCCGGTGTGGGCGAGATCTCGGGGGCCGGCCCGGGCGCGGCGTCCAGCATGAACGTCCACAGCTCGTGCTTGTTGGCGACGTGCCGGTACAGCGACATGGTGGCGCACCCGAGCCGCTCCGCCAGGCGGGCCATGGACAGCGCCGCCAGGCCCTCGGTGTCGGCGATGGCGATCGCGGTGGTGACGATGCGGTCGAGGCTCAGCGCCTGCGCCGGGCCCCGCGCGCGGCGTTCGGAACGGCCCCACAGGACTTCCAGCGTGCGGGGCAGCTCTCCGCCGGTCTTCTCGCTCATCGGCGCCATCCTACCGTTCTGCGTAGGGCATACGCCATGTGTATCTCATACGCTAAGCGTATTTCCTACGCCATGCGTATCAGATACGCTCAGCGTATGTCATACGCAGCCAACCGCCCTTCCCGCTGAGGAGCCGTCATGGTCATGACCACCGAGAGCCCGTCCTCCCCGCCCCCCGGTCCCTCGGCCGGCTCCGTTCCGTCCCGCCGCTGGTGGCAGCGGCCGTGGATGGCTCCGCTCGGCTTCATCGCCGTGGTGTTCCTGGTCTACTCGCTGCCGCCGTACCTCACCGGTGACCCGGCCCTCTCCCGGGTGCCGCGGCCGGCGGGCTTCCCGGCGCACTATCCCCTGCTGGTGGCGCACGTCATGTTCGCCTCGGTCGCGATGCTGACCTGCTTCCTGCAGGTGTGGCCGTGGTTCCGGCAGCGGTACCCGGTGGCGCACCGGTACGTCGGCCGGGTCTACGTCTTCGGCGGCGTGCTCCCGGCCGGCCTGGCCGGCCTGGTCATCGGGGCGGGCACCCCGTTCGGGCCGGTCATCGCGGTCAGCAACGTGATGCTGGCGCTGCTCTGGCTGTCGTTCACCCTCGCGGGCTACCGGATGGCGCGGCAGCGGCGGTTCGTCGACCACCGGCGCTGGATGCTGCGCAGCTTCGCCCTGACCTACTCGATCATCACCAACCGCGTCTGGGGCGTCATCGTCGCCATCGTGCTGACGCCGCAGTTCGAGACCACCTTCAAGGGGGACGTCACCATGTTCACCTGGACGCTGGCCGGCCTCGGCGGCTGGCTCGGGTGGACGGTGCCGCTGCTGGTCGTCGAGTGGTGGCTGGAGCGCGGCGATGCGGCCAAGCGCCGCGCGCGGGCGCGCTCCCGCGCCGCCCGCCCGGCCGCTGTGCACGGCGCGCACGAGTGACCGCCTCAGGCGGCGACGTGCTCCGAGACCGGGGTGACGGCGGCGCGGCGTCGTGCGGGCAGGGGACGGCCGCGCTCGCGCAGGATGGTCTTGAGCACCCGCCAGCCGTCGCGCACGGCGTGCAGGTTGCTCGCGCCGTGGATGCGGCAGCGCTCGTGACTCGGGATCTCCTGCACGGCGAGCCCGGCCTTGGTCGCCCGCACGTTCATCAGCGTCTCGATCTCGAAGCCGTCGCAGTCGAGGGCGAGAGCGTCCAGGTGGCGCGACCAGAAGGCGTTGTAGCCGTAGCACAGATCGGTGTAGCGGGTGCCGTACAGCCAGTTGGTCAGCGTGGTCAGCACCGTGTTGCCGAGCGAGCGGGTGACGCTGATGTCGTCGGATCCCGCGCCCGAGGTGAAGCGCGACCCCTTGGCGAAGTCCGCCCCCGCGACCAGGGCGGAGACGAAGCGGATGATCTCGCGTCCGTCCGTCGAGCCGTCGGCGTCGATCATGACGATGATGTCGCCGGTCGCCGCCGCGAAGCCCTCGATGAGGGCGTTGCCCTTGCCGCGTCCGGTCTGCGGGACGACGCGCAGTTCGGGGCGCAGGGCACGCGCGACGGCCACGGTGTCGTCGGTCGACCTGCCGTCCACGAGGATGACCTCGTCGATCCAGCGTGGCAGGGTGGCGAACACGTGCGGCAGGTTCTCCGCCTCGTTCATGGCCGGAACCACCACGCTGACCGTCGCTCCGATGGCCAGGTCGTCGCTGACGGCGGTGTACTTGCCCTGGGGCGCGATGATCCCGTACGTCGTCATGGGCACATATTGGGCCAGCCCGCCTGCAGGTCACTTGACAACCCCTTGCAAACCCATGGTCATCGACGCTTCGGGCCTGGTCAGAGGCGGTACGTCCGGCAGAGGGGCTTGACTGCCGCGCCGGGTTTCGGTCGGGGGATTAGGGCGGCTATATCGGACATATGCCTTGATCCGTAACCGCCGGTTCAGGCCGGCCACGTCGTCGGACCCCCGGTTCCCAGACGCCTTCTCCCGGGCGCCGGTCAGGAAGGCCGAACGGCTCACGCTCGCCTGACGCCACCCGTGGGAGGCTACGCGCGTGCAGGATGTCAGTACGGGAGAGACCGGCCTCACTCCGCGGCTGGTCCGGGCCGAGCTCATCGTCGTCTTCGCCGTCTCGCTCGGCGCGAGCGCCCTGCGCTCCCTGATCTCGCTGATCGGCTCGCTCACCGCCCCCGCGGAGCTGAAGGCGCAGCACGCGGTGCTCGTCGGCACGAGGGCGCCCGGCCGTCCCTGGCTCGATCTGTCGCTGCAACTGGCCGACATCGCGATCGCCCTGGCCCCCGTCGCCCTGGTCGCCTACCTGCTGGTGCGGTCCGGAGAGTCGGCGCGCACCATCGGCGCCGACCTGCGCGAGCCGGGACGTGACCTGCTGCGGGGCGCGCTGCTCGCGGCCGTGGTGGGCGGCACCGGGCTGGCGTTCTACCTGATGGCACTGCGGTCGGGCATCAACCTGGACGTCGTGCCGGACCGGCTTCCCGACGTCTGGTGGCGAGTGCCGATCCTGCTGCTCGCCGCCGCGCAGAACGGCGTGCTCGAAGAGGTCATCGTCAGCGGCTACCTGCTGCACCGGCTGGACGCGCTGGGCTGGCGGCCCTGGCGCGCGGTCCACCTGTCGGCGACGCTGCGAGGCTCCTACCACCTGTACCAGGGGTTCGGCGGCTTCGTGGGCAACGTCGCCATGGGCCTGCTGTTCGGCCGTCTCTACCAGCGGTGGGGCCGGGCCATGCCTCTGGTCGTCGCGCACACGCTCATCGACGCGGTGGCCTTCGTCGGGTACGGCCTGCTCCGCGGCCGGGTGAGCTGGCTGCCGTGACACCACGGGCACGGACGACCGTCTAATGGGAGGTGACTTTCACAAGTCGCCCGAGTTCATTCCTGTCGGTCCGATGCCTTTCGCACCGGAGTGGGTACCGTGACCTCGTGGATCAAAGCGAGGCCGGCCGTCGCCGCGCGCTGTGGGCCCTCGGAGCTCTGGCACTGGCGGGTTCGCTGGGTTCGCTGGCCGGCGACGCCGTGCGGTCGTCCTCACGCGCGCCCGGGGCCGCTCCGGCTCGGCACGGGCGGCGCAAGGCGCACCCGCGGGTCGCGCCGCCGCCCGCCGGGTGGACGACGCACGCGCTGAAGGCCCGCCACCAGCCCGTGCGCAGCCTGCACGACCTGGCGCCGGACGCGCCGCGCAACGCCATCGCGCTCACCATCGACGACGGTCCGCACCCCGAGTGGACGCCCCGCATGCTCGACCTGCTCGCCGAGCACGAGGTCAGCGCGACGTTCTCGCTCATCGGCCTGCAGGTGCAGCGCTACCCGCGGCTGGCCGAGCGCATCGTCCAGGCCGGGCACCAGCTCTGCAACCACACGATGCACCATCCCATCCCGTTCAACCGCCTGTCCGCCGGGCGCGTCAAGGCCGAGATCACCGAGGCCCAGCGGCGCATCTCCGACGCCACCGGCGTCCACGCGAGGTTCTTCCGCTCGCCGGGCGGATCGTGGTCGCGGCAGGTGGTGCGCGCCGCCGGCGACCACGGCATGATCCCGATCGACTGGGACGTCGACCCGCGCGACTGGTCCAGGCCGGGCACCCGGCGCATCGCGCAGAGCATGCTCGCCTGCCGGCCGGGCGCCATCCTGCTGTGCCACGACGGGGGCGGCGACCGTTCCGAGACGCTCAAGGCACTGCGCACGGTCATCCCCCGCCTCAAGCACCGCGGCATGGCGTTCGTGGCCCTCTGACCCTGTCCGGCCGGGACATGGCGGTGTCGATCACGGGATTTATGGGGATAGACAGCTCGACGAGTCTTCACCCGTCCGGCCCGGGAGGCGGCACTGAGCACGCGCGGGGTGGTCGCCGTGGCCGGAGTCGCCATCGTGCTCGTCTCTCTCGCCGGTCACGCCGCGACGAAACCCACGACGCGCGTCACCGAGCGCGCCGGCCCGCTGGAGAACCCGGACGGCACCAGGCCGGGCCTGGTCGCCATAACCTCGCGCATGGACCGTGCGGCGGCCGTCGACCTGATCCGGCGGGTGCGGGTCGGCCGCCAGGGGTCCAAGCGCGGGTACACGCGCACCCGGTTCGGCGAGAACTGGGCGGACACCGCGCGGGGCGTGCCGTACGCGCGCAACGGCTGCCGCACCCGCGACGACCTGCTCGCCCGGGACGGCGAGGAGGTGGCCTACCGCCGCGGGTCCCCCTGCGTGGTGGTGGCGATGAAGCTGCGCGACCCCTACACCGGCAGGACGATCCGGTGGCGCAAGCGCGACGCCGACCGCGTGCAGGTCGACCACGTGGTGCCGCTGTCGTACGAGTGGCGCATGGGCGCCTCCCGATGGAGCATGGCCAAGCGGGTGCGCATCGCCAACGACCCGCTCAACCTGATCCCGGTCTACGGCCCGGCCAACGAGGACAAGGGCGGCGCGGGGCCGGCGTCCTGGCTGCCCCCCGTGCGGAAGGTGCGCTGCGCGTACGTGACCCGTTTCGCGCAGGTCGCGGTGAAGTACGACCTGCCGGTCACCCGGTCCGACAAGTCCGCCATGCTCGCCCAGTGCCGCTGACCCGGCGGCCGATCGGTTCCTCCAGCCGGCCTGCGTCCCCGCCCGGTTCTCCAGCGCCTGCGACCTGGCCGGTCACTCGCCGGCCGGCGCACGCCGCAGGGCCGGTCAGCTTCTGGCGCCGACCGGGTGACGGTACTGCTGCTCGGGCGTCATCGGCGCCTGGTGGTTCTGGTGCGGCTCCTGCGGCGCGGGCGGGGCCTGCGGGGCCGGGGCCTGCGGTCCGCCGACGAGCGCGCGCACGGCGGACTCGAGCTCCTCGGGCGTCTCGCCCTCGGCGAGCCGCGGGTCGTTCTTCGCGGCGCCCTTGGGCGTGGCCCAGAAGCGCCCGGTGTGCTCTCCGTACCAGACGGTCCATCCGGGCAGCCGTGCCGCCAGCTCGCGTGCGACGGTCTTGCCGTCGGTGACCTCGTTCGCCATCACGACCCTCTTCCGTGGTTTCACCCGTCATCGGTAGCCGGGACGGTCCCAATCAACCGGAGCATTGGCCCGCGAGCTTCCTCGTCGGGTGAGGCTCCCCCTTTACGGACGGTCGATCGGCCGGCTCGAACCAGACCGGACTGCCCGCTATGTCGCCGTGAAAACCCCCGGGACCCACCGTACGTGAGAAAAGCGATTTTTGGCCGTGAACCCGCTCGTAAAGGTGTGTGTGGTCCGGAGTCAGGCCCGTGACTACCCACCCGTATCGACCCCTATCCCACCGTTTGCTGGGGTTCCCCCCATCTCCGGCGCCTGCTCATCATGGGTCCAATCGACGATCTCAGGGAGTGCCGATGAGAACCGCGCACCGGACCTGTCCCCTATGCGATGCCGTCTGCGGCCTGCGGCTCACGCTCGACGACACCGGACGCGTCACGTCGGTCAAGGGCGACCCGGACGACCCGTTCTCCAAGGGCTTCATCTGCCCGAAGGGCGCGAGCCTCGGCCACCTCGACCAGGACCCCGACCGCCTGCGCGTCCCCCTCGTGCGCAAGCAGGACGACGAATGGCACGAGGTCAGCTGGCAGGAGGCCTTCGAGACCGTCGAGCAGGGGCTCAAGGGCGTCATCGACCGGCACGGCCGCGACGCCGTGGCCCTCTACCTCGGCAACCCGACCTTCCACACCATGGGCGGCATCCTGTACCGGGGGGCGCTGGGCCAGGCCCTCGGCACGCGCAACGTCTACTCCGCCAGCACGATCGACCAGATGCCCAAGCACGTCGCCTGCGGCTACCTGTTCGGCGATCCGCTCGCCATCTCGGTGCCCGACGTCGACCGCACCGACTACTTCCTCGTGCTCGGCGCCAACCCGGTGGAGTCCAACGGGTCGCTGTGCAGCGCCCCCGACTTCCCGAGCCGCCTCAAGGCGCTGCGCGGGCGCGGCGGCCGGCTCGTGGTCGTCGACCCGCGCCGCACCCGCACCGCCGCCGTCGCCGACGAGCACCTGTTCATCCGCCCGGGCACCGACGCGTTCCTGCTGTTCGGCATCGTCCACACCCTGCTCGCCGAGGACCTCACGACGATCGGCCTCGACGTCGCCGGGCTCGACGACCTGCGGCGGCTGTCGGAGGACTTCACCCCCGACATCGTCTCGCCGGTGTGCGGCGTGCCCGCCGCGGACATCGCCCGCATCGCCCGTGAGCTGGCCGCGGCGCCCACGGCCGCCGTCTACTCGCGCATCGGCGGCTCCACGGTCGAGTTCGGCACCGCGACGCAGTGGCTCGTCGATGTGATCAACATCCTGACCGGCAACTTCGACCGGCCCGGCGGCGTCATGTTCACCCGCACCGCCACCATGGACCTCGGCCGCACCGGCGAGCCGTACACCACCGGGCGCTGGCACAGCCGCGTGCGCGGATTGCCGGAGTCGCTCGGCGAGCTGCCGGTGGCCACCCTCGCCGACGAGATCGAGACCCCGGGTGAGGGGCAGGTCAGGGCTCTGGTGTCCGTGGCCGGCAACCTGGTGCTCTCGGCGCCGGGCGGCCCCCGCCTGGACCGCGCGCTGGCCGGCCTCGACTTCGTGGTCTGCGTCGATCCCTACCTGAACGAGACCACCAAGCACGCGAACGTCATCCTGCCGCCGCCGCGCATCCTGCAGATGCCGCACTACGACTTCCTGCTGCTGTCGGTCACCGTGCGCAACTACACGCGGTTCTCCCCGGCCATCCTGCCGCTTTCCCCCGAGCAGATGTCCGAGGCCGACATCCTGTCGAAGCTCACGCTCATCGCCTCCGGCCAGGGCGCCGGCGCCGACCCCGCAGCGCTCACCGAGATGATGCTGGACCAGATTCTCGGCGGGGCCACGCAGGCGCCGGGCTCTCCCTTCGAGGGCAGGGACGTCGCCGAGGTGCGGGCCTCGCTGATCGGCGACAGCGGGCCCGAGCTGCTGCTGGACGCCTTCCTGCGGCTCGGCACGCACGGACTGTCGCTCGCCGACCTGCTGGACAACCCGCACGGCATCGACCTCGGGCCGCTCACGCCCCGGCTGCCGGAGCTGCTGTGCACCGAGTCGGGCCGGGTGGAGCTGGCCGCGCCGCGGCTGGCCGAGGAGGCCGGACGGCTGCGCGAGCGGCTCGCCGCGCCGGCCCCCGAACTGCTGCTCATCGGACGCCGGCAGCTGCGCTCCAACAACAGCTGGCTGCACAACGTGCCCACGCTGGTCGGCGGGAGCAACCAGTGCACCCTGCACGTCAATCCGGCCGACATCGCGCGGTACGGCATCGGCGGGCAGGCGGTGATCCGGTCGGCGAACGGCGAGCTGGTCGTGCCGGTCGAACCGAACGACGCCATCATGCCGGGCGTGGTCAGCCTGCCGCACGGATGGGGCCACGCGGGCAGCACCCAGCGCGTCGCGGCCGAGCACGCCGGGGTCAACGCCAACGCCCTCACGGACGAGTCGGTGGTGGACGTGCCGTCGGGCAACGCCGTGTTCAACGGCGTCCCGGTGACCCTCGCGCCCTACGAGCCCGAGGAGCCGGCGCTGACCGGGTCGTTCCCGCTGCCTTCCACCGCCGCCGTCTGAGCGAGGTCCCCACCGGCTCCGGCCGCGGTCGTCCGGGCGAGGCTTCCGCCGGCTTCCACTACGGCCGGCTCAGCGAGGACTCCGCCGGCTCCGGCCGCGGCAGGGTCGCCGGGCGGGGACAGCAGGAAGTGCAACCGCACGGAGGTGCCCGCGGGCCGGTGGTGGATGCGCACCAGGTCGGCCAGCTCGTTGGCGATGAGCACGCCGCGCCCGCGGGTCGCGCCGTCCGCCGGCGGGATGCGCCCGGTCATCGGGTCGGCGATGTGCCCGGTGTCGTCGAGCTGGCAGGCGAGCACGCCGTCCTCGGCCCACACCGTCAGCGTGGCGGGCCCGGTCGTGTACTCGGTGGTGTTGGTGGCCAGCTCGTTCATCGCCAGCAGCAGCTCGACGACGCGCTCCCCGGCCAGGCCCTCCGCCATCGCCCGCACGGTGAGGAAGTCACGCACGCCCGGCAGCGCGCCGACGCCGGTGAAGGTGTACCGCTCGGCGTCCTCCGGCGGCGCGGGCAGCGGCCAGTCGAACGCCGCGGCCGTCTCGAGCGGGTCGCCGTAGGCGGCGCTGGCCCGGCTCCCGTCGGCGTCCTCCAAGATGGGATGGGTGCGCTCGGCGTCGGCCAGCGCCGAGGGGGCGAGCGCCGAGGCGTCGTACGGGCACAAGATGGCGGCGTCCCGGCCGGCGAACGCGGCGTTGATCAACGCCTCGTGCGCGACGCAGGCCGGGTACTCGACGGCGCTGCGGCCCTTCCAGATGGGCTCCCCGATGATCCACACGCGGCGGCCGGGGTGGGCGCCGGCGAAGGCCAGCAGGACCGAGGGGATGATGCGCCCCGGATTGCGGCCCGCGCGGGCCATGTCGGCGAAGGTCACGGCGTCGCCGTCGGCGCCGAGCCGTGCGCGGACCAGCTCGCCGTTGCCGCCGGGGACGGCGACCAGGGCAGGGTCCCCGGACGCCAGCGCGCGCCGGACGAACGCCGCGCAGCCCGACGCGTACTGGTCCAGGTCCCGGTAGAACAGGCCGATGTGCTCGAACGGGCCGGCCGCCCGCGGGGCAGGTGCGTGCCGGTTCATGCGACGGCCCCCGCGCACGGCTCGCCGCCCAGCAACCGCATCAGCTTCGCCAGCGGCACCGAGCACCCGGTGATGCGCACTTCGGGCGGGGCGGTGGTGGCCGCGCCCATGAGCAGCCTGGCGGCGCCGGCGTCGGCGAACCGCAGCCCGGCCACGTCGAGGGTCACCGTGGCGTCCGAGCGGGACATGTCGTCGATGACGTCGGCCAGGGTGGCGGCCAGCGCGTCGCGGTTGGAGGCGTCGGCCTCACCGATCAGCCGCAGCCCCGGCGGCTCACCGGTGCGCTCCATGCGCAGCAGCGGCCGCCAGTTCCAGTCGGTGCCGGGTTCCATGCGGGACGGGTGCGCGGCCGAGACGCGCAGGAGGCTGACCGGGTCGAACAGCCGCCGGTCGTACAGGCAAAGGGCCATGGCGTAGCCGTCGGCGAAGACGCGGTTGACCTGGGCCTCATACCAGTGGAGAGGGTCGGGGCCCACCACACCTGCTCTCGCCCACGACATGTCGCCGATCAGACGCAGAGCCGTGTACCCGCCGCCGCGCGCCACGGCGATCTCGCGCTGCCAGGCGTCGAGCACCACCATGGGGTCGAACAGGCCGTTGGTGAGGTAGCCCTCCCGCGGGTGGCCCATCTGCAGTTGCCCGGTGCGGGCCAGACGCCAGGCGTCCACGCCGTTGTCCGCCAGCTCGCGCAGCAGGATGTCCGGGGACGCGTCGGAGAGGTAGACGATCTTCTGGTCGGCGTCGGCGCCGGCCTGCACGTAGCCCGTTATGGCGGCCAGCCGCTGGTGTTCGTCGTCGAAGGTCCAGCACACGTGGTCGCCTGGCCGTATTCGATCCACAACCGATGGATCCATCGGCCTCCTCATTTCTGGCGGACGCCTTCCCGTTCCGGTTCTCCTACCCCCGGACCGGACCGCAATCCGCCGTGCTGCCGGGTCAACCCGACTGCACCGGGCCGCAATTCAGGCTACCAGCCGCATATCGACCGCCGGAGGTGAAAACCCCGCGCCTGGTGGCCCGGTGGCCTCGGCCGCTTCCGGCGTTCCCGGCGGCGGGCGGCCCGGTGGCCTCAGCCGCTTCGGGCGTCCCCGGCGGCGGGCGGCGCGGGCCGCCGCTGCCGGGAATCGGCCGCCTACCTGGAAGAGGACGGCTAATTGGACGATCTATATCGCTATATTCATGGCCATGCTGCTCCCGGCCCCCGAGGTCGCAGATCTACCGGTCGTGCATTCCGTCCGGCCACGGCTGCGCGTGCTCGACCTGCTGCGCTTCTGCGCGGCGTTCGCGGTGGTGCTCTTCCACTACGGGCACACGCGGGCGTGGGGGACGCCGAACGCCTTCCCCACTCTGAGCACGGTGACCATGTTCGGGGTCTACGGGGTCCGCATGTTCTTCGTGATCAGCGGGTTCGTGATCCTGATGAGCGCGTGGGGACGCACTTCCGGCGAGTTCGCCTCCTCGCGGATCGCCCGGCTCTACCCGGCGTACTGGGCCAGCGTGATCATCCTCGGCGCGCTCGCGCTCGTGGGACTCACCACCGACCACCGGCCGACCCTGAGCGAGCTGATCGCCAATCTCACCATGCTGCAGCACGGGCTGCGGATCCGCGATCTGGAGCTGGTGTACTGGACGCTCTGGCAGGAGCTGGTCTTCTACGTGCTCATCGCGGTGTTCGCCGCGATCGGCTTCACCTACCGGCGCTGCCTGGCCTTCCTCGGCGGCTGGTTGGTGCTCTTGGCCATCGCCGAGCGGGTGGACGCCGACCTCCTCCAGGCCGTCCTCGTCCCCTTCAGCGCCCCGTACTTCATCGCGGGGATGGCCCTGTACCTCGTCCACCGCTTCGGCGGGTCACTGTTCCCCTGGCTGTTCGTGGGCGCGGGCTGGGCGGTCGCGCTCGTGCAGGTGCTGGGGGAGAACCCGCCGGCCGTCCAGCGGTTCGGGCAGAACCTCGGATCCGCCCTGGTGGTCGGCGTGATCTCCCTGATCTTCCTGGTGATGATCCTGGTCGCGCTCGGCACCTTCGACGGGGTCGACTGGCGCTGGCTCACCGTGCTGGGCGCGCTCACCTACCCGCTGTACCTGTTCCACCACCACGTCGGGTACCTCCTCATCGGGTGGCTGCACGCGCCGCTGGGCAGGTGGCTCACCCTGCCCGTGGTGCTGGCCGCCGCGCTCGTCCTGGCGTACGGCGTGCACCGGCTGGTCGAGGTGCCCCTGCAGGACCGGCTGAGGTCCGCGCTCAACCGGTCCCTCCGCGCCGAAGACGGCTACTCGGACCGGGCCGGGTAGACCTCGCCGCCCTTGAGCTCGCGTCCCTGCAGCAGCGCCGTCACCGTCACGAAGTGGTAGCCCTGCTTCTCCAGCGTGGTCAGCACGGCCGGCATCGCCTTGACGGTCTGGGGGACGATGTCGTGCAGCAGGATGACGCCGTTGCGCTTGGCCAGCTTCAGCGTCCGCGCGGTGATGACCTTGGTGTCGCGCGCCTGCCAGTCGAGCGTGGAGCCCGTCCACAGGATCTGCGGCAGTTCCAGCTCGGCCATCAGGCGGCCGACCCGGGAGTCGGTGGCGCCGTTCGGCGGGCGCATCATCGTCGGCCGCTCGCCGATCGTCTGCTCGATCACCTCGGAGGTCGAGTTGACCTCCTGCATGATCTCGTCATCGGTCAGCTTGGTGAGATCGGGGTGGGTCCAGGTGTGGTTTCCCACCTCGTGGCCCTCCGCCACGATGCGCCTGGCCAGCTCGGCCCGGCCCTCGACCTTGCGGCCGAGCAGGAAGAAGGTGGCCTTGGCCTTGTGCTTCTTCAGCGTGTCGAGCAGTTCGGGGGTGTAGGGCCACGGCCCGTCATCGAAGGTCAGCGCGATGCACTTGTACCGGGCGCAGTACGGCTTGGCCGGCTCGTCCGCCTTCTTCCCCGTCTCGGCCGCCGCCGGAACGGTCAGCAGGCCCATCGCACACACTGTTGCCACAAGTACTCGGACTTTCCGCCACATGGCCCCGAATCTTAGTGAAACCGCGCACTAGTAGCGATCTCTACCCACGGTTCCCCGCGATCCGTCACTGGCGGGCTCGTGCGCCCGTACCGTGTCGAAGGGGGACCCGCCGGCGGTCGCGACC
The DNA here is from genome assembly GCF_053602655.1 of Sphaerisporangium sp. NPDC004334. Classification (NCBI taxonomy): domain Bacteria; kingdom Bacillati; phylum Actinomycetota; class Actinomycetes; order Streptosporangiales; family Streptosporangiaceae; genus Sphaerisporangium; species Sphaerisporangium sp. NPDC004334. The sequence goes on from NZ_JBSGDZ010000054.1 coordinate 27,471, forward strand.
CTCTGACCTGGTGTTCCTGGGCAGAACGACGGCGACGAAAATTGTCCCGACGAGAGTGTCGAAACGGCGTGCCGGCGTTCGACGCGTGTGTGACGGCTGGTCGACGCGTCCGGGATCCGCCGGACCCAGCCCGAGACGACAAGGGAGCGACAATGCGATTTCTGATGATGCACCGGCTCGACGAGCGTGCCCCCGAGGCCTGGAACCCCAGCCAGGAGTTCATAGAGAAGATGGGCGCGTTCATCCAGGACTCGATGGAGAAGGGCATCCTGATCACGGCCGAGGGCGTTCACCCGTCCGAGCGGGGCGCGCTGGTCCGCAAGGCCCGCGGCGGCGGGCTCACCGCGATCGACGGCCCGTTCACCGAGGTCAAGGAGGTCATCGGCGGCTTTGCGCTGCTGAACTTCGACGACCGCGCGCAGGCCGTCGAGTACGCCAAGCGGTACGCCGACCTCTTCGACGACGTCGAGGTGGAGGTGCGCCAGGTCGCGGAGGCCGACGACTTCCCGGCCTGACGACACCGGCGGAGGCCGGCCCCATCGACACCGGCGGAGGCCGGCCCCATCGACACCGGCGGAGGCCGGCCCCATCGACACCGGCGGAGGCCGGCCCCATCGACACCGGCCCCCGCCGGCGTCTCCGCGCCCGGCAGGCGTGGCGGGGGAAGAACGGTCTCGCCCGCCACGCGTCGGTCAGGCGTCCTCACTCAAGGACGAGCGGCAGGCGGCGCACTCCTGTCAGAGACGGCGTGGGGATGAACTGCACGGGGTCCTGCGGGTCGGTGCGAAGGACGTCGAACCGGTCGAGCAGGATGTTCAGCGCGACCTGTCCCTCCAGCCGGGCCAGGGGCGCGCCCAGGCAGAAGTGGATGCCGCGGCCGAAGCCGAGGTGCGGGTTGGGCTCGCGACCAGGGGCGAAGACGCCGGGGTCGCGGAACTGGCGTGGATCCCGGTTGGCCGCCGCGAGCCAGACCATGACCATCTGGTCGGCCGGTATCGTCGCGTCGCCGAGCCGCGCCTCCCGGGTGGTGGTGCGGCCGAGGAGGGCGAACGGGGTCAGGAACCGGATGGACTCCTCGATGACGGCCGGGATCGCCGGACGGTCGGCGCGTACCGCCTCCTGCTCGCCGGGGAAGGCGTCCAGGCACAGCACCGTGTTGCCGAGCAGCATCGTCGTGGTGATGTGACCGGCGAGCAGCAGCACGATGGCGAAGTTCACCACCTGCTCGTCGGGCAGGCGCTCGCCGTCCACCTCCGCCTGCACCAGCCTGGTGAGCAGGTCGGCGCGCGGCCGCCGCCGGCGTTCCGCGGCGTGCGCGGCGAGGTAGGTCGACATCTCCTTCCACGGTCCCATCGTGGCCTCGAGGTCCGCGCTGCGCTCCTCGGCGGACCGGTTGAGCGAGATCTCGGCGTCCCGCTGGAACAGCGCGTCGGCCCACTGTTTGAACAGGGCGCGATCGCTGCTCGGCACCCCGAGCAGCTCGGCGATGACGATGACCGGCAGCGGGTAGGCCAGGTCGGTCACGAGCTCGAACCGCTCGCGCTCGCGCGCCGCGTCGATCAGCTCGCCGGTGAGCGCGGCGATCCGCGGTTCGAGATCGGCCACGACCTTGCGGGTGAAGGCGCTGCTGACCAGCTTGCGCAGTTTGCCGTGCTCCGGCGGGTCGATCTGGGTGATGAAGCCGTTCAGCGAGAAGTCGTCCTCGCTGGGCAGCAGCTCCTTGGGGACGACGCGCATGGTGTCGGAGGAGAACGTCGCCGGGTCGCCGAGGACCTCGTGAGCCTCCGGGTATCCGTAGACGTTCCACAGTCCGGTGCCGGCGTCGAACTCGACCGCCGGGCCCGAACGGGGCCCGTGCAGCCAGAAGTGCCGTTCGGGGATGTCGTACCGTTCGACGATGTCGGACATCGCCTCTCCTTGGTTGAGGATCCCTCTGCCGATGTGGGTCAGGACGACCTCTCGCGGTACTCCTTCCAGCGCTCGAACATCCCGTCCGAGTCCTGCAGGATGAAGGCGAAGAACTCCCGGGTGTCCTCCAGCCGGCCGCGCTGGCCGGGCCGGTCGTCGCCGATGACGGACAGCCCGTAGTCGAGCGTGTCGAGGCTCTGCCTGACGATGGCCAGCTGAACCCGCATGACCTGGTCCCATCCGCCGCCGACCATCCGGTAGCGGTGCTCGCGGGCGGAGGTGGGGACGCGTTCCACCATCCCGCTCAGCTCGAGCTGCCTGGCGACCGTGCTGACCGCGGTCTTGCTCACCCCGAGCGTCGCCGCCAGGCCGGTGAGCGACTGGTCGGGCGGGTCGCAGATCATGAGCCACCCGTACAGGCGGCCCATCGTGCGCGTCCCGCCCAGCCGCTCCATGATCAGTCCCATGCGATCGACGAACTCGGCCTCCGAAACTTTCACCCGCGCCAACTCCGCAATGATCGTCAACTACGTACTTGACGAAGTGTACGTCGGTCGGCGCCGGACGTGAAGAGCGGCACGGACAGGACAGACCTCGCGTCCGCGGAGAGGCGGCCGGGCTCATCGGGCGATTTCAGGGGTCTCCCTCGGTGACGTCGCACCTCTGAAAGTTTCTCGCTGACTTGACACATTTCGGCAGGGTTTCCAGACTGTGTTTCCGAGGCGGCTCCTCCTGCCATGTGGTGGTGTGCGGTGAGGACCGTCATTCGTGACGCCCTAGTGGTGTGCGTTCCCTGATCACGGGACGCGGCGTCGATCGCGCGGGGTGACCCCAGCGTGTCCGCATTTCCGTGATTCAGTCTGGAGCACTCAGTCATGGGCATTAGAGAGATGCTTCCGCCGCTGCCTTTCAGGCGGCCGCGGGTTCTGATCGCCGCCGCCGCCGGCCTGCTCGGCGTGGTCGCCGCGGTGACCGTACCGACCATGCCGGCCGGTGCGGCGGCGAGCACGCTCGGCGCGGCCGCCGCGCAGAGCGGGCGGTACTTCGGTACGGCCATCGCTTCGGGGCGGCTTGGTGATTCGGCGTACACGACCATCGCGAACCGTGAGTT
>NZ_JBSGDZ010000055.1:0-30333 GCF_053602655.1 Sphaerisporangium sp. NPDC004334
ACCGAACCGCTGACCCCACCCCGGGGCCGGGGGCCCACCCCCTCCCGCCCCGGCCCCCCGCCGCCCCCGCCCCCCGGGGCGGCGGGGGACGGCCGTCCACTCCGCCCCCTGATCGTTCCCACCCGCTGCACGGGGCGGTCACCGGGAGTAGACCTCCATCTCGTACAGCGAGTAGCCATAGCCGGTGCCGCGGGTGATGCCGTGCATGCGGACATAGCGCGCGGAGGCCGGGCCGAAGGTCACGTTGTCCACGCCGCCGTCGCCGGTGGTCGTGGAGTACACCGTGGTCCACGACGACCCGTCCGGAGAGGTCTGGATCTCGTACGCCTTCCCGTAGGCCGCCTCCCAGCGCAGCACCACCCGGGCCACGGTCCTGGCGGACCCGAGATCGACCCGCAGCCACTGGTCGTCGCTGGAGGCGCTGGCCCACCGGGTGGTGGGGTCGCCGTCCACGGCCCTGCCCGCCGGGTACGGGGGCAGGATCTGCGTGCTGGAGGCAGTGGCGCTCGCGCCGGCCGCCAGGTTGGCGATGGGGTCGCCGCGGCGGGCGGGGAAGGACACGACCTGCTGGTAGGTCGGCCGGTTCTGCCAGGAGATCAGCGACTGCTTGATCCCGCCGAGCGGCGAGTGGCGGATGGCGTCCGCGCACCACTGGTCGCCCGCCGAGCAGGCGTCGTCGGCCGGGTAGGTCGTCGCCGCCGGTTCGGCGAGCGCCGCCGACAGGCTGTCCAGCAGAACGGCGCGGCAGCCCGCCACCGTGCCGTCCCCGCAGTACTTGGCGGGCAGCGGTCCGGCGACCGGGTCGCCGAGCACCGACCGGACGTCCTTGCCGACGTAGCCCCACCAGCCGTACTGGAAGGCCGAACCCTTGTGGGTCTGGGCCTCGTTGGCCGAGGCAGGGAAGCTCGACAGGTCACCCTGCTGGTGCCCGGAGGGCGACTCGTTGATCTGCAGGGCGTTGACCAGCGACTGGTACAGCCCGTCGCCCAGCCCCGGCCGGAACTCGGCCCTGACCAGCTTGGGCCACCAGGCGTCGAAGGCCCGGATGGCGTCGGCGTGCGTGTAGGTCCTGCTCCCGGGCGAGGTCTCGACCCTCTTGGCGCCGCCTGAGGCCCACGCCGACAGCTTCGACACCGCCGAGGCCAGCGCCGGGTCGGACACCGTCCCGCTGTTGATCACCCGCAGCAGGTCGGGCAGTACCTCCTTGCCGCGCAGGTCGGTGACCGCCGCGTCTGCCATGATCTTCACGGTGCCGGCCCGGTCGAGTTTGCCCGCGCCTGCGAGCGCGGCCTTCACCGGCCGGTCCAGCAGGTCCACCCGGTGCACCGGCCCGAAGCTGAAGTTGCCGTCGGCCGCGCCGAAGTCCTTGGCCTGCTTGTTGTTCCAGCTCACCAGGTAGTCCTGGCCGGCCGTCTGCGGGTGGGCGGAGGCCGGCAGGTAGGTCGCGCTGTTGGTGGCGGGGTCGTAGCCGGCCCACTCGTGGGCGGCGTCGGCGGTCATCGGCAGGTTGGGGTCGGAGCCCGCCGCCCTGACCGGGACGTCGCCCGACATGAAGTACGCGGCCTCGGCGGAGTTGACGTAGAACCAGTTGAACGCGAAGCCGATCTCCGACGCCGAGGCGGCGAAGGCGGCGGCGTTCCCCATCTGGGCCGGGTCGTTGAACAGCGCGAAACCGACCGCGGAGTCGGCCTCGTGCTGGTAGGTCGAGCGCAGCGTGGTGAAGGCCGTGGGCTGCCCGCCGACGGTGCCGCGCCAGGTCACCAGCCCGTACTTGGTGCGCTGGATGACCAGGTCGTAGGACCCGGCGGAGGTGGTGTCGGCGACGTTCGGCTTCCAGGAGTTGGTCTTCTTGAGCGTCTCCATGGCCGTGCAGGCGCCGCGGTAGAGGTAGTAGCTGGAGGCCGTGGTCACCGCTCCGCCAGAAGGGTTGCACAACTGCAGCGCGTAGGTGTCGGTGATGTCCTCCCCGGCCGAGGTCGCGCTCCAGGCGTAGTCGGTACCCCTGCCGAGCAGCACGTACAGGTTGAGCCCCGCGAAGGCCACCCCGCGCGAGCGGATGCCCGGCCCCGACAGCTCCTGCAGCATGAGCAACTGCGGCGCGAAGTAGCCGGTCTGCGGGCCGAACACCGCGATCGGGTGCCCGGAGGCGGACTCGGCCGCCGACACCACGACGGCGTTCGACATGCCGGGCTTGGAGTTGTCCACCGACAGGCCGGGAAGCACCCCCTTGGCGGCGGCCGATGTGGTCGCCGAGGTGGTGGCCGACCCGGACTCGTTCTGGGTGATGTCCACCGGCGCCGTCGTGGCGGCGTCGGGCAGCACGACCCCGGTGGCGCCGGGCGCGGCCCCGAACGGGAAGCTCTGGCCGTTGTGCAGGGTCAAGGTGGCCTCTGGGTCGTTCTGCGCCCGGAACGCCGCCCATGCCTGGTCGCCGGCCGCCGTGCCGTACTTGGCGCGGGCCGCCACGCGCACCAGGGCCGACTGCATCTCCGCGCCGCCGCCCCCGCCGAACAGCCCGCCGATCACCCCTGAGACCGCGATCAGGTCGGTCATGGTGAAGTCCTGCGGGCCGCCGGCGTTGGTGATCGCGTCCAGGTGGCCGGTCAGGACGTACTCGCCGGGGCAGTCACGGCCGGCCATGCAGTGGTCGATGTAGGCGTTGATGCCGCTCACGTAGTTCTGCACGTCGGCGTACAGCTGGGCGCCGCGGGGCCCGGAGTCCCGCAACAGGGTGATCTGCGTCTGCAGGTCGGCCTCGGTGTAGGGGGAGTTGCGCCAGACGCTCTGCTCCAGGGCCCGGTTGCCCGGCGCTCCGCCGGCGAACGGGGTCAGCTCGCCGCGGCCGACATGGCGCATGAGGTCCATCAGCCAGAGGCGGTCCTGCGCGCCGGCGTACCCGGCGCCGAACATGGTGCCCTCCCGGGTGGTCCCGGTGATGTGCGGGACACCGGTGGCCTTGTCCCGGACGATGGTCACGTCCGCCCGGGGGCTGGTCGTGCTCTCCACCTGCCCGGCCGGCACCCCGAAGGAGGCGTCGTTGAAGAAGGCGGCGATCTGGTCCTCGGTCAGGCCGGTGTAGCCGGAGATCAGGCCGGCGTACTTGCCGAGCTGGTCGCCCGAGTGCCGCGGCATGGTGCCGAGCGACTGGTTGGCGAGGATCTCCACCAGGGTCGCGTTGCCGTTCTGGCCGGGCGGCAGCACGTCGGCGCACTGGCCGAGACAGTAGTCGTCGGCGGTGTAGACGGCCGCCGATGCGGGCACGACGGGGGATGCCAGCGTGAGGATCGCGAGCGCGGAGGCCGCCGTGATCATCCGCCGGAGGCGTACGTGCATGTGAGAACCCCCAAAACATGAGGCGTACTCGAATGTTTGGGAGGACCATACGCTCGCACCAACACCGGATCAATGGCCGATGTGATAATCACCCGAGCCCGCCACCGACGCCATCGACGCGGCCCGCGCATGCGGCCAGGCACAGCGGTCCCTTATCGACGCATGAATTCGGGGACATCGAAGTCGTCGTCGTCGGGTACCGGCATCGGTGCTCTCACTGTGCGGACAGGAGCGGGTGAGACGCGCTGGGGGTGGGCTCCGACACCGGCTCGTCTCACGAGGTCGTCGGCCTCCGCCCGAGCCTGTACGAGGGTCAGGTCGGCCCCCGTTCGAGCCTGGACAAGGATGGTTTCGGCCTCCGTCCGGGCGTTGGCGAGGATCGCGGCCGCCTCGGCCCAGGCCTCGGCGACGATCTGCTCGGCCTCCGCGCGCAACTCATCGCGAAGTTGGGCGCGGAGGTGTTCGCGGAGCCGCTCGTTCTCGGGAGTGGAGGCCACGACCCCACCAGGCCGGTAGCCGCCACTGGCGGCGATCCGTTCCCAGGCGCGCACCCACGGCTCCACGTCCTCGGCGGGGACACCGCACGCGTGCACGAGCGCGGTCAAGGCGTCACGGGAGGGCAGCCGGACGCCGTTGACGATCTCCCCGGCCCGGGTCTTGGACAGGACCATCCCCGCACTCCTGGCGCGCGTCTCCAGCGTTCGATAGGAGGGGTGCCCGGCCCGGACGTACAGCAACTGGAGCAGATCCTGGAGTTGGCGTCCGGTGGCGACCGCGGCCAGATCCATGTCCTGGGTGTTCGGCGGCACCTTCACGCCTTCATCGCCTCGTTCCAAATCGTCCGACAGTGTCCCAGAGCGTACGGTCCGTGATGGTGCCGTCGCAGCCGAATGTCCGGGAATGGTGGCATCGCGTCCCAAGGTGACCGCGTTCTGTCGCAGACCGTCCCTGTTCTGTCCAGGCATCTCCCGGACATCGCGCACCGGGCGTTCTCCTGGTTCCGCGTCGAGAGCGCTCGGCGCGGGCCGTCCGGCCGCCACCAAGGCCGGGAGCGAGGGAGAAGGACGATGACGAAGCATGCCGCCGTCAGCAGGGGCCGCGAGGACGGAGTGGCCGGCCGGGACCGGCGGGCAGCCCGCTACTGGCGGCTCCGCACCGCGTTCGAGATCGTGAAGTTCACCGCCTGGGCGACCGCTTTCAGCCTCTGGTGGCTCGCCCGCGTCGTCCGGGAGTTCGTCAGCCACTTATGACATCCGTGCGTACCGCCTGTGCACGCACTCACGCGGCCACGAGCTGTGCCCCCCCACCCCGAGGCCCGGACCCGGCAAGCGGCTCCGGGCCTTACCCGCCGAAGGTCGTCAGAGCCTGTCGATCTCGGTCAGGTCGATGTCGATGGCGAACGGTGTCGTGAGCCGAAGTCGTTCTTGGTGGGTGCCGGACAGGACGTAGCTGCCCGTGGTCGGATCCAATTCGTAGACGTTCACCGTAGGGAGTCCACTCGGAGCTCTCGACCAACCAGAAGTGAGGGATGCCCGCCCCGGCGTACAGCGACGGCTTGCGTTTGCGGTCGCGCTCCTCCGACTCGGGGGACACCACCTCGACCGCGAGCACCAGATCTTCGGCTCGGTAAGCCGTGGCGTCGGGGCCACGCAGGCCCGTGGCGTGGAAGACGATGACGTCCGGCTCGGGGCGCTGCCGCGGGCCCAGGATCACACTCATCTCCCGACGCACGCGCAGATCGCCGGGAACCGTGCGGCGCAAGTCGTTCTCCAGCAGAGACAGCATCAGAGTGTGGAAGTCTTCCTGCGGGCTCACGAGCACCAAGCTTCCATCGATCAACTCGGTGTGCGCAGGCAAATCCGGAAGGTATCGAGGTCCTCGGCGTGGAACCCCTCAGGGGGAGGGATCAACCAGTCGGGTAGCTCCGAATTCGTCATCATTTCGCTCCGGACCTGGACCTTCATGCTTCCCACCGTAGCAAGTGGCTTCTCTGATCCCCGGTGCTTTGGTCAGGTGGTGGCGGGTTGCTGGCGGCGGGTGCGTTCGGCGAGGGCGTGTTCGTCGGTGCGGGCGTCGTACCGGCGTCAGGCTCAACGAGTTCTACGATCACAGCAAGGCGGCGCTGAGCAACGGCGGCAACGGCACGGTACCGCGTCCCGGGGGCGAACAATCCCGAAGAGACCGCTGATCGGCCCGCCAACCAGGCTCAGGCGAACGCAACCTGCGTTCTGAATCATAGGAAGGCATGCGCATGGCAGAACTCGTCAAGGAGTTCTCCGAGCCCGGAGGAATCAGGCAGATCTTCGGGATCGGCGATATGGGAGTGGAGGAGGGCGCCTACCCCGGTGACTTGACCATCTGGGATACCGGTCGTCCTGTCGATGGTGACTGGATGGACATCTGTCCGAACGGTGTCACCTTCCAAACCGACTCAGAATCTCTGTCCTATTTCAGGTATGAACTCTGGAGCGGTCCTCCCCTGGCGGAACAGGGTTGGACCTACACCTGGGAAGGGGATTTTTACCTGGCCTCAGGGCGGATCGCGGCGATCACCGTGGTGCCCGCCTTCGCCGAGGCCGAGTACCACACCGAGTTCGTTCTCCCCCACAAGGAGACGACTTGGCGGACGCGCGTGCTGGCGAGGTATCCCAACACCGACCCGCCGCCGGGATTTCCCCGGCCCGTGGGCGGTCCGGTCCTGTTCAAGCTGCAGTTCTGGCTCGAAGACCGTTAGTTCCGATCGGCGCGGTCACGTGGTGGCGGGTTGCTCGCGGCGGGTGCGTTCGGCGAGGGAGCAATGGCTTGGCGGCTCTACCAGGCAACCTGGGAGATGTCTGTCTCTTCCAAAGAAGTATGGGAATGGACGCCGTCGCTCAAGCGGATACGCTGCAGCCTCGTGGGGAATCGGGCGATGAGATATCGGCCGGACTCGTCTATGGCCAAGGATAGAATCCAATCATCGCCGGCCGGTCGGCGGCCCAGCTCTCGAATCGGCTTACCGCTTGTGGAGCTGATTTCTTGTACCAGGGTGGCGCGGTGCCCGTCTTTCTCTCTTATCGATAGAGGGACATAGGCGGCGGATCCGTTCGAACTGAGAACCGCAGGCCCACTCACGTATGACCTGAGGGGATTTTGAGTGGCAGTTCCCCATGCGGGGTTTCTGGCCACTTCCGGAGCATTGGATATATCCAGGTCAGTGCTGGTGCTGTCAAGCACTCGCACGCTCACATCGCCCGTGCAAGCCTCTCCGTCCGGCGGCGAGTTCTTGCACGGGGAGAGCACGGTCATGGCAAGGTGGTCTTCGTCTGATGCCCAGGAGACGTTCGATATCCAAGAATGCGTCTTCCGCTGCAGAGTGAACTTGTGGACCCCGGTGTTGGACAGGTCTCTGACGGTCAGATGTGTCCCAGCGGAACCGTCGCCTGCGAAGCCGCCGACATAGGCGAGCTTTGATCCGGACCGGGATATCGCTAGGGCAACGTTCGCGGGAGTGATGCCAGTGGGCAGAGGTAGCCGCATGACGTGCGAGACCGATCCGGCCGATGTCAGGACGGCGCGATAGAGGTGAGGAGCCCTAATCTTGTCCACCGCGGAGAAGACGAAGCTTTCATCTGTGACACTCGAGATCTGGTCTATCTCCATGCCTTTGGGTGCAGTTGTTTGATCTAGTCGCCTGCCGGTGGCGGAGTCATATATGGCGACTGCGCTTCCGGAGCGATTGGCGATGAAGAATTTCGGCCCGCCGAAGTCACTGTTCGTCGCTATATGGCGCGGATCCCTCAGATGGTCGCCGACCGCTACGTCATTCGCCTGTCCGCACCCCATCAGTGCTGTGAGGAGGGTTGCGGCAGCAAGCAAGGATAAGGAACTCGATCCCATGCGCACTGGTCTTGACCTGCCTCTCTTAATGGCGGCGCACCCCGTCCGCGCTTATACGTAAGTCAGGCTGCGGCTAAGACGTTAGCGTCAAAGGCCATGTACGCATCGAGAATGCCGACTCCTAGTGAGCCTGCGGTCCGTAGCGAGTGGCTTCCCTGATCCCCGGTGCTTTGGTCAGGTCGTGACGGCCGCCTCGCGACGGGTGCGTTCGGCGAGGGCGTGTTCGTCGGTGCGGGCGTCGTAGCGCCTGAATCGGGGGAGTGCGGCGGCCATGGCGGCGACGGCGGCCATGCAGAGCAGGCCGCCGATGCCGAGGGAGAAGCGGGCGCCGCCGGCTTGGGCGAGGAAGCCGGCGCGGGCGTCGCCGAGCATGGGGCCGGTGGAGTAGGACAGCAACTCGATGCCGGCCAGCCGGCCGCGGTACTCGTCGGGGATCGTCTGGTTCCAGATGATGCCGCGGAAGACGCCGCTGATCATGTCAGCGGCTCCGGCGAAGGCCAGTAGGGCGGCCACGAGCCAGATGTTGGGCATGATCGAGGCGAGGGCGACGCCGGCGCCCCATAGCGCGGCCGAGGTGATCACCGCACGGCCGTGGCGGTGGACGTGGGCGGTCCAGCCGGAGGTGGCCGAGGCGATCACCGAGCCGATGCCGCCCGCCGCGTACAGCAGGCCGAGCGCCCTGGGCTCGTGGAGCTGGTCGGCGAGGAACGGGAAGAGCGCGTTGGAGAAGGCGAACACCATGGCGGCGATGTCGACCAGGTAGGTGCCCATCAGGTCGGGGCGGCGGACGGCGTAGCGCACGCCCTCGGCCAGCGAGCGCAGCGAGGCCGGGGTGTGGTCACCGGTGCGGGGAACGGGGCGCACGCGCACGAGGAGCAGCAGCGACAGCAGGAAGGACGCGATGTCGATGCCGTAGGAGGTGGCCGGGCCGAGGGTGACGACGATGAGGCCGCCGGCGGCCGGGCCGACGATCATGCCCGCGTTGCGCGCCAGGCCCTGGATGGCGAACGCGGCGCCCATCTGGTCGAGTTTGAGGACCCGGTTGATGATCGCCTGCTCGCTGGGCCCGCGGAGGCTGGACAGGCCGGCCGACAGCGCGGCGACGACGTACAGCACGGGCACCTGGGCCGGGGCGGGGAACAGCACGGCGTTCAGCAGCAGCAGCACCGAGGTCAGGCAGAGGCCGACCTCGGACAGAATGACGATCTTGCGCCGGTCGAGCGCGTCGGCGATCGCGCCGCCCCACAGCCCGCACACCACCATCGGCGCGAACTCCACCAGGCCGACCAGGCCCACCGCGACGTAGGAGCCGGTGAGCTGCTTCATCTGGAAGGGCACGGCCACCATGGTCATCAGGCTGCCGAACATCGTGACCAGGCTGGAGCCGAACAGCAGCCGGAAATCCCGCGAGTCGCGTAATGGGCTGAGGTCCATGCGCAGCCGCAGCAGCAGGGTCTTCAGCGATCGGGCGGGACTCGTCGACACAGGCGGCAAGTCTGAAGGCCCCCGACGCTCCCGGGCAACCGGTTTTCCGCGCGCCGGGGCCGCCGCACCCACGGGCACGCGTTCCGGGCACCCGAAGGACGTCCGGCGGCCGAACCCGCGCCCCCGTCCGGGAGCGGTGCCCGTTAGAGCTCGGGCGATGAGAGGGCATCCGGGCCGTCATATAGTCGGCTCACCGGGGACAGCGCCGATCGAGCGTGATGGGGCCGCATGGAGATCGAGGGGTCGTTCTGGCGGGCCATCGCGGTGTACCGCATCGCCTCTCTCGGCTACGCCGCGGTGTTGCTGGCGAGCGCCGGCGGCTACCAGCGCCCCCTCGCCGGCTGGGCCGTCCTCGGCGTGATGGCGGTATGGACCGCGGCCACCACGATCGCGTACTCCTCCGCGAGAAGCCGCCCCCTGCTGGTGCTGGACGTGCTCGTCACGCTCGGCTGCATGCTGGCTTCGCCGTACGTCCAGGGGTCTGACGCCGGACCGGCGGGTGTGATGCCGGTGACGGCGACCTGGATCGGTGGGCCCGTTCTCGCCTGGGCCGTGTACGGCGGGCGGCGGGCGGGCGCGGTGGCGGCGATCGTGCTGGCGCTCGGCGACCTGTGGCTGCGCGATGCGGACCGATTCGCTCTCTCCGTACCGATCAACGGATCCGTGCTGCTGATCCTCGCCGGAACCGTCGTCGGCCACGTGGCGCGGCTCACCAGACAGGCGGAGGAACGGCTGCAACGCGCCGCCGAGATCGAGGCGGCCGGCCGGGAGCGCGAGCGGCTCGCTCGCGGCATCCATGACTCCGTGCTCCAGGTACTGGCGCTGGTGCGACGCCGCGGGCTGGAGATCGGCGGGGAGGCCGCCGAACTGGGGCGGCTGGCCGGAGAGCAGGAAGCGGCGGTGCGCGAGCTGATCCGCAGCGGTCCGGGCATGGGGGAGCAGGACGGTGCGGGCCTGGTCGATGTGGGGGCTCGGTTACGCCGGTACACCTCGGCGGTGGTCACCGTGTCGACACCCGCGACCCCTCTGCCGCTTCCCGCCGGTCACGCTCACGAAGTCGTCGCGGCCGTGGGGGCGGCGCTCGACAACGTCCGGTGGCACTGCGGCGAGGAGGCGAGGGCCTGGGTCTTCGCCGAGAACGACGGCGTCTCGATGACCATCACGGTGCGCGACGAGGGCCCCGGCATCCCCGAGGGACGCCTTTCGGAGGCGGAGGCGGAGGGCAGGCTCGGCGTCGCGCAGTCCATCCGGGGCCGGATCGCCGGCCTCGGCGGCAGTGTCGGTCTCACGTCCGTGCCGGGCCAGGGAACCGAGGTCGAGCTGGTGATCCCCGTTCCCGCCCGGACCGCCGCCCACGAGCGGGCGCGCACATCCTGGGCGGGAACGCGGGCCGGTCTACAGTTGCGGCATGACCAGCGCTCTGCGGGTGATGGTGGTGGACGACCACCCGATGTGGCGGGACGCGGTCGCCCGTGACCTGGAGAACGCCGGGTACCAGGTGGTGGCGACCGTGGGCGAGGGCCGCCAGGCGCTCCGCGTCGCCGCCGCCCTGCGCCCCGATGTGGTGATCCTCGACCTGCGGCTTCCCGACCTGTCCGGTGTCGAGGTGGCCAGAGGGCTGGCCGCGTCCGATCCCGCGCCCCGCGTCCTGGTGCTGTCGGCGAGCGCCGAGCATGAGGACGTGCTCGAGGCGGTCAAGGCCGGAGCCTGCGGATACCTGGTCAAGTCGGCGAGCCGGGAGGAGTTCCTCGGCGCCGTCCGGCGCACGGCCGGCGGGGAACCGGTCTTCACCCCTGGCCTGGCAGGGCTGGTGCTCGGCGAGTATCGCCGCCTGGCCACGCAGAGGCCTTCGGACGCCGGGCCGCGCCTCACCGATCGGGAGACCGAGGTGCTGCGCCTGGTCGCCAAGGGCCTGTCCTACCGGCAGATCGCCGAACGGCTGGTGCTCAGCCACCGGACCGTGCAGAACCACGTGCAGAACACCTTGAACAAGCTCCAGCTCCACAACCGGGTCGAGCTCGTCCGTTACGCGATCGAGCGGGGACTGGACGGGATATAGCGGGACTGGACGGGATATAGCGCGGCCGGAGCGGCGGCTCACGGCGTGTCGACCTTGTACGGGTCGTGCTCGGAGAGCAGTTTGTCCAGGCGTGCCTGGTCGACGCGGCTGGACATGCTGTCGAGTTCCTGCCGGTCGCGCACGCACTTGGCCAGTCCGAAGGCCGTGGTCACCGTGTACAGCACGGCGATCGCGAGGAACGCGCGAATCCAAGGATCGATCGGCAGGAAGACGATGCCGAGCGCCACGCTGCCGAGCGCCACGGCGAAGGAGATGACGCACTGGGCGAAGTAGGCGCCGGTCATGGCGGGCTGGAGTGGTTTCTTCATGCCGTTCAGGGTCTGACACCGGCCGGCCGGACGCCTGAGTAGGCGTACCCATCCTGTCTGAGTACCTGAACCGAAGGGGGCCGGGGCCGCGTCGGCGGGGTGCGGGCGTCGGGGCCGGGCGTGGCGGGGTGGGTCACCGTGCGTCGAGAAGGCCGATCATGAGGGTGGTCGGTTGTCGAGCAGGCCGATCATGAAGGTGGTCAGTTCCGGCAGGGACAGTTCGCGTCCCTGGGCCGCGAGGCGTTCGTACTCCGCCGGCGGGAGCGCTTCGCGGACGGCGGCGGCCTCTCTCGGGCCGTCGAACGGGTCCATGAGTTCGGGAGAGAAGCCGACCCGGCGGCCGACGGCCTCCACTCCGCCCATCAGCACGGCCGCCTGGCCGGCGCGTCCGCTCAGCGTGAGGGCGTGGGCGACGGTGTGGATCAGGACGAGCCGGGAGGTGACGTCGTCGTGGCGGTCGAGGGCGTCCAGGATGCCCGCGGCGATGCCGAGCGCGCGCCGGCCGTCGCCGCCGTCGCAGGCGGTCTTCATGGCGGCCCACGCGGCGGAGCCCGCCGCCCAGTCGTGGCCGCAGGACTCGGCGGTCGCGACGGCCTCGGCCAGGACGGCCTCGGCGGCCGGGCGGTCTCCCATGACGCGGGCGAGCGTGCCCTGCACCATGAGGGCCTCGGCCACCAGCCACTCCTCTCCGGCGCGCCGGGCGAGGCCGACGGCGTCGGCGGCGAGCGCGGGGGCGTCGATCGGGATCCCGGCGAGCACGCCGAAATGCGTCTGGTAGACCCGCGCGGACGCCTGGACCACCAGATCCCCGGCCTCCCGGCCCTCCCGTTCGGCCGTCAGCACCTCCTCGTACGCCTCCGCCGGCCTGCCGGCCAGGTAGCTGAGCCCGCTCACGGCGAGCCGGGCCCGTCCGCGGACCTCCGGTCCGGCGTCCGGCGCGGCGGCGAACGCGTCGGACATCCAGGACAGGCCCTCGGCGATGTGACCCATGCGGTACCAGAACCAGTACAGCGCTCCGCCGAGCCGCAGCGCGTAGTCGCCGTCCCCGTCGGCCAGCGCGGAGGCGAAGGCGGCGCGGAACTCCGGCTGCTCGCGGGTCAGGCGGGCCAGCAGCTCGGCGGCCTGCGGGCCGTGCAGCCTGCGCTCGGCGCTCTCGGCCTGGGTCAGGGCCCAAGCCCGGTGACGCCGCTGTGTCCCGGCGAGGTCGTGGGGGTCCAGTTCCCGCAGCGCGTACTGGCGCAGCGTCTCCAGCATCCGGTAGCGGCGTGGCGCGGTGCCCGGCTCGACGGCGATCAGCGACTTGCGCACCAGCGCCGACAGGGCGGGCAGGACGGGGGTCTGGCCTGCGACCGCGGCGGCGGCGTCGAGGTCGAACCCGGCGGCGAACACGCTCAGCCGGTGGAAGAGCCGCCGCTCCGCGGGGTCGAGCAGATGGTGGCTCCAGGCGACGGTGGCCTCCAGCGCGCGGTGCCGCGCCGGCAGGTCGATCGGGCCGTCCACCAGCACGTCGAAGCGGTTCTCCAGGGCCTCGGCGATCTGGCCGATGGAGAGCATCCGGCACTGCGCGGCGGCCAGTTCGATGGCCAGCGGGATGCCGTCCAGCCCGGCGCACAGCCCCGGGATGCGGTCCAGGTCGCCCGGGTCGGGCGACCACGCGGGCAGCGCCGCGGCGGCCCGCCGCCGGAACAGCTCGGTGGCGTCCCCGGCGGGGTCGAGCGGCAGGACCTCGTAGACCGCCTCGCCCTCCACGCCCAGCGCCTCGCGGCTGGTGGCCAGCACCCGCAGGGCCCCGCAGCGGCCCAACAGCGCGCCGGCGAGGGCGGCGACGGCCTCCAGCAGGTGTTCGCAGTTGTCGAGCACCAGCAGCAGCCGGCGTCCGGCGAGCACGGCCGCCAGCGCCTCGGCCGTGGCCACCCCCGGGATGCCCAGGCAGGCCGCGATGGTGGCGGGGAGCAGTTCGGGCGAGGTGAGGCCGGCCAGCTCCACCAGCCAGGGGCCGTCGTCGTCGGTACGGGCCCTGGCCGCCTCCAGCGCGAGGCGCGACTTGCCCACCCCGCCGGGGCCGGTGAGGGTGACCAGCCGGTACTCGGTGAGCAGGCCGCCGACGGCGGCGAGGTCGGCCGTGCGCCCGACGAAGCTCGACAGCGCGAAGGGCAGGTTCCCCGCGGGCGCGGGCCTGGCCGCCAGGCCGGCCGGCGCGGCGGCGGGAGAGCCGGCGGGGGCCTGGGAACGGGGCGCGCCGCCGGGGCGGGCGCCGGTGGTGAGCGCGGGCGGCGGGTCGAGCCGCGGGTCCTGGGCGAGCACCGCGGCCGCAAGGTCGCGCAGCGCGGGGCCGGGGTCGATGCCGAGCTCGTCGGCGAGCCGTTCCCGTACGGCGCGCAGCGCCGCGGCGGCCTCGGCCCGCCGGCCCGACCGGTACAGCGCCAGGGTGAGCAGTTCCCAGCCGCGTTCCCGCAGCGGCTGCTCGGCCACCAGGGCCTCCAGCTCGCCGACCGCGGCGGCGTGCCGGCCGAGCCGGATGGCGGCGGCCAGCCGGTCCTCGTACGCGGCGGCGCGCAGCCCCTCCAGCCGGGCCGCCTCCGACACCGCGAATCCGGCCCCGTCGAAGTCGGCGTAGGCCGGTCCACGCCATAGGTCCAGCGCCTCGGTCAGCAATTCCTCGGCCTGTTCCGGCCTGCCGCCGTCCAGGGCGTGCCGCCCGGCCACGGCCAGGTCGGCGAAGCGCTCGGCGTCGACCGCGGCCGGGTCGGCCCGCAGCGCGTACCCGGGCCCCTCGCGCACCAGGAGCCCGGCCGGGGCGCGGGCCGCGCGCTCCGGCTCCAGCGCCCTGCGCAACTGGGAGATGTACACGTGCAGGGTCGCCGGCGACGGCGGCGGGGACCCCTCCCACGCGTCGGACATGAGCCGCTCGGCCGACACCATCCTGCCCCGGGCGATCAGCAGCACGGCGAGGACCGCGCGCTGCCGCAGCCCGCCCAGGCCGACCGGACGTCCGCCCAGCTCGGCCCGAAGCGGGCCGAGCACCCCGAACCGCGCGGCATCGGCGTCGACCCGGCCCATCGGCCCCCCTCGCACAACGTAGATCGATGCGAGGGTAACCCAAGGAAAGCGGCACAAAAAGGGGATCGTGGACCGTTCCCTCCAGCGGTCCGCCGCCACGATCCCGGGGTGTCACCGGCCGGCGGGCTCCTGCGCCCGGATCTCCGGCTCGGGGAGGGCCGGAGATCCGCGGCGGGAACGGGGCCGGAGCACCCGGGCGAGGATCCCCGGCGACAGCAGGCGCTGCGGCGGCGCCTGGAGGTTGGCGACGCTCAGGAAGGCGTTGCCGACCACCGGGTCGGCCTCCGCGGCGGCGTGGAGCCGTGTGAGGTAGCCGTTGAGCAGCCTCACCCGCGGGGACCGCGGGCCCTCGACGGACGGGAACCGCAGGTCGCCGCCGACCGACATGTCCCAGGGCACGTCGATGATCCGTGCGGCGCGCCCGAAGAAGCGGCGGGCCAGGCCGTCCAGCCCGCCGGCCAGGCACTCGCGCAGGGCGACGGCCTCGCAGGCGGCCACGGTCATCCCCTGCCCGTAGCTGGGGTTGAACTGGCACAGCGCGTCGCCGACCACCAGGTAGCCCTCGGGGAAGCGGCCGAGCCGTTCGTAGCGGCGGCGGATGCTCACCGGGATGCGCATCAGGCGCGGCGCCCCGAGCGGTTCCAGGCGCAGCAGGAGGTGGTGCAGGTCGGGGACCGGAAGCCGGGCGGCGAAGGCGTGATACCCCTCCGGGTCGACGGGCGGGACGGCCGATGCCCGCGCCGATGACGACGGCGTGCCCGGTGGGGCGGTGTCCGGTGTCCGCCATGGTCCGCTCACCCCCTCCTCGGATCAGCCCCACTGGGACGGGTCTCCGGTCACGCCCCACTGGGACGGGTCTCCGGTCACGCCCCACTGGACGGGTCCCCGGTCACGCCCCACTGAGAGGGGTCTCCGCTCACGCCCCACTGGGACGGGTCTCCGGTGGCGGCGTGGGCGGCCGTCATGCCCAGGCCCGCCAGCAGCCCCAGGCCGATCGCGGCCACCGCCGCGCTGCGCCTCATCGTCTTGATCACGATTCACCTCGTTGTCCGGGCCGCCCGGCCAGGGCGGCACTGCGCTCATGGCGACGAGGATGCGCGCGGCCGCTTGGCGGCCACTGGGAACGGGCTTCACCACCGGCGGACGCCGGGCCCGGCCGAAGGTCAGTCCCGGGCGATCAGCCCGGCCAGCAGGGCGCTCGCCTCCTGCCGGGACAGGGCGCGTCCCCTGGCCGCGTGGCGCTCGTACTCCTCCGGCGGCAGCGCTTCTCGCACGGCGGCGGCCTCGCGGGGCCCGTCCAGCGGGTCCATCAGCTCAGGGGAGACGCCGGCCCGCTCGCCGATGGCCTCCACGGCGCCCATCAGCGTGGCCGCCTGCTCCGCCCTCCCGGTGAGCACGAGGGCGCGGGCCGCGCTGTGCACGGTGACCAGCCAGAAGGAGATGTCGCCGTAACGGTCCATCGCGGCGAGGATGTCGCCGGCGACGGCCAGCGCGCGGGCGCCCTCCCCGCGATCGCAGGCGGTCTTCATGTCGCACCAGGCGGCCCCGTCGGCGGCCCAGTCGTGGCCGCTGGAGTGGGCGGCGGCGATCGCCTCCCGGAAGGCGGCGCCGGCGCCGGGCAGGTCGGCGAGGATCCGCAGCGCCATGCCCTGGATCATGAGCGTCTCGGCCTCCAGCCAGCCCTGCGCGGTGCCGCGGGCGATCTCGACGGCCGCGCGGGCGAGGGCCGGCGCGTCGACCGGCGCCCCGGCCAGCAGGCCCAGGTAGGCCGCGTAGCCCGTCGCGCTCGCCTCGGTCGCCCGGTCGCCGGCCTCGCGGGCCTCCTCGACGGCCGTGCGGGCCGCCTCGTACGCCTGCGCCGGCCGTCCGGCCAGGTAGCGCAGCGCCGCGACGGCGAACCTGGCACGCGCCCGGGTGCCGGCACCGGCTCCCGGGGCCGCGGCGAAGCCCTCCGACAGCCAGGCCAGCCCTTCCGCGACGTGGCCCATGCGGAACCAGAACCAGAACAGCGCGCCGCCCAGCCGCAGGACGTAGTCGCCGTCGCCCTCGGTGAGCGCGGAGGCGAACGCGGCGCGGAACTCCGGCTGGTCGCGGGTCAGCCCTTCCAGCAGCGCCGCCCCCTGCGGGCCGCGCAGATGGCGTTCGGCGCTCTCTGCCCTGGTCAGCGCCCAGGCGCGGTGCCGTTCCCGCGCCCGCGCCAGTTCCTCGGGGGACAGCGCGCCAAGGGCGTACTGGCGCAGCGTCTCCAGCATGCGGTAGCGGCGCGGCGCCGTGCCGGGCTCGGCGGTGACCAGCGACTTGCGGACCAGCGCCGACAGCGGGGCCAGTACGGGGGCGACCCCCGTCACGGCGGCGGCCGTCTCCAGGTCGAAGCCGGCGCGGAGCACGCCGAGCCGGTGGAACAGCAGCCGTTCCTCCGGCGACAGGAGCTGGTCGCTCCAGGCGACGGTGCCGAGCAGGGTCCGATGGCGGTCCGGCCGGCCGGCGGGCCCGCCCACCAGCAGGGTGAAGCGATCTTCGAGGGCGTCGGCGATCTGGCCGACCGACAGCGTCCGGCACTGGGCGGCGGCGAGTTCGATGGCCAGCGGGATGCCGTCGAGCCCGGCGCACAGGGCGGCGACGCGCTCCTGGCCGCCCGGCTCGGGCGCCCAGCCGGGCTGGGCCGCCGCCGCGCGGCGCGCGAACAGCTCCGCGGCCTCGGTCGCGGCGGGCAGCGGCGGCACCTCGTAGACGGCCTCGCCGGTGATGCCCAGGGGTTCGCGGCTGGTGGCCAGGATCCGCACGCCGCCGCAGCGGGCCAGCAGGGTGTGCACGAGCATGGCGGCGGGGGCCAGCAGGTGCTCGCAGTTGTCCAGGACGATCACCAGCTCGCGGCCGGCGAGCATCCCGGCCAGCTGGTCGGCGGAGGCGGCGGCGGGCAGTCCCATAGCGGCGGCGATGGTGGCGGTGAGCAGGTCGGGTGTGTGCAGGCCCGCGATCTCCACCAGCCAGGGCCCGTCGGTGTCCGTGCGGGCGCGGGCGACCTCCAGGGCCAGGCGGGTCTTGCCGACGCCGCCGGGGCCGGTGAGCGTGACCAGCCGGTGCGCCTCCAGCAGGCGCGCGACGGCGGTCAGGTCCCCGTCGCGGCCGACGAAGCTGGACAGGGCGAAGGGCAGGTTGCCCGGGGACGGCGCCGGTTCCCCGGGCGGCGGCGCAGGGGAGGGCCCCCGGCCGGGTTCCGCGGGCGCCGGGGTCAGGCGGGGGTCCTGGGCGAGCACGGCCGCCTCCAGTTCGCGCAGCCCGCGTCCGGGGTCGGCGCCGAGCTCGTCGGCCAGCCTTCTGCGGACGGTGCGTAACGCGGCGAGCGCGTCGGCCTGCCGTCCGGACCGGTACAGGGCCAGGGCCAGCAGTTCCCAGCCGCGTTCGCGCAGTGGTTGCTCGGCGACCAGCGCCTCCAGCTCGCCCACGGCGGCGGCGTGCCGTCCCGAGGCGATGACGGCGGACAGGCGGTCCTCGCGCACCGCGGTCCGCAGGTCCTCCAGCCGGGCGGCGTCGGGCGCCGCGAAGGCGGCCCCGTCGAAGTCGGCGTAGGCCGGCCCCCGCCACAGCGCGAGGGCCTGGCCGAGGAGGTCGGCGGCGCGCCCGTGATCGCCGTCCTCCAGTGCGCGCCGGCCGCGGACGGCCAGGTCGGTGAAGCGCTCGGCGTCGATCGCGGCGGGCGCCGCGCGCAGGGCGTATCCGGGGCCTTCGCGCACCAGCAGCCGGGCCGGGGCACCGGGCGGCCGTTCCGGCTCCAGCGCCCTGCGCAGATCGGCGACGTACCCGTGGAGCGTCGTCGGCGAGGCGGGCCGCGACCCCTCCCACACCTCCGACAGGATCCGCTCGGCCGGGACGATGCGGCCGCGCGCGATCAGCAGCATCGCCAGCACGGCCCGCTGCCGCGGCCCTCCAAGGCCCGCGGGCCGCGCGCCCACCTCGGCCCTGAGCGATCCAAGCACTCCGAACCGCACGCCCTCGGCGACGCTCACCCGCGGTCCTCCCCTCGTCCACCGGCCTTCCGGTCGATGATCTCAGGTGGCGCCCCCGAGGCCCACGGTTCCCGGGGCCTGGCAGGGGCGCCGCGCGGCCGTCGGGGCGTTCACAGGCCGAGGGTCTCCCGGCGCAGGTGGGTCTTGAGGATCTTGCCGCCGGGGTTGCGGGGGAGTTCGGTCTCGCGGAACCAGAACCGCACGGGGATCTTGAACGGTGCGAGGACGCCGGTCAGGAACTCCCGCAGCTCCTCTGCGGTGGCCGACATGCCGGGCTTCAGGCGCACGACGGCGCCGACCTGCTCGCCGAGCTCGTCGTCCGGGATGCCGATCACGGCGGCGTCGTCCACGGCGGGGTGCTCGAACATGGCCGCCTCGACCTCGGCGCAGTAGACGTTCTCGCCGCCCCTGATGACCATGTCCTTGGCCCGGTCGACGATGTAGACGAAGCCATCCTCGTCGAGCCTGGCCAGGTCGCCGGTGTGCAGCCAGCCCTCCACGAAGGTCTGGGCGGTGGCCTCGGGGCGGTTCCAGTAGCCCGCGATGACGTTGGGGCCGCGCATGCACAGCTCGCCGACCTCGCCGGGGGGCAGCTCGTTGCCGAGCGGGTCGGACACGCGCACGTCGCACACGGCCAGGGGCAGGCCGATGCTGTCGGGCTTGGCCAGGTAGGTGGGCCCGCTGTTGTAGATCGCCAGCGCGGTGGTCTCGGTCATCCCGTACCCGTTGGACGCCTGCCGCTGGGGAAGCTGGTCGCCGATGCGCTCCAGCAGCTTGGGCGGGGCCGGCGCGCCGCCGTAGCTGACCCCGCCGAGGCTTGAGATGTCGTACTTGCCGAGGTCGGGGTGCGACAGCAGCTGCCAGGCGTTGGTCGGGACGCCCGTCATGATGGTGACCTTCTCGCGCTCGATCAACTGGAGCGCCTGCCCGGGGTCCCACTTGTACATCAGCACCAGGCCGCCGCCGGTGAACATGGTGGCCGTCATCACCGCGAAGCAGCCGGTGACGTGGAACAGGGGCACGGTCAGCAGCGTTATGCGCCGGGTGCCCACCGCCGTCGAGGGGTCCTTGCCGGCCAGGGCGATGCTGCGCAGCAGCGCGTAGGCGACGGTCATCGGCGACTGGGCGGCGTTGCGGTGGGTGCCGAGCGCGCCCTTGGGGTGGCCGGTGGTCCCGGAGGTGTAGAAGATGGTGGCCGGATCCTCGGGGTCCAGCTCGACCGCCGGCAGGGTCGCCTCCGCGCGCACCTCGCCGAGGACGTCGGCGAACGCGCGGGCCCCGGGCGGCAGGTCCCCGGCGGCGCGGGTGACGATCATGGGGACGGACGTCCCGCGCAGCCGCTCGGCCCGCTCGCCGTCGGCGATGAACACCTTGGCCCCCGAGTCGGACAAGCCGTACTCCAGCTCGGGCGTCGTCCACCACGCGTTCAGCGGCACCGCTATCGCCCCGATCGCGACGACCGCCGAGAAGGCCACGACCCACTCGGGGTAGTTGCGCATCGCGATGGCGACCCGGTCTCCCTTGGTGACGCCGTAGTCCTCGGCGAGCCGGGTGGCCAGCGTGGCGGTCCGGCGGTAGTGCTCCTCGTAGCTGACGCGCTCGTCCTCGTAGACGATGAAGATCGCCTCTCCGTGGAAGCGGCTGTTCTCCAGCAGGGCGCGGAAGGTCGTCGGGGCGTGCTTCCAGGTCCGGAGCTTCGACCCGCGTATCTCGACCTCCTCCATCTCGAACAACTGGCCAGGTCCGGTGAGCTGTGCCTGGACCTGGTCATGGGTGACAGTCATGCGCGGTTACTCCCGGGGGTGAGTAGCTGCCGTTGTGGAAGGTGACGATACCGACCGGTAGGTACGGAGAACAGGGGTCGAGCTCACACGGTCATTCACGTGATGTTGGTTTGCATGAAGATGCTGAGCGGTGCATAATCTTTCTTTGTAAAGGTCATAAGGCCCAGTGCATGGTCATGCGAGGTGAGTCGATGAAAGCGGCGGTCGCCGGAGCCAGCGGCTACGCCGGGGGCGAGCTTCTGCGCCTGCTCTCGGCCCACCCCGCCTTCGAGATCGGCGCGCTGACCGCCGGCTCGAGCGCGGGCGGCGCCTTGGGCGCCCATCAGCCGCACCTGCCCGCCCTCGCCGGGCGGGTCCTCGCCGAGACGACGGCCGAGACGCTGCGGGGCCACGACGTCGTGTTCCTGGCCCTGCCGCACGGGCGGTCCGCCGCCATCGCCGCCCAGCTCGGCGAGGACACCCTCGTGGTCGACTGCGGCGCCGACTTCCGGCTGGACGACCCGGCCGAGTGGGTCCGCTTCTACGGCGGCGAGCACGCCGGCACCTGGCCGTACGGCCTGCCCGAGCTGCCCGGCCAGCGCGACCTGCTGCGCGGGGCACGGCGCGTCGCCGTCCCCGGGTGCTACCCGACCGCGGCCACCCTCGCCCTGTTCCCGGCCTTCGCCGCCGGCCTCGCCGAGCCGGACGTCGTGGTCGTCGCCGCCAGCGGCACCTCCGGCGCCGGCCGCTCGCCCAAGACCCACCTGCTCGGCAGCGAGGTCATGGGCTCGGTCGGCGCGTACAACGTGGGCGGCGCCCACCGCCACACGCCCGAGATGGAGCAGAACCTCTCCAAGGTCGCGGGCACCCCGGTGAAGGTCTCCTTCACCCCCATGCTGGCCCCGATGAGCCGCGGCATCCTCGCCACCTGCACCGCGCCCGCCGCTCCCGGCCTGACCGCCGCCGCGCTGCGCGAGGCCTACGCCGCGGCGGTGAAGGACGAGCCCTTCCTGCGCCTGCTGCCCGAGGGCGTCTGGCCCGCCACGGCCATGACCGTCGGCGCCAACACCGCCGCGCTCCAGGTGACCCTCGACGAGCGGGCCGGCCGCGTGGTCGCCGTCGTCGCCATCGACAACCTGACCAAGGGCACCGCGGGCGGGGCGATCCAGAGCGCCAACCTCGCCCTCGGCCTGGCAGAAGAACTCGGCCTTCCCCTCAATGGAGTAGCCCCGTGAGCCAGCGCAGTCACACCACTCCGATCACTTCGGTCAAGGCGGGGGAGGGCCGGTCATGAGCGTCACCGCGCCCCTCGGCTTCCGCGCCGCCGGCGTCGCCGCGGGCCTGAAGGCCAAGGGCGCCCGCGACCTGGCCCTGGTCGTCAACGACGGCCCCTCCCGTGCCGCCGCCGGCGTCTTCACCCGCAACCGCGTCAAGGCCGCCCCCGTGCTGTGGACCCAGCAGGTCCTCACCGGCGGCCGGGTCCGGGCGGTCGTCCTGAACTCCGGCGGCGCCAACGCCTGCACCGGCCCGGGCGGCTTCCAGGACACCCACGCCACAGCCGAGAAGGTCGCCGGCGTCATCGGCGACTCGGCCGGCGAGGTCGCCGTCTGCTCCACCGGCCTGATCGGCGAGCGCCTGCCCATGGACCCGCTGCTGGCCGGGGTCGAGGCGGTGGCGGCCCAGCTGTCCCGCGACGGGGGCCTGGCCGCCGCCGACGCCATCCGCACCACCGACACCGTCACCAAGATCGCCTTCCGCAGGGGCGAGGGCTACATGGTGGGCGGCATGGCCAAGGGAGCCGGCATGCTGGCCCCCGCCATGGCCACGATGCTCAGCGTCATCACCACCGACGCCGACGTGCCGGCCGCCGAGCTCGACCGGGTGCTGCGCAAGGCCGTCGGCGTCACCTTCGACCGGCTCGACACCGACGGCTGCATGTCCACCAACGACACCGTGCTGCTGCTCGCCAGCGGGGCATCAGGCGTCACCCCCGACCCCGCCGAGTTCGAGAAGAAGATCACTGAGGTGTGCGCCGACCTGGCCAGGCAGCTCCTCGTCGACGCCGAGGGCGCTACCAAGGCCATCGCGATCGAGGTCGTCGGCGCCGCCCACGAGGACGACGCGGTCACCGTCGGCAGGGCGGTGGCAAGGTCCAACCTGCTCAAGTGCGCCATCCACGGCGAGGACCCCAACTGGGGCCGCGTCGTGTCCGCCGTCGGCACCACCGACGCCGTGTTCGAGCCCGACCGGCTCAACGTCGCCATCAACGGCATCTGGATCTGCCGGGGCGGCGCCGCGGGCGACGACCGCGCCAAGGTCGACCTGCGCGCGAGGGACGTGACCATCACCATCGACCTGTCGGCGGGGCCGCACTCGGCCACCGTCCACACCACCGACCTCACCGCCGAGTACGTCCACGAGAACTCGGCGTACTCCACATGAGCGGCGACACGCCGGCCGCCGGGCGGAACGGAACCGCCCCGCCCGCCGCGGCCCCGTCCACGGCGGGGGACGCGCTCGGCCCGCACGCCAAGGCCGCCGTCCTCATCGAGGCCCTGCCCTGGCTGGAGCGCTTCCGCGGCCAGACCGTCGTGGTGAAGTACGGTGGCAACGCCATGACCGACGAGACGCTGCGCCGCGGATTCGCCGACGACATGGTGTTCCTGCTCCACGCGGGCCTGCGGCCGGTCGTCGTGCACGGCGGCGGCCCGCAGATCAACGCCCACCTCGACCGCCTCGGCATCGAGACCGGCTTCACCGCCGGGCTGCGGGTCACCACGCCCGAGGCCATGCAGGTCGTGCGCATGGTGCTGGTCGGCCAGGTCAACCGCGACGTCGTGGGCCTGATCAACCGGCACGGGCCCTTCGCCATCGGCATGTCCGGCGAGGACGCCCACCTGTTCACCGCCGAACGCAAGCACGCCGAGGTCAACGGCGAGAAGGTCGACATCGGCCAGGTCGGCGAGATCGTCAAGGTGGAGCCCGGGGCCGTCCAGGCCCTGCTCGACGACGGGCGCATCCCCGTCGTCTCCTCCATCGCCCGCGGCGAGGACGGCGAGATCTACAACGTCAACGCCGACACCGCCGCCGCGGCGCTCGCCGTCGCGCTGGACGCGGGCAAGTTCGTCGTCCTCACCGACGTCGAGGGCCTGTACGCCGACTGGCCGCCCTCGGGCGACGGCGCCGGGGCCAAGGTGATCAGCCGGTTGACGGCCGGCGAGCTGGCCGGGCTGCTGCCGGGCCTGTCCAGCGGCATGGTGCCGAAGATGGAAGCCTGCCTGACCGCCGTCAGCGCGGGCGTGCCCCAGGCCCACGTCCTGGACGGGCGGGTGCCCCACTCGGTGCTGCTGGAGATCTTCACGGACGAGGGGATAGGGACCATGGTGGTGCCGGAGGAGGAGTCATGAGCCAGGTCAGCCCATCCGCGATGCCCGGCCACGCCGGAGGCGACCTGCTGGACGCCGGCGCCGCCTCGCTCACCGAGCGCTTCGAGGCCGCGTTCATGCCCAACTACGGGGTGCCCCCGGCCGTGCTGGTGCGCGGCGAGGGGTGCCACGTCTGGGACGCCGACGGCAGGCGCTACCTCGACCTGATCGCCGGCATCGCCGTCAGCTCCCTCGGCCACGGCCACCCCGCCCTGGTGCGCGCCGTCTCCGAGCAGGCCGCCGCGCTCGCCCACAGCTCCAACCTGTTCATCAACGAGCCCGAGGTGCTGCTCGCCGAACGGCTGCTCGGCCTGCTGAAGGTCCCCGGCCGCGTGTTCCTGGCCAACTCCGGCACCGAGGCCAACGAGGCCGCGCTCAAGCTGGCCGTCAAGCACGCCAGGGCCACGGGCAGGAAGTACTACGTCGCCGCCGAGAACGGCTTCCACGGCCGCACGCTCGGCGCGCTGTCGCTGACCGGCAAGGCCGCCATCCGCGACCAGTTCGGGCCCTTCCCGCTGGACGTCCGCTTCGTGCCCTACGGTGACGCCGACGCCCTCAAGCAGGCCGTCACCGGCGACTGCGCCGCGGTCTTCCTGGAGCCCACGCAGGGCGAGGCCGGGGTCGTGCCGCCGCCCGGCGGCTACTTCACCGCCGCCCGGCAGATCTGCGACGCCACCGGCGCCCTGCTGGTGCTGGACGAGATCCAGTCGGCGATCGGCCGCACCGGCCACTGGTTCGCCCATCAGCACGACGGCATCGTCCCCGACGTGCTCACCCTGGCCAAGGGGCTCGGCGGCGGCATGCCGATCGGCGCGTGCGTCGGCTTCGGCCAGGCCGGCACGCTGTTCGCCAAGGGCGACCACGGCTCCACCTTCGGCGGCAACCCGGTGTCGGCCGCCGCCGCCCTCGCCGTGCTCGGCACCATCGAGCGCGACGGGCTGCTCGCCCACGTCCGCGAGCTCGGCGACCGGCTCGCCGACGGCATCGCGTCCTTGGACCACCCGCTGCTGTCCGGCGTGCGCGGGCGTGGCCTGTGGCGGGCCATCGTGCTCACCGGCGACCACGCCGCGCAGGTCCAGGCCGTGGCCCAGCGGGCCGGGTTCCTGGTCAACGCCGTGCAACCCGACGCGATCCGGCTCGCGCCACCCCTGGTCATCACCGAGGAGCAGGTCGACTCGTTCCTCGACGCCCTGCCCGCGATCCTTTCGGAGGTGGCCGGATGAGCGGGCCGATCTCGGGAACCGTCCGGCACTTCCTGCGCGACGACGACCTCGGCCCGGCCGAGCAGGCCGAGGTCCTCGACCTGGCCGAGGCGATGAAGAAGGACCGCTACGGGTACCGCCCGTTCGAGGGCCCGAAGACGGTCGCGGTGCTGTTCGACAAGCACTCCACCCGCACCCGCGTCTCCTTCGCGGTCGGCATCGCCGAGATGGGCGGCAACCCGCTGATCATCGATGCCGCGGGGTCCCAGATGGGCCGCGGCGAGCCGATCGGGGACACCGCCCGCGTCCTTTCACGCCTGGTCGCCGCGATCGTCTGGCGCACCTTCGGGCAGGAGCGCGTCGAGGAGATGGCCGCCGCGTCCCCGGTCCCCGTCGTCAACGCGCTGACCGACGAGTTCCACCCCTGCCAGGTGCTCGCCGACCTGCTCACCGTGCGCGAGCGCCTGGGCGCCCTCGCCGGGCGCACGCTCGCCTACTTCGGCGACGGCGCCAACAACATGGCCCACTCCTACCTGCTCGGCGGCGCCACCGCCGGCATGCACGTCCGCATCGCCGCCCCGGCCGCCTACCAGCCGCACGCCGCCGTCCTGGCCCGCGCCGCCGAGATCGCCGCCACCACGGGCGGCTCGGTCACCGTGCTGCCGGACGCCGGCGCGGCAGCCGCCGGCGCCCACGTCCTGACCACTGACACCTGGGTGTCGATGGGTCAGGACGGAAAGGACGAACGGGTCGCCGCGCTCACGCCCTACCAGATCAACTCCGCGCTGCTGGACCTGGCCGCCCCCGACGCCGTCGTGCTCCACTGCCTGCCCGCCTACCGCGGCTTGGAGATCACCGCCGAGGTTCTGGACGGCCCGCACAGCGCCGTGTGGGACGAGGCCGAGAACCGCCTGCACGCCCAGAAGGCCCTGCTCCAGTGGCTGGTGACGCGATGACCATCCCCCTGACCAAGGCGGGGAGGCTCGCCAAGATCGCCGACCTGGTGAACCGCAACCAGGTCCGCTCCCAGCCCGAGCTGGCCCGGCTGCTGGCCGAGAGCGGCGTCGAGGTCACCCAGGCCACCCTGTCGCGTGACCTGGACGAGCTCGGCGCGCTCAAGCTGCGGGCCGACGACGGCTCGCTCGTGTACGCGCTGCCGGGCGAGGGCGGGGCGCGCATCCCGCTGACCCGCACGGGCTCCGGCACCGAGACCCCGGCGGCCCGCCTGCGACGAGTGGCCGAAGAACTGCTGGTCTCGGCCGAGGCCTCGGCCAACCTGGTGATCGTGCGAACCCCGCCCGGCGCCGCGCAGTTCCTCGCCTCGGCACTGGACCACGCCGACTGGGAGTCGATCCTCGGCACCGTCGCCGGCGACGACACCATCCTGGTGATCAGCCGCGACCCGACGGGCGGCACCCTGCTCGCGGACTCCCTGCTCAAGCTGACCGAGCGACGTAGTCAGCCCGCGTGAGGCGGGCTGACCGGCACAGGCCCGGCCCATGCCGGGCCTCGCGGGCGACATGGACGCCCGAAACAAGATCGCGCCGCGCGGGACGGCCGTCTCGGCTGATGAGCGTCGTTTTGGGCTAGGGTCGCGGATTGAGCATTTCGATCTCGGGAAGAGGAGAACGGTGGCTGAGGGTGGCAAGCCCATGCGGCTATGGGGTGGCAGGTTCGAAGGCGGTCCTGCGGACGCGCTGACACGGCTCTCCGTGAGCGTGCAGTTCGACTGGCGGCTCGCGCCGTACGACCTGATGGCGTCGCGGGCGCACGCCCGGGTGCTGCACCGCGCGGGGCTGCTGAGCGAGAACGAGCTCGAGCGCATGATCGCGGCGCTGGACGACCTCGAGCGGGCCTGCAAGTCGGGCGAGTTCCGGCCCACCGTGGCCGACGAGGACGTCCACACCGCCCTCGAACGCGGGCTTCTGGAGCACCTGGGGTCGCTCGGCGGCAAGCTGCGCGCCGGCCGCAGCCGCAACGACCAGATCGCCACCGACCTGCGCCTGTACCTGCGCGACAACGTCCGCTACATCGTCTCGCGGCTGGTCGAGCTGGAGACCGCGCTGATCAGCCAGGCCGAGGAGCACGCGGCCACCGCCGCGCCCGGCATGACCCACATGCAGCACGCCCAGCCGGTCTCCTTCGGTCACCAGCTCCTGGCCCACGTCCACGCCATCGCGCGTGACGTCGACCGGCTGCGCGACTGGGACCGGCGCGCCGCCGTCTCCCCGCTCGGCGCCGGCGCGCTCGCCGGGTCCTCCCTCCCGCTGGACCCGCAGAGGGTGGCCCAGGAGCTCGGCTTCGACTCGGCCGCGCCCAACTCCATGGACGCCGTCGCCGACCGCGACTTCGCCGCGGAGTTCCTGTTCTGCGCGGCGCTGATCGGCGTCCACCTGTCCCGCCTGGGCGAAGAGATCGTCCTTTGGGCCTCCCAGGAGTTCCACTGGATCGAGATGGACGACGCCTACTCCACCGGCTCGTCGATCATGCCGCAGAAGAAGAACCCGGACGTCGCCGAGCTGGCCCGCGGCAAGTCCGGCCGGCTCATCGGCAACCTGATGTCCCTGCTCACCACGCTCAAGGGCCTGCCGCTCACCTACAACCGCGACCTGCAGGAGGACAAGGAGCCGGTCTTCGACGCCGTCGACACCCTGCTGCTCGTGCTGCCCGCGGTCTCCGGCCTGGTCTCCACCATGCGCGTCAACACCGCCCGGCTGGAATCCTCCGCGCCCGACGGCTTCGCCCTTGCCACCGACCTCGCCGAGCTGCTGGTGCGCAAGGGCGTGGCCTTCCGCGACGCCCACGAGGCCGTCGGCCACCTGGTGGTCTGGTGCCAGGTCAACGACACCACCTTCGAGCGGCTCACCGAGGAGGACCTCGCCAAGATCTCCCCGCACTTCACCGCGTCCGCGGCCGACGGCGCGGACGTGCCGGGCCCGCTGGAGGTGCTGAACGTGCAGGGCGCGCTCGCCTCGCGCAAGGCCCACGGCGGCACCGCGCCCGACCGGGTGCGCGACCAGATCGTCGCGCTCCGCGAGATCGTGGACGGCCAGGCCGCGTGGGCGACCGGATCTTAGGCCGGGAACCGGCCGGCGTGGACGGGCGGATGCCCGGCGCTCGGACATCCGAGGTCGCCGGGCGTGTCCTGGACCGCTCGTTCTTCGACCGGCCCGCAGCGGAGGTGGCCCCCGACCTGCTCGGGCGCGTCCTGGTGCACGGGCCGGTGGCCGTCCGCCTCACCGAGGTGGAGGCCTACGGGCCACCCGGGACCGACCCCGCCTCCCACACCTACCGGGGACGCACGCCGCGCAACGCCGTCATGTTCGGCCCGCCCGGCCACCTGTACGTGTACTTCACCTACGGCATGCACTACTGCGCCAACTTCGTCTGCCTGCCCGAGGGAATGGGCTCGGGGGTGCTGCTGCGCGCGGGCGAGGTGGTGCGAGGGGTGGAGGAGGCCCGCGCCCGCCGCCACCGGCCCGGCACCTCCGCGCCGCTCACCAGCCCCGGCCGCCCCGTCCCCGCACGCGACCTGGCCCGCGGCCCCGCCCGCCTGGCCGTCGCGCTCGGCATCGGACGCGAGCTCAACGGCGCCGACTGCTGCTCCGGCTCCCGCCCGGACGGCCTACGGGTACTGGAGGGCGACCCCGCCGGCCCGGCGTCGGTCCGTTCCGGCCCGCGCACCGGCGTGTCGTCCGGTGCGGACACGCCGTGGCGCTTCTGGATCGACGGCGACCTGACCGTCTCGCCGTACCGCAAGCATGTGCCGAAGACCCGGCCGAGCTGACGGCCCGGGCCGTCCCGCATCCTGGTCTTCCGAGTGGCGGAGTGGTGCGGTGATCGGGCAGGCTGTACGCAGGGCGAGAGCCCGGCATTCATCCCATTCAGTGAACGACTCATGAAGGCCAGGATCGTGACCGACATCCTCGATGACCTTGCGTGGCGCGGCCTGATCGCGCAGTCCACCGACATCGACGCCCTGCGGGGCGCGATGAGCGAAGGTCCGATCACGGTCTATTGCGGCTTCGACCCCACCGCCCCTTCCCTGCACGTCGGCAACCTCGTCCCGCTGCTCACGCTGACGCGCATCCAGCGGGCCGGCCACCACGCCATCGGGCTGGTCGGCGGCGCCACCGGCCTCATCGGCGACCCCAGTGGCAAGAGCGAGGAGCGTTCGCTCAACTCCACCGACGTGGTCGCCGAGTGGGTGCGGCGCATCCGCGTCCAGGTGGAGAAGTTCCTCGACTTCTCCGACCCCTCCGCCGCGATCCTGGTCAGCAACCTCGACTGGACGGCGGGCCTGTCGGCGATCGACTTCCTGCGTGACGTGGGCAAGCACTTCCCGGTGAACCGCATGCTCGCCCGCGAGTCGGTCTCGGCCAGACTCGCGGGGGAGGGGCTGAGCTACACCGAGTTCAGCTACCAGATCCTCCAGGCCAACGACTACCTGGAGCTGCACCGCCGCCACGGCTGCACTCTGCAGATCGGCGGCAGCGACCAGTGGGGCAACATCACCGCCGGCTGCGACCTCATCCGCCGGGTCGAGGGCGCTCACGTGCACGCGCTGACCGTGCCGCTCATCACCAAGGCCGACGGCACCAAGTTCGGCAAGACGGCCGGCGGAGCGGTCTGGCTCGACCCCGAGCTGACCTCGCCTTACGCCTTCTACCAGTTCTGGCTCAACTCCGACGACCGCGACGTGGTGAAGTTCCTGAAGATCTTCAGCTTCCGGTCCAGGGACGAGATCGAGGCGCTGGAGAAGAGCGCCTCGGAGCGTCCCGCGGCGCGCGAGGCGCAGCGGGCGCTGGCGGAGGAGTTCACCACCCTGCTGCACGGCGCCGACGAGTGCCGCGCGGTCATCGCCGCGTCGGGCGCGCTGTTCGGCCAGGGGTCCCTGGAGGAGCTGCCGGAACGGACGCTCGCCTCCGCGCTCGCCGAGGTGCCACGGGTCACCGTCCCCGCGCTCGGGGCCGCCTACGTCGACCTGCTGGCCGACAGCGGGCTGGTCGAGAGCAAGTCGGCCGCGCGGCGCTCGGTCAAGGAAGGCGGGGCCTACCTCAACAACGTGCGGGTCACCGACGAGGCGTACGTGCCCACCGCCGATGACCTGCTGCACGGGCGCTTCCTGGTGCTCCGCCGTGGCAAGCGTTCTGTGGGCGGCGTCGAGGTCGCGGCCGGCTGACCCCGCCCGTCCGCTTCGGCCCGTGGGTCCGTGACCTGCGGCTTTCCGTGGTTTCCCCTCCCAGGCTCCCCGGCCCCCGGTACGCGCGCCGCGCGTACCGGGGGCCGCTGTCGTAGGTAACAGTCTTGTAGCGGATGCGTGAGAGTTTCCCGGATCACGGGATGAGCTGGGCGATCGGCCCCGTAATCGATTTGACGGACCCTCCAGAGCCGCTTAATGTTCTGTTCCACCCCAGGGAAACGGCGGGCCGCCGCAGAGGCGCCTGACTCCCGGGGCATCCCGAACGACACGATCTCGGAAACTCCGTCCTCGACGGAGGGTCCGGTTCTGGCGTGTCGCCCGCACGAGATCGACTCGAGCCGCTATTTGACTCGATTGGACTTGGCGTGGGTGATGACGTAAGTTAGACGGGTTGCCCTGGCGACGGGGTGACCAAGATTTTAGCAGTTCCGAACGGTTGCGGCAGATCGGTTGATTTGACGGAGATCGTCGGAAACTGGTAAAGTTTAAGAACACGAGATGAACGCCCCAGTCGGGGGTCGGGTCCTTGGTGGGTCTGGTTTCCGGTGGTGTACGCGTCCGTTTCTTGAGAACTCAACAGTGTGTTAA